>JBBARF010000005.1:0-63362 GCA_040399925.1 Bacteriovoracaceae bacterium
TTTTCGCAAGAATCACAAAAAATTCTCTTTAAAATGGGGAGCGGCACTCGTTGGCTTGAGGCCTTCGCTTCACCAAGCAGAATTGACCAGGCATGCTTGAATGCTCTTGATAAGATGACTCGTAGACGTGAGTTATTATCTCCAGATAAATCAACTGAGGAGCTTTTAATCCAGAGCTTTAGACTTGGAGATAAGGCAGTCATGTTCTTCAAATCTATTGAAGCCAGCCATGCTTTTATCCTTCTCAATTACCTTCCTAAATCATTCTCTCTAAAAGTGGCAAAGAAAGCCTTTCCTGGAGCTTGGGGTAAATTATTAGAGAATCAAAATTCGAATGTAGTGATTGATACTAAACTTATTGCTGTCTATATCAAAAAAGCATTAGAAATTGAATCATGGATGGAACCACGGATGTTAGATGGCTACAAAAAAGATCGTGAAATTCTTGCTTATCTTGATAACGCTACAATTGAAGATGAAAAGGATATTTATGAGACTCTCTCTGAAGACTCATTTATTTTAAAAGTCAGACCGGCCTTCTTTAAAGTTTTCGAGCTAGCGCCTCAAGAATTCCTTCAGGTTGTATCGCAGTTTCCTCTAGATAAATGGGGGCTTGTACTGATGAATTCTTCTCGAAATTATTTAAAAATGGTTATTGAATGCCTTGATGATAAGCAGAAGATGGTCTTATCGACTCATCTTAAACGTTATGACAGTAAAGGATTCTCAAGCACTGAAAAAAATCTATGGGTCAAATCTATTTCTACTTTTGCTCACCAGTTTGTTGAGAAAAGTAGAACTAAAGATCATTCAAATCTTACCAGAGAAGGAGAAGCAGGTGACTCTCACAAGCAGACTGCTTAAATTTCTGATTATTTCTTCTATTTGTACTTCAGCTTATGCTGAAGGTGGAAAGATCGGTTTCTCAACAGGGTTTTTTGCTATTAATGCAAAGGCTAATGGCAAATCAGATTCTATTAGTAACCCCAGTGCATTTAGGGGTTCCTACTCTAAGTCCGTTCTCAAGAAATACGAACTTTCTGTCGGCTATACATTTTTGCTTTCTGATTTTAGTGGGTCTGACTTGGGTTACGGGATTGACATCGGTGCTAACTACTTTCCATTAACCCTATCATCAGATCAGAATTTTAAAAATAGTGAGGCATCAGTTCTAAGCTACTCGAAGTATTCACCCTACTTAGGACTTGGTTTTTATCAGCGAAATTTTCAGTCGATTAAGAATTCTTACGCAGGTTTTGGTGCGATCTTGGGCTGCGAAAAATATTACAGTAAAGAAATTAATTTTAAGGTTGAAACTCGCTACATCTCGATGAGTGGCTCTGGTCAATCCGAGGCTACAGAGATGAATTTATTAATAGGGATTATCTATAAAATATAGACCCAATTAGTTTTACTTGTTGGCTTTTATACTTGATCGAGGAGATCAAATGAAGTTTCTCATGTTGGCCCTATTATTACTAAGTTTAATTAGTTGTAATAAGTCGGGCTCTGGAGCTTTTGGAAGCCTGGAAGACTCAGGTGACGGAGAAGATACGACTGTTAACATGGTTGAGATCACCTCGTTCATTCCTACCATCAATCCCATCGTTCTTACCAATGCGACTTCTTCCGTTTTTGGTGTCTCTGTAAATGACAACGTCGGAACCGTTACTTATGACTTTATCTTAGATAATACGACAACTCTTCAAACGGGAAATAGCGCTTTTTTAAATATTCTTGGATCTTCTTTGTCGGTGGGAGATCACGAAGTTAAAATCGTGGCACAAAATATCAGTTCAAGTGCTGAAAAAAGATTTAACGTCAGGAAAAATAGTCCCACTTCAATTGTTAATTTTAGTCCGGAAACGACTGGGCGAACTTTAAACTGCGGCACTGGAAGTCTGACGTTCAGCGGAATCATGAACGATATAAATGGCGATAGTTTCCTTTCGACTTGGGAACTTGACTCTCAAGTTGTTAATTCAGCTACCGCCTTTACGACTGTCACTACGATCACTCCTTATTCTGAACTCGTCTATGCACCTGATTGTACCCAGTCTGGTAGTCATACTCTTACCTTAAAAGTCTTTGACGGATATGAAACGACTCAGAAAACGTGGTCATTCATTGTTAATAATCCACCACCGCCTCCTGGTAGTGTTGCCATTACTTCATTTACTCCTGTTGTTTCACCCGTTGTGTTAACTAGTTCTTCTTCAACTACTTTTGGGGTGACTATTGCTGATGGTGCCGGAGCAGTTGTTTACGACTTTATTTTAGACAATACGACCACGCTTCAATCTAATTCGACTTCATTTTATTCTATCCTCGGATCGACTCTGACCCCAGGTTTTCATTCACTAAAAGTTGTCGGAAGAAATGCAACATCTCAAGATAGTAAAACCTTTAGCCTACGAAAAAATACACCACCTTCCGTTTCTACTTATACTCCAGCACTTACGGGAAACTCGTTCAGTTGCTCAGGAGGAAGTATTGCTCTCACTTCTAACTTCTCCGATGTCGATTTAGATGCTGTCTCTGTCTCATGGAAAATTGATAATGCAGACGTTGTTCCTACGACCCCATTTATTACAAAGTCCTCAACGACTAGCTCAGCAAATTTAACTTATACACCAGACTGCTCGGCCGTTGGCTTCCATGTTCTTGAACTTCGACTTACCGATGGTTATGAAATCTTCACTCAATCTTGGACAGTTTCTGTTAATAATCCGCCAACCCCACCGGGGAATGTGCAGATTTCGACCTTCACACCAACTATATCTCCAGTCGTTCTTACAGGGATTAGTAGCTCAACCTTCGCCGTATCGGTTGTTGATGGTGCGGGTGTTGTTAATTATGAATTTAAACTTGATGACTCAACAGTTCTTCAGACTGGAACGACTCCTTATTTAATTTTAAGTGGATCTACACTTTCGGTTGGCACTCATACGCTTAAAGTGAAGGCTTCCAATTCTGTTTCTTATGATGAGAAGTCCTTCACTGTAAGAAGAAACGCCCTTCCAGTTTCCGTTGCTTTTTCACCGGGATTAACAGGAGCGATGGTTAATTGTTCTTCGACTGCGATAACCTTCGATACGACAGTCGTTGATGCAGACTATGATGCCATAACAAAAAGCTGGGAGATTGATGGAATTCCCATCGTGCATAATCCACCAAATGTGGTCATCTCATCTAACCCAAACTACGGTCGAATAGACTATGTTCCTGATTGTTCAAATACTGGTTCCCACACCATGACTTTCAAAGGGAATGATGGTTACGAGACCTATAGTTTGTCTTGGACGTTTACCGTAATTAACCCAGCTCAGGAAGCACTTGGAACAACCTCACCTACAGGGAGTAGGGTTGTTGTACTCTCTACAGAGACAACAAAATCTTTCACCGCTCGAGCCTTGGCCGGAATTCCACCTTATAGCTTTCAATGGAAAATTATACGAGCTGGCTTTCCAGACGTTATAAAATTAACAGAATCAGGAGTATCAGAAAGCTCTTTGAGTTTGAATTCTTCAGATCTCGTTTTTGGTGATCAGACTCTCGTGGTAAGATTGACTGATAGCACTTCTACAAATGATCCTGCCTTACCTGCTGAGCGTAACTGGGTGGTATATAAAAATCAGAAGCCTCAGATTACATCAGTTATACCATCGACTTTTAAAAAAATTAATTCAACGTCTCCAACAACTTTATCAGCGATAGTTACCGATGCTAATGACACATTCACATCATCTATTTCTAGAGGATCTTCGTCTTGCACGACTCCTTCCAATTGTGGACTCTCAGCTGTGGTATTGCCAACGAGTACGGGTACTTTCTCATCTGTCTTTACTTCTTCGACAACTTTTATTGGAAATAATGACTTCACTTTAAGTGTTACTGATTCAAATGGTGAGTCAAGTTCAACTCAGTTCTCATTGAATGCAAATTACTTTAGCCAGGCCTGTAATGATTTAGATCCAGGTGAAATTTGTACCTTAGCTGGTATGCCAGGAATAGGGGACGAACTGAGTCTCTCTAATGCCGCTAATATTGCAAAAATTCGTATTCACCCTGGAATGATGTCGGTGCACAATCTTGGTCTTTTGGTAAATAATCTTTTTATCACAGACATGGCAATGCATGTTGTTTGGTACTGGAATCGACAGGCAACCAGTTTCCAATTGGGGCCTTATACTATTCCTGCGAACACAATAAAGGCAATTCTAGGAGTGCCTGGGTTTGTAGCAAACGTCACAGCAGCGGCAAGTTTTGGTAATTTGACACCTACTCAACTTGGAAACTTCTTCCTTAATACGCCCACAGGAATATCAAATACCACGACCGGATCTGGTGCGACCATGGTAACCAACGTTTACGTTGGTGAATCTGGATCACCGTCTGGATCAGCGAGAGTTTTTCGACTCCAATTTAATAACGCCGTAACGAGTACAGCAAGTTTACTCACGAGTACAACTGTTCTCGGTTGCGGGGGCTCTGTAAATACCTTAGATGTAGAGGTCGATACCTTCAGCGTTCCAAACCGATTATATGCTGCTTGTAATAATAATTCTTGGATTCGATCTCTGGATTTATCTCAGGTAACGGCCTTTGGCACTCCCGGAGTCTTTGCTTTTAATGCAGTAACAACTTCTAATGGATCTCCTTACTCTGATGGAGCCATACCGGGAACGGCATTTACTGCTCAACCTGGTGGTATGACTTTTGATCCTGTTAATAAACTTCTCTATTTTACAGAGACAAATACTTGTCGCTTAAGAGTTCTAAACCCTGTTGGGAATGCGACTATAAATCTCTTCGATTCGTTCTCTGTTGCTGCTGGAAATATTAAAACAATTTCGGGTGGCTTTAATGGAGCTTGGTGTTCTACACCGCTAGGCTATTATGGGACCACAACAACAACTCAGTACGGATCGCTGAGAGGTGTTCAGCCTTTTAGAGTTGCCGGGGCTTTGTTAGGTTTCTTTGTAAGTGATTCTACTTATCATCGAGTTGTCTTTTTAAATCAAACAGCGTCTACAATAACCATAGGTAACCGTGCAGTTGCGGCCTATAGTGCAGGCATAGTTTTTGGTCTTAACAATCTCTCTGGAGCTGCTAATAACAATGGAACCTTACTGGGAGGAAGAGCTTCTTCCCTAAATAACCCTTTTGATATCGCCATTGATGGAGGCGTTCTATTAGTTTCGGATTATAATAACAGCCGAGTCAGGTCACTAGTCATCGATACAGGTGTTGCAAGTCCTACGGTTGTAGCAAATGGAACCGTCGCCACTGCGCTTGGATCAATTCCGAAGGCCGGTTACAATGAATCTCCAACACTTCAGGCTCAGAACGTTCAATTTAATAATCCTCAATCCATTAAATTTGATTCAAATAACAATCGTCTATTAATTTCTGATTCTAATAACTATCGAATTCGATCGTTAAGTCTTTCAACGGGAGTAGTTGATACTCTGATTGGTAACGGAACTTACAATGACCAAATCAACCAGGCCAATCCACTTCAATTAAATATGCGCGGGCCGCGGGACATTGATGTTCACAAATATGCTGGTTCAGAATTTCCTATTTTTGCTGACAGTATTTTGGGAAATGCGGGAGCTTATAATAATATTATCCGTGCCCTGAACTCATACGGAACCACTGAAAATGTAGTGGGAGCTGATATTGATCCAGGTAAAACAAACGTTATAGCAGGTTTGCAGGCGGCTACAACTTGGGCAGGCGGGAATCTTTCTCTCTTCAATAATCAACCTGCGATTATTACACCCATCAACAATCCTTCAGGCCTTGGATCAGATGGTCCCGGCAATACTTTGTATGTCGCTTCTTACTCAGATCATTGTATTCATAAAATTGATGGCTCTGGTATAGTTACGGCTTTTTCAGGTCAATGTGGGTCTTTTGGTACAACTAGTGGCACATTAGCTTCTGCAAGATTTACAAATCCATGGGATATTGAAATGGATACGCTCTATTCAGGAAACTTTTTTGTGATAGACAGTACCAATTCTGCAGCTTCACTCCTCAAATATGTAAACACGACTTCAACTCCGAGATCCATTCTGGGAACAATTGTTGGCGCTTTCTCTGTAGAAACAATTTCACTGGCACCTGGACCTAACTTTGCTAATGCCGTGGCCGTTAATAATGATCAGATTTGTTTTGCGAACGGTAGATTCACAGGACCTGCAACAACCCAATTTGCAACTCAAAGTGTGGTTTGCTACTCAAGGTCAGGAAGCGGAAGTTTAAGTCTCTATATTGGTAATCGAAATAATCCAGGATTAGGGACTCCTCTTTTCAGAGGAAGGACCGCAAAATTTGAAGAGGATGAAGGAGTAGGAATGGGTTATGGCGGTTTAGATCCGGTAAATAACCCTGTTCAGCTTTCTGGCCCTGAAGGCTTAGCTTTCGATTCCCAAGGAAATCTATTCATTTCTGAAGCTAGAGGGCAGACAATTAGAATGGTCAAGAAATGGTGGTAGATGGATTCGGTGCAACTTCTCATCTACTAAAACTAATAGTCACCTATCCTTATTCTATTCTTGTCGGAGAGGAAGTGTTGCAGAAAACAATTTTGCATCAATCATGTACTGATGATAATCATAAAGAGCCGACCATCTTCTTATCTCAACATCGGCAACGTCTTGTTCTCTTAGGTTTACGATGAATAGATCTGAAGCTCCTTGATTCCATTTAGATTTTTCGGCCTCTGCCATTCTTTGTGTACTCTCAAACTCTCTTGAAGTAATTTCCCATCGCTCTTTTGATTGGTGGCTTGCATCTTTAAAAAAGTTAAACTGTTGCAGAAGTTCTTGCTCTAGGTAGGACTTTTGTTTTTCCAGAGCTTTGACTTTGTAAAGATATGCAACTGTCTTACCTTCGGCTTTCCTGTTCTCTAACGGAAGGTCAAATTTTACTCCGACCTGTAGACTTTGCGGATCATAGGCCGCATTTGATGACAACTCTCTTGAGCCAAGAAGCTCCAGATTCAATCCAGGCTTTTGTGATTGATCAAAAAATTCAAGTTCGGCAGATAATCTATCCCTCTCTAGTTTCAAGATTTCTAATTGGGGATTGTTGTCAATTGTTGACGTCGAAGAAATTGAGTTCTCAGGATGCTTAAGAATAAGTTCTGAGGATGACTCTTCGGTCAATAGAAGAGGATTGCCATCTTTATCTCTTGCGTAAAGTGAAAGCAGAGTTTTTACTTTATTGAGGTCGATTTCATTTTTAACAACTTCGCCATTTCTCTTTTCAATCGCACGGAGATTATCAGTGACTTTTATTTGTTCAATGTCTCCGGCCCCGAATTTTTTTTCTATCATTGAATGTCGAAGTTTTGCTAACTCGAAAATTGCTCGATTGATTTTAAGCTTCTGAGATTCTAAAACCCACTTGTAATAAAGAGTAAGTGCTTTATGAACGTAAACAAGTTTCTTGAGTTTTAGTTGCTCTTGCGCCTGTTTATTTTCAATTTGTTTAACTTTTAAATTTGTTCTAAATTCGTCAGTTTTAAAATTTCGTAGAATAGGGAGGGAGAGTCCTGCAAAAATTTCTCCGGCCCCTGAGGTTTTATATTTTCCATCATAATTTGGAAAGGTACCACGGCCTTGGCGATGACCCGCCACAAGAGTCGTTCCTCCCAAAGCAGTTTGACGCTCAATGGTTGTTTCAAAGTACTGGTTGTCGTATTGATCTTCTATCCGGTTTCTTGATTTGAAGATGAGCTTGTGATCGAATGCACCCTCGGAGGAAACAAGTTCTCCTTCCGCTGACTTCGCCTTGAGTTCTGCCTCTTGAATCAAAGGAAAATGTGTCAGTACAGAGTTCACCACTTGCTGTTCTGTTAAGGCAAAACAACTTAAACAGATGAATAAAAAAGGGAGTGCCAAAAATTTCACTTAACTTCCTTATCATCAGCTTTGTTAATCAGCATTTTATTAAGTTCGTCCTTAATGGGCTCAAGAACTGGTGGGAAACCATTAAGCTGTCGCCAAATTTCTTTTAGGACAAATGAATCATTTAATCTTATGTAGCCCTTGGCGTGAACACCGAGGCGAAGGATGTTTTGACTGGGCCATATCGAATCTGCAACGATTAAGACACGGAATTTTCCACCATAAGAGCTTGCTTGGTCAACGAGGTGAACTTTTCCTCTGAAGGTACCTATGGATATAGACGGCCAGCCAGCTATTTGAATTGAAGGCCATCCTTCAAATTGAACCTGAGTCTTTTGACCTGCTTTTAACATTGAGGCGTCATTTCCATCTATCCAAAGCTCTACTGCTGGAAGCGTTACGTCTGGGGTAAAGATGGCGATGGGGCTTCCGGCCTTGATCAGGAGACCACGTTCACCAGGTATGATCCGCGTGACTGTTCCATCTCTTGGAGCGAGCACACGTTGTGTAGATTGCCGAGAAAGCTGGGTCTCAGATTTTGTTAAGATGGCAGTGTTTTTTGAATATTCGACGTTGAGTTTTGAAAACTCTATTTTTGATTTTTCGTAATCTTTTCTTGAGCTGAGTCCCTGCTTGAAGAGGCTCTCCTGCCGGTCAAGATCAATTTTTGCTGTTTCCATCATAAGCTGGGATGAGGCGAGTCCTGATGATGCTGCATTTTTTTCTCTCTCAAGTCGATCTAGAAAAGAGGGATCGTTATCGACTAAATCCGCGATGATTTGCCCTTGCTTGACTCTATCACCTTCTTTTACGTGCCACTCTTTAATGAAACCACCCACCGATGCCGTTATCGACTGAACTCGCTCATTTGGATTAATTGCTGTTACTTGCCCTTTTCCAACAGTGAAAGCAATCCATGGGAGGAAAAGAACTAATAAAAGACAAATAATAATAACTTTTTTGAGAGTTGGTTTTATAAAATCCAAAGGTAACTTCGGACGAATTAATTGATCTTCGCTGGTCATTTGTTACCTCCGATAATCGCTTTTGAAATCTTGTATTGACTCGTTTCATAGTCAAAAACGGACTCAAGAGTCTGGGGAAGTTTGAGTAGGGAAATAAAAATCCCAGACACGATTATTTCAGCTGAGACAAGTTGTCCAACTGAAAGCTGTTCTGCCTGGATCAAGTAACTCCCAAAACCGAGCAAGAGAAGCTGGCTTAAGACTGTGATGGTCGACACCTTGATTGAGTTTTTCTTAGTGAAAACAAAATGAGCATCTCTTGCAATAAGATATCCTCTTATATGATCCTCGCTAACATCTTGCCCTTTCGAAATGTCGTCATAAATTTCATACTTTTCATTTGATTCAACGATAGAGGTTTTGATTGCTTCGTCAAAAGTTTTGAAGAGCTGATAAAGCGTGACACCAATAATAATTGGAATGATTAAAAATGCCGGATGGAAGAGAACTATTGTAGAAAGCCCAAAAACAAAAAGTAAAGCAAGCTCGATAAGATGGGAGTAGGCTTTAGAAAAAGCTTTTAAGAGATTAGGAACCTCAAAAAAATAATGAGAATAATTTTGATTCTTAAATCCTTGCCATCGTGCAAGTTCAATAACAAAAATTTCTCGCTGCAAAGTCTCGATCAAAATAACCTGCGAATATTTTACAACGTGAGCGATCAAGAGACCAAGACCAATGATTAGCAAAAATGAGATCGTATTGAACCATATGCCTGATAGGGCAAGGTTATTTACCAGAAATTGAATCCCCAAAGGGAGTATTAGTGACGAAAGGCCAAACCCCATGGAGTAGTACACATACTTTCTTTGTGACGTTAGAAGACGCATAGTTTGGAGAAGGTTTATTTTCATCGATTTAAATTCTCGCTTTTAACGAAATTCTCTCATAAAAACTTGAGCATCTCTAGTGAATCTTTGATCAATTTCTTCTTTCTGAGACATCTCGTTAATGT
The DNA here is from genome assembly GCA_040399925.1 of Bacteriovoracaceae bacterium. Lineage (GTDB taxonomy): Bacteria > Bdellovibrionota > Bacteriovoracia > Bacteriovoracales > Bacteriovoracaceae > Peredibacter. The sequence continues at coordinate 9,903 of JBBARF010000005.1, forward strand.
GATCGATCAACGATAAGATATTCTCATATTTTGAATGGTAAATCCCATTCAAATGAATCTTCAGTTCTTTGGGGGTTATCTTTTGAGTATTGCTTGTTTCGTTACTCTTGATTGAGCTATTCAGAAGAGATTGTACTATTTTAGACTCCTCATCTTTTAACCCCTGAAGACGACTCATCGTTTCACTTATATAGAGGGTCAATTTCGCCTTAGATTCTGGTGATAGTTCTGGATGTTGCTCGAGCAAGTGCTGAGCATGGATGTTAAGATCTTGAAGGGATTTTACTTCATGCTCATCAATTTCTTGTTGAATGGTTATTTGTCTTTTTGGATTAGATCCGCAGGCAACAAGTGCGAACATAAAAAGCATAGTCAGATAAAACTTCATACCATTTCCTAGTGAAGCTAAATTGCTTCGTTTGCTTAAAGAGAAAATTCTTTCATTAATGCTGATGCTATTGGATTAGTAATTTTTCTGTGTGCAGAAACTAAATAAAGCTCTTCAAAGACAGTTTTAAGAGGTCCAATTTCAATTAATTCCCCATTATAAACCTGGCGAGTTACAGTATGGGATGCGGCCGGGATCATCGCCATATCGCTTCCGGCCATCAGCTTCTTGAGTGCCGTGTCCTGAGTTTCTGCAATCACATCAACTCGTATTTGATTAACGTTAAACCAGTGCTCAAGATCGTATCTCATTTGACTATCATATGTTGGTAGCACTATGGGCTTATCAATGATTGATTGAGGGAAATTCTTTCTTAAACTTTTAAATTTTGGACTTCCGTAAATAGACACGGGTTTTTTAGATAGAACTTTATGGTACAGACCCTTCGTTGCCTCTAGTTGAGGCAAGAAATTGACTATGGCAAGATCAACTTTATGGGCCGTAATATCCCTGAGGAGTTCATCAAATTTCCCTTCAATGAGCGATATTGTACATGGGGCAATCTTATAAGCCGCTTGGGTTAGTTGAAGCATGACTTGCTTAGGTATGCTATCCAGTGCTGCAAGTTGTAGATTGACCTTGGCAGGTTTTATTCTGTCATGGAGTGCCTCATACATTTCTCCACCCATTTTAAAAATGTTTCGAGCATATTCGAGTGCAAGTTTTCCGTGCTCCGTTAGGATTAGCCGCTTGTGTTGTCGATCAAAAAGCTGAATTCCTAATTGATCCTCAAACTGCTTTAACTGTGCACTTAGTGTCGGTTGGCCGAGAAGGAGTTTTTCTGCGGCTCTAGAAATGCTGTTAAGCTCAGCAATTGTCATAAAATAATAAAGATGGTGATAATTAATCCATGGCTTCAATTTTACCTCCCACGGTCTAGAAAATTTTGTCTGAGGCCTCTTTCATCTAATTGCGGCCCATATGAGGCCGGTTTATAGTCCAAACCGCTATTTGTAAGAGTCCTGCTCGAGCAAGAAAGACTAACAAGTAAGATTAAAACCAAATGCAATACATTCATAAGAGTTCCTTTTAACAACTGCTTATTATCTTAGTTACTTATCAGATATATTAAAAATAGATAATAAATATGTCATGATTTGCTTTAAACGATGATGTTTTACCGTGATTTGAAACTTGAATGAAAAGATCGCTTAATCGAGATGTTTTTTAGATGACCTATAGTGCCTGCGACATCTTTTTGAAAAATTGTCACTAAAAGCTAGATCATTTCATGAATTTCCATATTCTGAGCAATTTTCCTTTGAATCTCCCGGCCCATTTTCGGCATGATGAGTTCAGTGAGAATAATGCAATGTTTAACCTGTTTTCGAGCAATGACTGATCTTCAAAGTCATGAATGGAACTCCATAGACCATTTTATTTTAAACTTTTAGTTAGCTCCAATCGATAAAAAGGGACTATCTGCATTGCTTTAAACAATTAATTTTTGATAAAAAAGATGCCCTGTAACTTTTTTTAGATCCTATTCGTATAGAGGGATAGGATATATTGTTTCCAATAATGGACTCAAACTAAAAGGACTTCAGATGAAATTAGATAACAAAACTCTGGCTGCTACAGCACTTACTGGTCTTCTTATGACAGCTGGGGCGATGGCCGACACAAAAAAAGCAGCAGCAGAAGAAGTGCTTTGTTACGGTGTAAATTCTTGTAAAGGTCAGGGGACTTGCCACGGTAAAGTTGATTCTTGCTCTGGAAAAAATGGTTGTGATACTGCGGTTTCTTGTGGCGGACAGAACTCATGCAAAGGTAAGGGTCTCGTGAAACTTTCTAAGAAAGACTGTGATGCGAAGGGCGGAAAAGTCGCTAAACAATAAGATCTAACATATGTATGGCATTGGTCTTCGTACTCAACATTTTTCTCATCTCTCGCAAGTGCTTGAGACAGATCCCAAACAGATCAAGATAGATTGGTTTGAGGGGATCACTGAGAATTTTTTTGATACTGAAGGCCGGCCACTTCAGATACTCGAAAAAGTGCGCCATGATTTTCCCGTGGGACTTCACGGCGTCTCTCTTTTCATCGCCGCCGCTGAACCGCTGGATCTAGAGTACCTTGTTAAAGTCAAAAAACTTTATCAGCGCATTGATCCATTGGTGGTCTCGGATCACCTCTGCTGGACCGGACACCAGACGCAGAACCTGCACAATCTTTTGCCCATTCCTTATAATGATGAAAGCCTAAATTTTCTCATCCCTCGCATTCAGAAAGTGCAGGAAGTTCTCGGCCGACAAATCGCTCTGGAAAATCTCTCCGCTTATTTTGATTTAAAAACTACGACCTATACTGAATGGGATTTCCTCCGTAACCTCGCTCAAAAATCAGGCTGCAAAATCCTTCTGGATATTAATAATATTTATGTAAACTCGGTGAATCTCAAATTTGATCCCTATGTTTATATCGACAGTATCCCCAATGAGTTGGTCGCCGAAGTTCACCTCGCTGGGTTTACAGATATGGGCACGCATCTTTTTGATACACATTCCTGTCCTGTGTTGCCCGAAGTCTGGAAGTTATTCCAACACAAAATAAAAAGCGGATTAAAAGCTCCGGTTCTCGTTGAGTGGGATGAAGATGTTCCTGACTATGCGGTAGTTGAAGCCGAGGCCTTGAAGGCAAAAGGTTTTTCCCATGGATAAGTTTCAACAAAGTTTTCTGCGGGCCATTCTTCATGGTGAAACCAGTACTGATCTCTCGGATCTGATTCGCCCCGTAGGAACCCTGACTCCGTTAGGAGTCTTAAATGTCTACCGCGGCGACTATGATGCCCGCATGATGGAAGCACTTGGCAAAAGTTTTGAAACCACCTGGTTGCTCATGGGCGATGAAGATTTTTTTGAAGTTGGTAAGTCCTATATAAAAAACAATCCTTCCCATGTGAAAAATCTTTCAGCTTACGGAGATTCTTTCCCCGATTTTTTGGCCACCCTTGAGTTGGATGAAGATATTTTTCGTATGGCCCGGTATGAACGCGCCTTCTGGCGCCTGTTTCATACACCTCCAAAAAATGCAGGAGTTATTACCCCTGAAAATCTCGAAACCCTCGAGTTTCATCTCGAAGAGACACTCTATCTTTCTCATTCTAACTTAAGACTCAATGACCTCTGGGCCGTGCGAGAAAATCCCCCTGCCGGTATGTCGATAGATGATTACATGGGAGAAGAGTACCTCGCCCTCTACCGATCTAACGAAAAAGTCCAAGTCAAAAAGCTTTCTGCTATTCAGTTTGAAGTCCTCACACTACTTACTATCCACAAAAAAATCCCCGCGGTCTTCGAAGCCCTCGAACACCACGATTCCCCTCCGACTCCTGAAGAGTGGGCCGCCATCTTCGATATTTTAAAATTTCTGATATAAGTTTTGTGTAATCCTCTGCCTTTGATTGCAAGAAAAACACAATAACCTTAAATTGCTCTCAGTGCTCTTTCCACCCATGGAATAGGGAAGAATATGGTCAATCTCGACTTTATACTGACTCCTGCAGTTCTGACACTTTCCATGGTCTCGTTTGAAAATGATCCTCCGAAGTCCGGTAGTAACAACTCTTGCCTCCGGCGACTGCGCCGGCGCAGTCCTTGGTTTGACATGAGATTTTTCAATCTTCTCAGTGGCCGCAAGTATCATAAAGTCCAACAACTCATCTTGATTGAGATCTTTACGAATAAGTATTTTCTTTAAAATCTCAAACTTTTCAAGCGTCTTCTCAGAAATGACGAGCTTGAGAGTATGAGAATCCTGGCTGATTCTCTTAATTTCTTCTTTTGGAGGAATTTTTGCCGGAGTACTGAACTTTAAAAGTGTTTTCTCAGCTTCTTTTTTAGTTTGTCCCTCAATTCTTTTCAAGATCTCTTTTTTGAGTCGCTTATCTTTAATGTTTTCATTTTTAAAAAGTTGCGAGGCCATAGTTGCATTTGTGATACTTAATTCGCCACTTTCAAATTTCTTGTCTAGTTCCGGCATTTCCTTTAATAATCTTGCAGAATGAATTCTCCGGTTTGCAGCTGCTTCACTGTATCCCAATTCCTTGACAGCATACTCAAAAAGAGAACCATACTTGAGCTCAGCAAATAATCGCCGGGTCTCAATTTCCCGGAGATGATACAATATTTGGGTAAGACAATTCCGCTCTTGAGCGATCAAAATCTTCGTATCGTTTAATAAAGTTTTATCTGTTAGATGATTTAAATTCATGGACAATGATTAGCACAAGTGGTACGTAAAAGATACGGAAATTTTTTGAAGGACGAAAGATTTCTACTGCGCTGGCGAAGTGTAGTGAAAACTTACTTTAAGTTTTTGATTTGAGATTGAACCTGAGCTCTTGAAGTTCCACCTGAGAAATTTCTTTTCTCTACTGTGGATTCAAAACTTAAAGACTCAAAGAATGTCTCGTCGATTTTGTCGGTGATGGCGTTGAGCTCATTATTTTTGAGCTCATGAACCTGAATGTTTTTAGCTTCAGCAGTCTCTACCATGGTGGCCACAAGAGCGTAGGCTTCACGAAAAGGAAGACCTTTAAGAGTGAGAGCGTCCGCAATTTCAGTGGCGAGGATATGGCCATGGTTGAGAAGTGATTCGGCTTTTTTAGAATCTACCGTGAGTTCACTCACAAAAGGAGTCATTATATTAAGAGTTAGCTTTACATCATCTGTTACACGCAGATAGGGGATTTTTGATTCGTGCAGATCACTCCCGTAACAGGTCCCAAGACCTTTAAGGAGCGTGAGCACCCCGGAAGAATCGCCCATCCAGAGGGCAGATTTTCCGCGGGCCAGTTCTGCGATATCAGGATTTCTCTTGTTCGGCATGATAGAAGAACCAGTTGACCAGTTAGGGGAGAGTTTTAGTAATCCTACTGGAGCAGATGCCCAGTAGATAATATCTTCGCAAAGACGCGAGAGGTGAGCGCCAAAGAAGGCAGAGGCCTGAAGCATTTCAACTATGGCATCACGATCGCCAACGGCATCGTAGCTATTGATTGGGGCCGAGGCGAAACCTAAAGTCGAGGCAATGGCGCCCATATCAATCGGAAGAGTTGTCCCAGCAAGGGCAGCAGAACCCAATGGCATAACTTTGAGTGCATTCGCTTTAACAGTTTCAAAACGTTCGAGATCCCTTTTCAATGCCCAAGCGTGCCCAAGTATGGCGTGAGAGAAACGAATCGGCTGACCATTCTGAAGATGAGTCATTCCAGGAATGAGCACATCGATATTCTTTTCAGCAAAAGCTGCTAAAGCGGAGATGAACGTTTTAAGCTGAAGAGATGTTTCTTCAGCAGTGTCCGCCACATGAAGCTTGAGTGTTGTAGCAATCAGATCGTTGCGTGAACGGCCGGCATGCATCTTTTTGCCTAGGCCATTGGTCTTTTCATTTACAAAACGCTCGATATTCATATGAATATCTTCATCTTCAATGCGCCAGTCGAATTTTCCGGTCTGCATTTCTTCCTGCGCCAGCATCAACGCTTTTTCGATCTCAGTGTTTTCAGCTTTTGAAAGAATCCCAATTTGGGATAGACCATGGGCCCAGGCCAACTGCACCCGAATTTCCTGCTGATAGAGTTTAGCATCAGGAACAACACCATTGGTGAAGCTCGCGAGGAGTTCACTTTTTGTTGGTTGGCGGTTAGTTGAGAGTACCGACATGGTCGAATCCTTTAAATTATTTAAGCTCTAAAGCAATACCATTTTTAACATCACGCTGTCCGGCCTTCCAAGGACCGTAACATACAGTCTTAGAGTATCCATAAGCATGTTTGTGCATCTGGTGCTTATCAATCTCAAAACTCACCCCTGCTTCATCGTAGAGAGCAAACGGTGACTGACGAGCAACCACACGGGCCTGACCGCCCTCAAGTTTAAGCGTAATATCTCCCGTGAGAGTTTTAGACGCCTCTTTAAAGAAGGCTTCAGCTGCCATACGAGTAGGAGAGTGCCAGTGACCGTCGTAAATCGCCTCACCATAAGAGATCGCAAGAGTTCTTGCCACTGTCAAAAGCTCACGGTCCCAAGAGAGGTGCTTGAGGTTTCTGCATGCGAGATGCAGAAGCGTTCCGCCCGGAGTTTCGTAAACACCACGCGATTTAAGACCAATCGTTCTTTCTTCTACGAGATCAAGCACACCAATCCCTGCAGCTCCGGCAGTCTGGTTAAGTTCAGTTAACAAAGCTGCAGGACCAAGTTGTTTTCCATTGATCGCCACTGGCATCCCGTTTTTAAACGAAAGATTAACGGTCACAGTGTCTTTAAGAATTTTATCCGGAGTTGCAACCCATTCATACACTCCGCTAGGGTTGTATTCTTTCGTTACATTCTCAAGCACTCCACCTTCGCACGATCTGTGGAAAAGGTTCACGTCCACTGAGAATAGTTTTTCTTTATTCTCAAATGGAATATTTTTAGTCGCCAAGTAGGCCATGAGTTCTTTTCGACCAGTGAAATCCCATTTCTTCCATGGAGCGATCACTTCGATATCAGGAACAAGGTACGCCCATGATTTTTCAAAACGAAGTTGATCGTTGCCTTTTCCTGTCGCTCCGTGAGCGATGGCATCACAACCAAGTTTTTTAGCAAAGAACGCCATTCTCTCAGCAATGAGTGGACGACCTAAAGCAGTACCGAGAAGATAGTCATCTTGGTAAGTCGCTCCAGCACGAACGGCCACATACGCAAACTCAGATGCAAAACGATCTTTAAGATCTTCAAAGATAAACTCCGAAGCTCCCAACTGTTTGGCCCACTTATTTAAGTATTCGCCATCAGGGGCATTTCCCATGTCAGCACAGTAAGCAATCACTTCAGCACCGTTATAATTATCTTTCAACCACGGGATAATCGCTGAGGTATCAAGACCACCAGAGAAGGCGAGAAGAATTTTTTTAGGTTTATTAGTCATAGGGAGCTCCTTTGTTTTCATTCAAAATGCATAGACATGAATATTTATGCATAAAACACCACAAAAACAACATAAATATAGCTTGACGTGAATCTTTTTTTGGATAATTATGCACATCTATGCATAAAAATGCTTTTTCGGGTTCTATTCAGGTGGCAGTTGTTGGTGGAGCAGGTTACTCAGGTCTTGAGTTGTGCCGCATCCTCAGAAAACACCCAAACGTCACTCTGGCCGCCACTTACGGCACCAAAGACATCGACCAGCTTTGGGCGAAAACTTCTGAGTACCAAACTGTCTTTCTCGCCACTCCTGCGGAAGTCTCGCTCGAGCTCGCACCCAAGCTCATCGCTGCCGGTGTCAACGTGATCGATCTTTCAGGTGCGTTCCGCCTAAACACCGAAAACATCGCGACCGATTACCAGAACTATTACAAAATTTCACACACAGAAAGTGAGCTCGTTAAAAAAGCTCACTACGGATTAGTTCCCTGGGCCAAACCGATCAACACCAGCTCAAGTGTTTTGGTGTCTAACCCTGGGTGCTACGCCACAGCTATTCTTATGGGGTTACTCCCTCTCCTGAAAAATAATCTCATTATGGAAGAGACTCTTGTGATCGACGCTAAGTCGGGCACCACGGGAGCAGGAAAAAAAGCTGCCCTGTCCCAACTCTTCAGTGAAGTGGAAGGCGAATGTCTTCCGTACAAAGCGGGTGTTCATCAACACCTTCCCGAGATCAATCTTTTCTCTCAAACTATTGGTGGAAAAAAGATTGATCCTTTTTTTACAACAAGTCTCTTGCCAGTCAGACGTGGAATTATCGCAGGCATCTATGCTCGTATGCTCTCAGGAAAAACGATGCAGGATCTTGATATGGCCTTCAAAGAGTTCTACGGCAATTACCCGTTCATCTCAAAAGGCGTAACGCTCAAAAAAGTGGTGGGAACTCCCAATACTCAACTCTCTTACGAAATCGTAGGGGACAAACTTTATCTTTTTTCAAGCTTAGACAATCTTCTCAAAGGTGCTGCATCTCAGGCCGTAGAGAATTTTAACTTGCTGAATAACCTACCTGTGGAAACAGGACTGACTCACTTGGAGGCGATGATATGAAACTAGGACCAGGAATTGCGCGAACTCTTTTACCTCGTGGTTTTTTTGCCAGTGGAGTAAATTCAGGTGTGCGGAAGTACCGTCCTGATATCGGTCTCATCATTTCTGATACCGATATGGTTGCTGCTGGTGTGTTTACACTCAATGAAGCCAAAGCCGCTCCCGTTTTGTGGTCGCAAAAACTCGTGCCTTCAAAAAGCATCCGTGCTGTTCTCACAAACTCTGGACAGGCCAACGCTGCAACAGGCACTCTCGGTATCGAAAACAACTTAAAAATGCTCACTGCCTGTGCAGAAGTCATTAACTGTGCACCAGAACAAATCCTTGTGGCCTCAACTGGTGTGATCGGTGTGCACCTCTCGCTCGACCTATTAACTAAATCGATGCCAGAGCTTGCTGCCCGAGTGACAGATACGGCGGAAAATTTTGCCAACGCCATTCTCACCACAGATCTGGTTCCAAAAACTGTGAGCACAACCTTGAATCTTTCGACAGGTTCAATTACTGTCACGGGAATTGCTAAAGGCTCAGGCATGATTCACCCGAACATGGCGACCATGCTCGGCTACATCCTAACTGATGCCAAGATTGAAGAGAGCGAAGCTCATAGTTTTCTAAAAACCGCAGTGGACAAAAGTTTCAACATGGTCAGCGTTGATGGTGATACTTCAACAAATGATTGTGCTTTTCTTTTAGCTAACGGTGCTTCTGGAGCTGTTGTCACGACACTTGATGATAAAGAGCTTTTCCAAAACACCATCACACTTATGTGCCAAGAACTCGCTAAAGCGATTGCTCGAGACGGTGAAGGTGCAACGAAACTCATCGAAGTGAATATTCACAATGGTGAAAATCTCGAGATCGCTAAAAAAGCCGCTCGTGGATTAACCGTGAGCCCACTCTTTAAGTGCGCCATTCACGGCGAAGATCCAAACTGGGGAAGAATTCTTGCTCGTCTTGGAGCAGAAGGCGTTCCTTCAGCAAGCCTTAACAAGATGACTTTGAAACTTCAGGGTGAAACGATTTTTGAAGATGGAGCACCCATCGTCTTTGACCGTGACAAAGTTCGGAGTCTTCTACGCTCTGACACCGTACTCGTGGATATTGATCTTAACGGTAAGACCTCTAATCCCACTGTGAAAGCTTGGGGATGTGATTTCTCAAAGAAGTATGTCGACATCAATGCGGAGTATGCAACATGAAACCATGGGTAATTAAAATAGGTGGTGCCGCTCTTTCGAATCCTTCTTCTATTTCAGAAGTAGTTAAGACAGTTGTGCACTTAAAAAATCAAGGTCAGGATGTCGTCATCGTTCACGGTGGCGGTCCAATGATTAATCAAAAACTTCTTGAGAAGAAGATCTCGTGGAGTTTCTTTGAAGGTCAACGAGTCACAACCCAAGAGATGATGAATTGTATTGAAGAAGGTTTGGGCGAAGTGAATCAGATGATCACAACGGCTTTGTTCGCCTCGAATCTTAACTGCATCGGCATTCCGGGAAATCAGGACAATATGTTTCTGTGTGAACAGATGAATGGGGAACTGGGCCTTGTAGGCCAGATTACGAAAATGAATGTCCACGCGGTACAAGACGCTCTGGTTTTGGGACTTGTTCCCGTCATTGCTCCGATGGGAGTGGATGAGGAGGGCCAGTCTTACAACATCAATGCTGACTGGGGAGCTTCGCAATTAGCTGTTGCCCTCGGTGCGCGCATTCTTCTTTACTGCACCGATCAGCGTGGGATTTTAGATCTTAACGGTCTTCCGTATGATTCTCTTACTCTTGCTCAGCTCAGAATCCTGATGGAAAAAGAAGGCGTCACTGGTGGTATGCTCGCAAAAGCGCGCACTATTGAGTTCGCTCTTACTCATCAGGTAGAAAAAGTTAGTGTCATGCATGCCATGGAAATTTGTGAACTCGTGATCGATAAAAATACTTGCGGCACCTTGTGTGTCGGGATGTCTCGTCTTGAATACATTATGAAAATGCAGGAGGTGGCCCATGTCATCTAACTACTCACATTTCCTTGATGGAAAAGAACTTGATGCCGAAACACTGACTGAACTCTTAGAGCTTTCAGATAAACTTAAAACTGATCGTGATAGTGGTGTCCTACGCGATGACCTCAAGGGTAAAACTCTTGCGATGCTTTTTGATAAACCTTCGCTTCGGACAAGAATGAGTTTTTCAGTGGCGATGACCGAGCTTGGTGGAAACGTGATTGAATCTGCGGCCAATCTTCGTAAACAAGAAGAGCCTGAAGATGTGGCGGGAGTTCTCTCGCGCTACGTGCACGCAGTGATGATCAGAACTCATGGCCATGATCTCATCCAGCGTTTTACATCGAATTCTAAAGTTCCGGTGATCAATGGCCTGACGGATGAGCATCATCCTTGCCAAGCACTTGCCGATATTCTGACTTTGAAACAAAAATTCGGAGATCTCAAAGGATTAAAGCTCGCCTATATTGGGGACGGAAATAACTGTCTTCATAGTTTGATGATCCTTGCTCCGTTGGTTGGAATTGACCTTCACTACGCATGTCCTGCGACTTATCAGCCCGATGGCAAGATTGTGGAAATGGTTTCTCTTCGCAAAACAGTTGGGAGAATTAAAAAATTCACGACTCCTGACCTCGCTGTGCAGGGTGTAGACGCTATTTATACAGATGTCTGGACAAGTATGGGCTTTGAAGAGGAAAATGAAGTACGTATCAAAGCTTTCCAAGGCTACCAAGTGAATAAACAACTTCACTCTTTAGCTCAGCCCAAGGCCATCGTGCTTCACTGTATGCCGATGGTTCGTGGACAGGAAATTACTTCAGAGATGGCAGATCATGAGCAATCGGCCATCTACCAGCAAGCGGAGAACCGTTTGCATGTTCAGAAAGCTTTGCTTTTAAAGCTCATAAAGTAGAACCATGACCGCTTCAGTTTCAGAAAGGCTTCAGATGATCCGGCGCTTATTGAGTGCCGGAAAAAATTCTACTCAGGAAGAACTCCGGGATGAATTGGAGAGTGAAGGTTTTGATGTTAACCAATCAACTATATCTCGAGATCTCCGAAAGCTCGGCGCGATAAAAATCATTGATCAAAAAGGTCGTACAGTTTATAAGTTGAACGAAGGAAGCGGGGAGAAAAACCTCGTTGGTAGCTCGATCCCTGAGCTCATTTTAAGTATAGAACATAATGATTCCATAATTGTTATCTCTACTACCCCAGGATCGGCATCTCTGGTTGCTAGGCACCTCGACATTGCTAGGCCTGCAGGTATCCTTGGTACCATCGCAGGGGATGACACCATCTTTGTGGCCCCACTCAAGGTTAAAAACATTAACCAAACCATCGATGCCATCAAAGAGTCCTTCGCTTAAGGGGATCCATGTTTATTTTGAAACGTAAAAAAGCTTTTTATCAAAAGGCTTGGTTTTATGTTGTTCTCGCTTTGATCCTTCTATTCGTTGGAGGACCTTTCATCCTTCCGTCACTCATACTAGATACTCTGAACAAGAAAGCTGCGATTACTTCTCCCTACTTAAGTTTTCATGCCGATGCAATGGACATTAAAGTTTGGAAAGGGGAGCTTGTATTTAAAAATATTGTTTGTCGTTATGGTGGTGATGGAGAAGAGTTTGCCACTGCTGAACGCATGCACGTGACTCTTTATTGGAAAACCATGCTCAGGAAAAGAAAAGAAATCATTCTCCTTTTTGAAAGGATGAAAATTAAAGGCACAAAACAGTTAGTAGAGACCTTGCAAAAAGAAGGTGAGCGCTTACGCGAAAGAAGAAGTCAGGGTCATAGACCTATTTTTACGATTCTGGATTTAGGTTGGAAAGATTCTGAGATTTCTCTGCCGGACTTTCCTGCAATGTTTACGAGTTTTAATGCCCATCTTTTGAATCTCAATCCGACTAAAAAAAAACCTTTCTCTGATTTTAATATCTCATCTAATATTCTTGAATCATCTCCCTTAAAGATCGACGGCACGATCCGTCTGCTTAAAAAGCCACTTCTTTGGAATTTGGATATTGAGTTGAATAATTTCAACCTGCGCGCATTAAGTGGGAAAATAGAGAAAGGGACGGGGATTCTGATTAAAGAAGGTCATATTGATTTCACTGGAGAAATCCGTTCAGAAAATGGAAAAACTGTGGGCTATATTAAGCCCTTTCTCAAAGAGCTTGATGTGAAAATTCCTCATTCTGGTTTTTATTATGACAAGGCCGATGTTAAGGAACCGAATTTTTTAGTCAAGGCCTTGCTCAAAAAATCAGCACGAAAAATCATCGGTACAAAAGTAGAGTTTAAATTTGAGAAAGATCTGGAAGTTGAAATTGTTAAGGCATTAAGGACGGCGATAGAAGGAAAAACCGAACCGGGAATAGAGAACAAACTAAAATTTCTTTAGATGCCCATGTAACTTGAGATATACATCACGTGCAGGCAAAGCCCAATCAGGATGAGAACGAGTATACGATTGTATTTCGAAGAACTCGAGAATGTTTCAATGACCTTTTCCATGGCCGCAAAATAGTCAGAAAAAGACTCTTCTACAAGTCCTGAGTTTCGGATAAAAGATTAAACTTCCTTACAGAACAAGTTTCCGAGACGTTAGTTCACTCTGTAAAATCTACATTAACTAGGCTTAACCATTGAGTGACATAGGTATGTTTGGCATAACCAACCTCAGAATTATTAACTTGGAAGGAGTTTCTATGAAATTCTCATTTTTAACTTTGTTCTCTCTCGTTTTCGCTTTTGAAGCTTTCGCTCAAGCTCGTGGTCCACGTTATAACAATCCTGGCCGTTCTAATGGTGGTGGAGGACGTGTTGTTACTACAAATAATGGTGGTCGTAATTCTGGTCGCACAGTTATCGTTGATAACCGTTACAACCAAAGACGTGACCGAGTGATCTACAGTTCACGTCGTTATGATCGCCCAGTTCGTTTCGTTGGCCCCCGTTACAATCCTCCTGGATTCTTTCGTTCTTATCGTTCTGTTATTCGTGATTACTCTTGGATTCCTACAAACAGACTTTCATGTGATTCTTGGAACAATTCTTTATCTCTTAATGGGTACAGAATCCACGATTTCATGTTCAACTCTGAATGTCAGCAAGCTATCTACGATATCCAAAACTATGGTGATTTCTGTGACGATGCTGATCTTTACGATCAGAACGGTTCACTCACTGCTCAGTTCACTTGGGAATCTGAATGTCGTGATGCTCTTGGATGGTACTACTAGTATTTAAGAAAGATTCGATCTCATCGGGCCACCTTCGGGTGGCCTTTTTATTTGGCGAGTTCTTCTAGATCCATTTTTCTAAGTGTAGGACAGATAACCGCTGCGATCCCTACGGTCATCATACATATCACTCCGCCAAAAATCGCTGCCGGCATAGCACCCATAAATTTTGCGGCCAGACCCGATTCAAATTCTCCCAGTTCATTTGATGAACCAATAAAAATTGAATTTACCGCTGAGATTCGTCCTCTCATATGATCGGGAGAAATCAGTTGCACGGCCGACGTACGAATCACCATACTGACTGAATCAAATAGGCCACTCACAATGAGAGCACTTAATGAGAGGATGTAATTGCGGCTCATGGCAAAGATGAGAATCGAGACACCGAAGCCTGCTACCGACCAGAAAAGTTTAACCCCGGCTTTCTTTTTGATATCCCTAGTGATTAGCCATGAACTCATTACGACGGCCCCAATGGCCGGACCTGCTCTTAATATACCGAGCCCAGTAGGACCTACAAAAAGAACTTCTGCAGCGTAAATCGGAAGCAGAGCAGTCACCCCTCCAAAGAGAACGGAGACCATATCAAGTGTCAGAGCTGGAAATAAAATAGGATGCTTAAAAACAAATTTCGCACCAGAGAGAAGATCTTCTTTGATCGAGGCGCCACGCTCAGGATTATTCGCAGGCTGATTAAATTCCATCAATCCTAAAACGACACTGGTGACCATCAGACAAAGTGTCACAAGGGCCGCTGTTCCCGAAACACCGATAAATCCATACATGATCCCACCAACTGCGGGTCCTGAGATGCGGGCCGTTTGCATCGCCGATGACATCCATGCCGAAGATCTAGGTAACATGGCCTTAGGGATTAATTTGGGAACCAGGGAGTACATCGATGGTTGAGAAAACGCACGGGCGCATCCGGTTAAAAAAGATGAGACAAAGAGTAGCGGAACTTGATTGGCCAGCGAGACATTAAAATAGGGAAGTTGCGAAACCAGAAGAATTAATCCGGAAGTCAAACTTACAAAAACTAAACGGCGGTAAACTACCAGAGGGCGACTTCGGTCAACTAGGTAACCAGCAAACAGCGCCAGACTTAGTGCTGGTACGGCTTCGGCCAGACCAATAAAACCTAAATAAAGCGCATCCTTAGTTAATTCATACATCCGCCAGCCCAGAACAATCACTTGCATCTGAACAGCAAACGTAAAAAAGAACCGAGCTGTCATGAGTTTTTTAAAGTCAGCAGGCATATCAAAAATATACTTATGACAAGTGCGTCAAGGCACTCTTTATAAATGCGAGTTATAAAATAATATGCTTATATAGCTGACCATGAAAGACACAGGATCAAAGTATAATTATTTGCTGGCACTATCTGCACTTGGTGTAGTTTACGGTGATATCGGAACAAGTCCTCTCTACGCATTGAAAGAATCTTTTCATCACACTCATGGAATTTTAGTAAATGCTCCCAACGTGTATGGAATTCTCTCTCTCATTTTCTGGTCTCTTATCGTAATTATTTCTGTAAAGTATCTCGCCTTCATTGTTAGGGCCGATAACCAAGGTGAGGGCGGAGTTCTGGCACTCACTGCACTCCTTTCAACTTTAACTATCGGTAAAGGGAAGCGTCTAAAAGTTCTTACCTTGTGCGGACTTTTTGGAACAGCTCTTCTTTACGGTGATGGAGTTATCACTCCTGCCATATCCGTTTTATCAGCAGTCGAAGGACTTGAGCTTGTGGCTCCCTCTCTTCACAATTATATTCTTCCTATTACTATCGTCATTTTGATCATTCTTTTTTCAATCCAAAAGCATGGGACAGAAATAGTAGGCAAGGTCTTCGGGCCTGTTACCCTGTTGTGGTTTATTGTTTTGGCCATCCTCGGTCTCAATAAAATTATTGAGCGGCCAGAGATTCTCATGGCGATGAACCCTAAATATGCGTTTGATTTTTTTATTCTCAATTCTTGGAAGGGCTTTACAGTTCTGGGTTCAGTATTCCTCGTAGTAACTGGTGGAGAGGCGCTTTATTCAGATCTTGGGCACTTTGGCAAAACTCCTATTCGTCATGCTTGGTTTGTCGTCGTTCTACCTTGCCTGGTTCTTAATTATTTTGGTCAGGGTGCTTTGATTTTACAAAATCCAGCGGCCATAAAAAACCCTTTCTTCTTACTTGCTCCTGCATGGGCCCTTTTGCCTTTAGTTATTTTGGCCACTCTTTCAACTGTTATTGCCTCCCAGGCGCTTATAACCGGCGTATTTTCTTTAACAATGCAAGCTGTTCAACTTCAGTACATACCTCGTATTACGATCAGTCACACATCTAAAGATGAATTCGGCCAGATCTACGTGCGTACGGTAAATATCCTTCTTATGATCAGCTGTATTGCTCTGGTGTTGGCGTTCCGATCATCGAGTAATCTGGCTGCGGCTTACGGTATTGCAGTGACAACAACGATGGTGATTACAACGATTCTGTTTTATTTTGTGGCCCGTTATAGTTGGAAATGGAACCCGATTCTCGCGGCTCTCATCTGTGGATTTTTCCTTCTTATCGAGGGATCATTCTGGGGTGCCAACCTATTAAAAATTGTTCACGGTGGGTGGTTACCGTTAGTTGTTGGTGTGATCATCTATACACTTATGACAACATGGCACCGAGGCCGACAGATCCTTTCTGCTCGACTACTCGAACTCGTTATCCCTCTCAATAAATTTCTGGATGGAATTAATAAAAATCCTCCTGTTCGCGTGAAGGGAACAGCCATCTACATGTTCGGTCATCCTCAGTACACACCGACCACTCTGGTTCAAAATTATCATCACTTCAATTGCTTACATGAGCATTTGATTCTTCTGTTTGTTCAGACCCTTGATATTCCCCATGTGCCGTCTTCAAATCGCGTGCGTTTGCAGAATATCGGTCCAAAAATGTATCGTGTTGTTGTTCAATACGGTTTTATGGATTTACCGAATGTACCGGTTGAATTAAATGGACTGACCTTGGATGCTGGAGATCAACTTAAACCGTTTGAAGCTACTTATTTCTTAGGACGAGAGCACATCATGGCCTCTGAGAAAAAAGGCATGGCGATTTGGCGAGAGCATATTTTCGCCATCATGTCTCGAAATGCGCAACCTGCGACCCACTTCTTCCAACTTCCAAAAAATCGCGTGATGGAAATTGGTTCGATGATCGAAATTTAAAGAGAATTTAGTTTTTGCATCGTTTGCGGCAATAAAGAGAGGTTTCTTTTTGTTGTTTTGATCAACGTGACTAGATCTGCTTGTTTGATTAAACCTAGGCTCAATTTCTTGCAACCCAGTTCTTCCATCGGATCTGTTTTGAGATAAACGGAAATATTCTGGGGCCAGAGGTTATCCTCATAGTTACTTCCACCGGCACAGAGTGGAATAAAGTGATCTACTTTGAAATTTTTATGACGGTCACCTAAGGTGTAGCCGAGCTGTACTGTGTATTGTTTAAAAACATAATCCTTCGTTTCACCCGTGACGTCTCTCTCACAGTAGGCGATGTTTTCAGGGTACCGTCTAGAAGTAGGTCGATCACACAGAGATCCTGGAGTCAGGGTTGAATCTGGTCCCATGGGATAGGGCTTTCGATTGACCTGGGCATGAGAAGTGAGACTGACCAAGACACAGACGACACTTAAGATGTTTTTCATAGGCCGAGATTAATTGCCGTCCTCCCTGCCGTCAAAAGCAAAGGCTAAAAGCCTATAGATTTTTCAGACTATCGGTTGCCGGCACCGCCTCCCATCTCTTTACCGTCGTATCCTCTTTCCATTTGGGTCGGTTCTTTGAGCTGAACGGGGGCCTGTTGGCCCTTCACGGTGTCTCCATCCACTTCTTCCTGCAACTGACGGTGGTCTTTACAACTAACGATCAGTGTAAGAAGCGAGACGAATATTAAGATCTTTTTCATGAGCACTCCTTGGTTAGAAAACTTTCTCTCGTCATATTTTAAGCTTTCTCGAGTTAAGTATGGTTTTATTCATCCTTAATTCTGGATTGAGATAGGCCATGATTAATGTAAGAAATTGAGGCGTTAAAATACTCGACAGAAGAAAATAGGTAATCGTAAGCTTGGGGGATGAAAACACTTTTTTTCCTTTGTCTTTTGCTTACGACTTCTCTTTCGGCGGGTATTCTACAACTGGATCAGTATCCGGAAGACAGATTCTATACCAGTGCAGATCGTGGTATGAGTCCTTACCGAGCTTCATCGATTTATAAAACAGGGACGTTCTCATTAACTTTTGATGATGGACCACATCCTACTCATACCGCTCAGATTCTCGACATCTTAAAAAGACATAATATCAAAGCGACTTTTTTTGTTTTAACCACTCATTTGAATGAGAGTTATGTTCCGTTGATAAAACGCATGCTGGATGAAGGTCATATAGTAGGAAATCACGGACCTAATCATGATCGCGCGGCCGATCTGACTAAAGATCAATTTAAAGCTCAGGTAAAAACTTCTTTTTTAACTCTCGCAAAATATTTCAAACTCGCTGGTCACCCCTTTAAAGAACATTACTTCCGTTTTCCTTACGGAGATTATGGAACAAGAAAAGATTATCACCACATCAATGCACTCAAAGAAGTTTCGCAGGAATTGATGGGGGACAATTGTATCAATATGGTTTTCTGGGATGTGGACACGGCAGACTGGGTTCCAGGGATGACTCCGCAGGAAGTGTCCTCAAATATTATTGCTCATAATGAAGGGGGAACTTTCGTAGATTTCAAACTCGTGAATGGAAAATACGTTAAGTATCCTTATCAGTTAAAAAATCCTCCTGCGGGTGGAGTTGTACTCCAGCACGATGTTCAGGCGCCCTCAGTTCAAGCGACAGATTTATTTCTCACTTATGCAGCTGAGCGAGGACTTAAAATCCTCAGACTCGATGAGATTGAGGAATTCAAAATTACCAAGAACTGCTCGCTGTAAAATTTTCAAGAATATGGTCATACTCACGGTGGTAGAACAACTTACGTGAACAAGAATCTCACAACGACTGTACACTCAAGTATCACTCTAAGTTATTCAGCTTCTATGAAGACAAAGAAAGGCTAAGCTAAGATCGTTGGTAAAGAATTAATTATTTCTGGTAAATCGGCTGAGCTTCTTAAGTCTGCGATGACTTATTCAATTTTAATCGATTAAACTTTAATCTTAGACAGATTTTTCGCATGTAAGGCCACCCTAGGGTGGCCTTTTGCATTAAAGGCTTGAAATCGCAGACTTAATCTTGATTTAAGGTGCTGTTTTTACGTTGGTTTTTCAGAAGTGAAATGGTTAAATAAGCTACTTTTTTGATCAACCCTAAAGAGAGTCTATGAACCAAGATATTTTTGACTGGATTTTACTCCTCGCCCGCTGGCTTCACATCACTGTAGCTGTGACATGGATTGGAACTTCTATTTTCTTCATGTGGCTTGATCGAAGTTTTGAAGTGAATAAAAATTCAACCAGGCCAGGACACGTTGGTGAAGTGTGGATGGTTCATGGTGGTGGTTTTTATCATGTAGAAAAACTTCTCATGGGTCCAACTAAAGTTCCTGAACGCCTTCACTGGTTTAAGTGGGAATCATACTGGACTTGGATGAGCGGGATGTTTCTTGTCGCTCTCATCTTTTATACAGGGGATGGAACATTTCTGCTCGATTCGATGGTCTCAGATATCACTTACGTTCAAGGTGTCTTAATCAGTCTCTTTACTATTTTTGGGTCGTGGTTTTTTTACGATCTGGTTTGGGAAAGAGAATTCACAAAACATAAACCGATCATTGGCCATATTCTCACCCTTTCGTGGTTAGTAGGGATGTCGTACTTCCTTTGTCATACCCTAAGTGGGCGCGCGGCTTATATTCATATCGGCGGGATGCTCGGGACATGGATGACGGCCAACGTGTTTATGAGAATCATTCCTCGCCAGATTAAAATGGTGGAGGCTTCCCGCAAAGGTGAGCCGGTTAATCAGGACTGGGGTAAAAACGCCAAAAACAGATCGACACATAATACATATTTTACTTTGCCTGTTATTTTTATCATGCTCTCCAATCACTTCCCGAATACCTATGGCCATGAATACAACTGGATCATTCTTCTTTTGATCAGTGCTGGTGGAGCTGCCATCCGTGAATACTTTGTGGTTCGATTAACTAATCCTAAACGTTCAATGACGGCCGCTGTAATAGGTGTTGCCCTCATTACGGGCGTGATTGTATTTTCTGCCCAAAGACAAGACGAGGGAGAAGTATCAGCACCTGTTGAAACCAGCCACATGCATGAAGTGATTAAGACGACAGTAACGCCACCAAGTTCAAAAACTTTTGACGTAAAGGGTGTTGCACTTTTTGAAGGGACACCACCGCTCAGTAAAAAATTAAGTCTTCCCTCTGGCTGTGCTAAACCTGGTCAGGGAGATGTTTACTCCAATGAAGTGTTGGTCAAAAACGGTAAAGTTCAAAACGTTCTGGTTCGAGTTATCAAGGGACAGGAAGCAATCACCTATACTGATATTCCGACAGAAGAGGTTGAACTTGATCAGAAAGGCTGTCTCTATACGCCTCGAGTGACGGTTGCTCGAGTTGGACAGAAAGTGACATTCATTAACTCTGATCCGGTTTTTCATAACGTAAGATCTGTGACGACTCAAAATCAGCGCTTCAATATGGCGATGCCTAAAAAAGATCAGCGTGAAACAAAGATCTTTAGTAAGCCAGAGGTCTTTCTTCAGGCGAAGTGTTCAGTTCATCCATGGATGGGCGCCTATGTGGCCGTGATGGAGCACCCCTTCTTCTCAGTAACAAACGCTAAGGGTGAATTCTCTTTGCCTAAACTTCCAGTCGGTAAGTACACGATTGAGGCCTGGCATGAAATCTTTGGAAGTCAAACTCAGGAAATTGAAGTCCTTGAAACGGGTGCATCGGCACTTGAATTTAAATTTAAAGCGGGGACACCATGATCTCGACTCATATTCTTGATACGACTAAGGGTGCTCCTGCCGCCAACGTCACTGTAGTGCTTGAGCAGCAAACTCAGAAAAGCTGGATAGAAATCGGAACGGATAAAACCAATGCTGATGGGAGAATTGTTTTTAATTGTCCTAAAGAGCAAGGTGTCTACCGTCTGACTTTTGCCATAGAAGACTATTTTAAAGGTGAAGAGTCTTTCTTCATGAATACACCGGTGGTTTTTAAGATCACTAATGTTGATCGTAAATATCACGTGCCCTTGCTGTTAAATCCGTATGGCTATTCTACTTATCGAGGTTCTTGAGTTGAAAAAATCAGACATCCCTTATTTTGATGATTACCTCTCTGATGATTTAAAGAATCACCTGCTTAAATCGGCGACGCCCTATAAAGGTGTTTCGAATCTATTGCATATAGGAAAAACCGGCGGACTTGAAACTAAAGAATCGTTGAAGTTTCTTTGTGATCTCTATGACGCCGTAAAAGATGAACTTAATGGTGTTTTAAATCGCCGAATTCGTGATCGAAAATTTATCGATGAGAGAACTCGCGCGCTCGCAACGTTCAATATTGATTTTAAGCGTGATTTTTTAAGTCCTGATTATAAAACTGTCTTCGGTATGGAAGATGGAGATGGTCGTATTGTTTTTGGTCCTAAGTCGGATCACTACTGCCGTGAGGGTGGGAATGCTGTTGCCCCCATTCCAGAGTACTTGCAGGGAACTCATGTGACCTTGTTCGGTCCTCCTGATAATGCCAAGCTTTGCATTAATGCCATGAATGCTTATCACCGTAAACTTAAAGAAGAGCCACCTGTTGTGGGAGAGTTACTTAAAAGTTCTAAGATGCTTCCAAAATGGGGAGCCGACGATGAAGATTCTAAAACTCCTATGCGTGAAGATCTGATCTCATCTGGAGAAAATCTTTCGGCCTGTTTAGACGGGACCTTGAAGCTTGATGGTTACATTCTAGCTGAAACTGACCGTTCACTCCCGCTCAAACGTTTTCCAGGACTCGCTCTTCCATGTTTTTTCCTCTTTTATAAAAGTAATCCGCTTCCGCTTCATCTCTATGACTTTGCACTTCACTTATTTAAGAACTGGCACAATCCCAAGGCCCTTTGTTTCTATGTACCAAAGCTTGAAAATGAAGAAGAGGCCCGCTACATCAGATTCATGATAGAGACGGCCGAGAAGATGATTAAGAGTCATCATGCTCAATATAAAATTGGAACCATCCGTTTGATGATCGTGCTCGAAAATCCTCGTGCGGTCTTTCGTGCTCATGAAATCATGGATGAACTTCATCCGTACTTTGTGGGTGCATCTCTGGGCTGGCATGATTACCTCGCTTCTACAGCGAGACTATTCAAGGAAGATCATAACTACCGCATTCCTGTAAAGGCCGATCCTAATATCGTGATTAAGTATATCAAAGCATCGCACGATCTCCTTGCTCAGGTGGTTGGATCTCGGGGAGGAATCAAGATCGGTGGGATGTATGGCATTCTTCCAACGAGTAATGATCTCTTTAGTCCGTCGTTTCAAATAACCATGAAGGGCTACATCAAAGATGTGGTCACTCAGTTCAAGCGCGATCTCTCAGGATTTTGGGTCGCTCATCCGGATTTTGTCAGACTAGGGCTTGCCCTCGTTGAGGCGTGGAGCATTCACAAAAGCGGAGATTCTTCAAAACTTGATACTTTGGTCACTTCACTGCTTCAACCAGAGCATCATCAGGAGATTCTAAGCTTTATTCACGGTGATGATATTCAGGGACTCGATAAGAGTGATCCTCTCTATCCACGCTCACTGATCGTCGCTGACATTAAAGAATCGAGCTATATTGCCAACAATCATCCCGATGAGATTCGTTACAATGTCTTCCAGTCTCTTCAGTACATCACGGATTGGCTCTCGGGTAATGGTTGTGTCGCTCTTCCGTCTCAGATTAATGGTTTTCCTGTTCGTGTGATGGATGATCTGGCGACAGCTGAGAGGTCACGCTGGGAAGTCTGGCACGAAATTTACCACGGAAGATTTTCAGTAGAAGAATTTTTAAAAATTGCCCGTGAAGAATATCACTTCATTCGTAAAGATCTTTCCAACGATAAAAAAATTGTTCAGGTTAAGTGGGATGAGAGAACCGAGAAATGGTATCCACTTGCCCTTAACCTCATGATCAAGCTCATGACAGATAAAGAACCGGTGGAGTTTGCGACCCAGCTTCTTCTCCCTTTTACTATGTCAGCAATTCGAAATGCTCAGGATCCGTGGTCAAAAGCTCTGAGTATTGATCCTAAGAAATTTGCTATTGATCCAGCAGTCCTTCGATTTGATTATTATTTTGAAATGTGTGGCAGTCTTCGTTTTGCTAAAACGATGGCGGAAGGTCTGGCCCTCTCACCCAAGTCTGCTGAAGCTCTCATCATGGGTTTTACCCTTGAGGATCTCCTTGATGCAGCTTCTTTTCACGGCGATATTGGAGAAGGGAAAAAGACTCTGGATAAAATGGCAAGTGGAGAACAGGCAAAAGTTTTTGATGCCGACGAAGATGTAAAAAATGAACTTAAAGTTTTAGGTCAGCAGTATAAAGATAAGTTCGGCATGAAATTTCTTATTTCGGCCAAAGGAAAGTCGGGACCCGAGTTACTTGAATCTCTGAAATCAAGAATGACGAATTCTCCCAAGGATGAGCTTCAAAACGCTAGGCTCGCTCTTTGCCACATTACGGTCAAACGAATGAAGTCTCAGCCTCTCAATACCATCATCCTTGATATTGAAGCGGCCCGTTTGAAACATAAAATTAAAGATGCTCAGGTCACTATTTCATCAGGCACGGGCCTTCAGACGTTGAGTTTCGGATCAGCCGATTGCAAGACTTGGTTTGAAATGGCGTCGCTGAGTAAAACCGTGGGAAGTGCCTTTGCTCTTGAGTATTTTAGACACAAGGGAATCTCTCTTTCTACTTCTGTTGATGATCTTCTTAAGAAATCCGGATCTGACTTTAGATTAAATGATGAACGAGTAAAACTCACTCATCTTATGAACCACATGGCGCTTAATATGCACTATGTGAACGGCGTTCCTGCTGATCGTGAGATGCCACCTATCCGTGACTTCCTTGATGGGAATACAGAGTACGGATACGCACCTATTAAGGTGCTTCATACTCCGGGCGAAACTTTCCAGTATTCTGGTGGAGGCTTTTTAGTTCTGGAGCACTTGCTCGAAGCTCTGGAAGGAAAATCAATCGCTGAAATGACCAGACCTTTCCTTGATCAAATGGGAATGAAGGATTTTAGTTTTGAGCAGCACAATCTTAAAAGTGTTTCATACGCTCATGGTTTTACGGATCAGGGTATCCTCGTTGAAGGAACACGCAAAATGTTTCCCTCTTTGGCCGCTGGCTCTATGGGAACAAGTGAGGCAATGGAAACTTTCCTAACTCATTTAGAAACGGCTTTTCATGATTTAAATGGTTCTGGTCCTTTGTCTCACGAAAGTGCGAGGCTCATGCTTTTTGGGCTGGACAAGGGCTGCAAGAAATTTATGGGAGTGACGATCGGTCTAGGTGTTTTCATTGGTGAAGCCGGACTTAATAAATTTGCCATTCATCAAGGGGCCAACGATGGCTTCCGTTGTATTTATATTCATTGTTTTGCGGGACCTGATCGTGGGAAGGGCCTTGTTGTTCTTTCCAATGGGGACTTTAATGGTGTTCTTTTTAATGCCGAAGTCGCTCAGATCCTTTTGAAAGAACTTAATATCGAAGGTATTGATACCTTGAAGTTTAAATCTGATTTTCACGTAAATAATATTCCCCAGGAAGAAATCGTGAACATGGGTTACAAAAATCTCGTGTTTAATGCTTTTACTCCTACGCGCCCAGAACCCATCACTGACAAAGGACCAAAAGATCCTCTGAGTGCCTATAACGTGGTGGTGGGCGCCAAAGTTCTGGAAGTGACCAATGAACTTTTTGCTCAGGCAGAAAACCTGATCAGTGATCATTTGCCGAAGTTTGATCCGGAGCTTTTCGGAAAACAAGGTAAAGTGATGGATAGCTGGGAAACGGTAAGACATAATCTTGCTGGTTTTGATTCTCTCACTTTGCAGCTAAAAAAACCTGCCCAAATTCATTACGTGCTCCTTTCAACGAAGTTCCATACGGGAAATCATTCACCGGTGGTGAAGCTTGAGGGTCTTATTAATAACTCATGGGTTGAAATTATCGGGAAGACCATGCTGACTGGTCACTCAGAGATGAGAATTAAACTTCCGAAGCCTCTGAATAAAATAACTCAGATTAAGGCCACGATGTTCCCAGATGGTGGATTCACCCGTCTGGGTCTGTATGGGGAAAATCTGCCGGAGAAAGAAAAGAAAAGCTTTGATAGCATCTGTCGTCCTTATATTGAAAAAGTTCCTATGACTAAAAAGCCTATGAGTATTCCTTATGAGGTAAGTGATAGAGAAGTGGCGTTGAACTGGAAAGCGATCCAGAGTGGAGAGGAATTTAATAATGCAAGCTCAGCTCTGGGTGCAAAAATCCTTAAAGCGACAGACGAGCATTATAGTCCTGCCATCTTGGTTCTTTCACCGTTTGCTCCCATCAACATGTTTGATGGAATGGAATCGGCAAGATCACGGATACCGGGGCATTTTGAAGAAGTGATCGTCGGACTCGCTAAACCTTTGCCCGTTAAGCGACTGGAAATGAATTTTACCTATTTTGTGAATAATAATCCTTTGGAAGTTTCAGCTGAAGCTTTTGTGAAAGGCGAATGGAAAACCATTCTACCTAAAACCAATGTGAAGCCCTTTGCGGGAAATAACGTTTTCTTTGAAATCTCAACCCATGATGTGGTTGAACAAGTGCGTGTGAGAACCTATCCCGATGGCGGCATGAACCGCCTAAAGGTTGTCAGCCAATTATGATTACCGTAGAGACTGCTGCTGAACTCATAAAGAAGTACGCTTATCCTATGGATAAACTGGGTACGCTTGCAGACATTCTCAGTGATCGTGACTATCCACCATTTAATCGCGTCATGATGGATGGGATTGCCATCAACTTTTCTGAACTTGAAAAGGGCAGAGGTGACTATCGAATTGAAGGAGTTGCTGCTGCAGGAGATCCAGTTACAGAACTCAAAAATGTTCAGGGATGTTTGGAAGTGATGACAGGTGCTCCGATGCCTATAGGCACGGACTGCGTGATTCAGTATGAGCATCTCAATATTGAAAATGGATATGCTCATGTCGTGGTGAAGGCCCAAAGAGCGCGTTTTGATAGCGTTCATTTTGAAGGCAGTGACTGTAAGAAAGGTGATGTGGTTTTAAAAGCAGGATCATTTCTCAATGGACCTCATACCGGAATTGCGGCTTCAATGGGGCAATTGTCTGAGTCAGCGAAGCCAAAGATCATGATCATCTCAACCGGTGATGAGTTAGTGGAAGTTGATCAGACTCCACTCACACATCAGATCAGACGCTCTAATGCTCACGCACTAAAAGCGTCTCTCCTTCTGAATGGATTTACTGATTGTACACTTGATCATCTGAAAGATGATGCCGAGATAGTGGCGACTCATTATGAAAAATCTGCACCCCACTTTGACCTGATGATTTATTCCGGCGGAGTTTCTAAAGGTAAGTTTGATTACCTACCAGGCGTATGGGAAAGCAAAGGTGTTACAAAACACTTTCATGAAGTTTCACAGCGTCCTGGCAAGCCGTTATGGTTTGGGATCGATGCAAAACGTGCGGTGACGGTGGTTGGATTGCCAGGAAATCCAGTATCGAGTCTGGTTTGTCTTCACCGCTACATTCTTCCGCAAAGACTTATGTATGCGCGCCTGACTGAAGAAGTGGTCTTTAAAAAACCTCTGACGAGTTTTATTCCCGTTAAAATTAATTTCACTAAAGAAGGAGTCATGACTGCGACTCCTCTTAAAATAAAAAACTCAGGAGAGTTCACCGCTCTTGCAGGCAGTGATGGATTTATAGAACTACCAAAAGATCAATCGGTGTTTAAATCCGGAGAAAGTTTTTCTTTCTACTCATGGAGGACACTTTGAACCTTATTGATGATCATGGCCGCAAGGTCAGAAAACTCAGAGTCTCTCTGACTGATAAATGTAATCTTCGTTGCCATTACTGCATGCCAGTGGATCAACAGTTCATGGACGAGAGCAAGTACCTTTCTGCAGATGAATATGCTGAAGTTGTGGGGCAGCTCGTCTCTATGGGTCTTGAAGAGGTCAGACTTACGGGTGGGGAGCCACTTATGAGGAAGTCCTTTTCGGAGATAGCGCTGAAATTAGGGGCACTGCCAATCAAAAAAATTGCTCTTACCACCAACGCTGTCTATCTGGACAAATATTTTGATGTGCTGAAAGAGGCGCGGATATTCCATCTTAACATCAGCCTCGATAGTCTGGATGCCGAGAATTTCAAAAAGATTACTTTTGCGAATCATCTCGAAAGAGTTGTATCGAATATTAAGCAGGCCCAAGAGTTTGGTTTTGTTGTTAAAGTTAATATGGTGGTGATGAAAGGTGTTAATGATCACGAGATTATGGACTTCGTTAAGTTTGCCGAAGATACCGGCGTAGAAGTTCGTTTCCTTGAGCTTATGCGAATTGGTTTTGCCTGTGGCGAACAGAAAGATCAGTTTATTTCCGCCAATGCACTCATTAAACGCATTAAGCTTCATCACGATCTGAAATCAGTCTCAAGTGCGGCCGATTCAACATCATTTAATTTTATAACAGAGAAGGGTGCTCAGATTGGTTTTATTGCCTCTGAGTCACAGCCTTTTTGTGGTCAGTGTTCTCGTTGGCGACTATCGTCCGATGGAATTCTCAGAGCGTGTCTACTTAAAGATGACGGCCGCTCGATAAAAGAGCTGAATGAAGAAGAAAGACTCACCACCTATCAAACCTTGCTTGGAATGAAGCCAGTCATGCGACCGGCAGAAGTTAGTCATCAAATGAATGCCATCGGAGGATAAATGCTGACTCATATAGATCAAAACAATCAACCTACTATGGTTGATGTTACTGAGAAAACTAATTCCATCCGTATGGCCGAAGCTGAGACTAAAGTTCAGCTCCCACCGGAACTTAAGCCCTTTTTTAAAGGTGAAGAGATCTTTCTTAAAAAAGGTCCGGTTTTTCAGACGGCGATTATTGCAGGAACGATGGCCGTGAAAAAAACTCACGAGATCATTCCTTTTTGTCATCAGATTCCGGTTGAAGGTTGTAAGTTCGAGATCTCTCTTGATGATGACCTTTTGGTGACTATCACTTGCAGAGTGCGTACGACTTTTAAGACCGGTGTTGAGATGGAAGCTCTTCATGGAGCGATGACGGCGGCTTTAACTATTTATGATATGTGTAAAGCTGTCTCACACGACATCGTCATTAAAGAAACTAAACTCAATGCCAAAACGGGTGGCAAGAAAACTTATCTCGGGCGACCGACTTACGGATTAGTTCTGACCGGTGGAAAATCTGAGCGAATGAAAATGGATAAGGCCCTGATCGCCTATAAAGGAAAGCCTCATGCTGAATATATGCATGCTGTGCTAGCTAAATACTGCGATGGTGTTTTCCTCTCATCCCGGAAAGATCAATGGATAAATACGACTCTCGAAAAATTGCCATCAATTACCGACAACTATGAAAAAGGTCCTATCGGCGGAATCCTGAGTGCCTTTGATAAACATCCCGATGCCAACTGGATTATCGTTGCGTGTGATCTGGTTCACTTTAATGAAAAGACCGTTGAAAAGTTACTCGCCCATGCCAATGATAAAGTCATCGCAACCGCCTACACAAATACCGATAGTGGTTTTCCAGAAGCCCTCAGTGCTCTTTATACTCCCAAAGCTTTTGCCATCTTTAAAGATGCCTTTGCCAGTGATGTAAAATGCCCCGTCAAAGTCTTGAGACAAACAACGGTTGATCTGATCAATCAGGAAAATGGCATAAATCTCGCTAATATTAATACGAAAGAAGAGTTTATGCAGGTTGCTCATGAAAACCATTAAGGTTCATTATTTTGCTCTTTTTCGGGATCAGGCAAAATGTGAAGAAGAAACACTTGAAGTGAACTGTCACACGTACGGCGAGCTCTATCTGGAACTTTCTAAGCGTCACGGATTTGATCTTCCTCAGGAGATGATTCAGGTCGCCGCCAATGATGAGTTTACTTCGATGAAGGCTGCAGTGTTGAATGGTGCCAAGATAGTCTTTATTCCACCAGTGGCCGGGGGCTAAAATGTTTTCCATTTCAAGCGAAAATCTTGATCGTGATGATCTCCATACCAAGCTATCAAATGATAAGGCAGGGGCCATCGTTGTATTTGAAGGTTGGGTTCGAGATCATAATGAAGGCAAGACAGTTTCAAGTCTTGAGTACCAAGTTTATAAAGAACTCGCCCTTAAAGAGGGAGAGAAGATTCTTCAGGAAGCCCGAGAGAAGTTTAATCTTCATGGTGTCCTGAGTGTTCACCGTGAGGGACATTTAAAGCTCGGCGAAATTGCCATCTGGATTGGAGCTACGGCTTCTCACCGCGATGATGCTTTCAAGGCCACTCGTTATATTATAGATGAAATCAAGCACCGACTTCCTGTTTGGAAGAAAGAGCATTATGTGGATCACAAAGCAGACTGGGTTTTCTGTCGCCATCATAGTCACCATGTTCATTTTGAAGAAGCAGACTTTTATAAAAAACAAGTGAAGATCGTTGATCAAAACAAACTAAAAAATGCCAAGGTTTTGGTTATCGGTGCTGGTGGCCTAGGTCATCCCGCTCTGATGGCCCTCGCATCCGCGGGTGTCGGAACGATCGGCATCATGGACTTCGATAAAATTGATATTACGAATATCCATCGCCAGCCGCTTTTTTCACCAAATCTGGTGGGAGAAAAAAAAACTGTGATTGCGGCAGTTCGTTTACAGGAACTCAATCCTTTCATTCAAATTAACACTCATCAGACTCGTTTAGATGCGGGTAATGGAGAGGAAATCCTCCGTGACTACGAACTCATTCTTGATTGCACCGATAATATGCAGACTAAATTTCTGATTCACGACCTTTGTTTTAAACTTCGTCTGCCACTCATCAGTGCCAGTGTTTACAAAGAAGAAGGTCAGATCAGAACTTTCAAATCCGGAAGTGATGAGGGCTGTCTTCGTTGTCATTCAAAAATGACCCCGGATGATTCTTTACTTGGAAACTGTAATGATTTCGGTGTTCTCGGGGCAACCACTCAGGTTTTGGGATCTCTGCAGGCGTCAGAGGCCATTCATTTCCTGAATGAAGGAAAGAATGCGACTTTGGCGAAAACTCTCTTCATGAATCTCAAAACTCTTTGTCAGATTCAAGTGAAAAATACCAAGCATCCTGAATGTTCTGTTTGTCAGGGACAAGTTGAGATTAAGATTAATGATTTTGAAGTTGGCATTGAAGAATGTGACGGAAGTTTTATGGTGCTAGATATCCGCGAGCTTGATGATGAGCACATTCATCAGTTCACGAGCTCAGATAAAAAAATTGCCCTTTGTTGTCATCGTGGGGTTCGAAGTAAAAAACTGGCCGAAACTTTTCGAGCTTCAGGTCATCAGCAATTTTACTCATTAAAGGGTGGAGCCGCTCATCTTTAAAGCATCTCTGAGCTGAAGGATTTCAGCAGCGATGCTAATGGCAATTTCACCCGGCTGATTATTTCCAAATAGCAGACCCATCGGGAGTCTGATCTTCTTGATAAATTCATCTGATACTCCAGCCTCTTTTAACTGAGCACGCATACGCTTACCCTTAATCTCGCTTCCGATACAACCAACATAGGTACAATCAGGATGAGAGCGGAAAACTTCACGTAAGACAGCAAAGTCATAATCATGACCCATCGTTACCGAAATGAAAAACGTATGCGCGGGCATCGCTTTAATAAAACTTGTTGGATCACTGCTTTCAATCGTAGCAGCACCCTTGATTTTATCCAGCCACTCTTTGCGGGGATCAATACAAGTGATGTGACAGTTAACAGGACTAAGGACATTTACCAGCGCCTGGGCCACGTGGCCTGCCCCGAAGATCGCTATGGGCCAGGGATTACCTACAAAATGTTCAAAGAGAATAGTGACTTCTCCGCCACAGGTCATACCTATATCCCGCTGCATATTCCACTTGATGACTTCAGGAAGTTGTTGGACCGGATTTTCCAAAATTGCTAAGCATTTGTTGATCGTGGCGAGTTCTAGTTTTCCGCCACCCATAGTGCCCGCATAGAGACCTTGTTTTGAGACCACCATTTTATTGCCGTCATCCTGAGGGGCCGAGACATTGACATGAATGAGTGTCGCCACCACAAAAGATTCGTTCTTTTCAGATAATTCCTTACCCACATTCCAGATGTTCATGGTGTAGCTTCCCACTGCTTGAAGGAGTGAGGAACGATGGCGCGCAAAACATTCTCACTCGTGGCAGGAATGCGAATCTCTGGATAGGAAGACTTATACAGAGGCAGATAGGTGAGAGCATTATTGACCGCAGTCCATGCCGAAATAGCGAGCAGAAGTGGAGGTTCCCCTACAGCTTTCGTTCCACGAACGTTGGCGACGTTCTCATCATTGGCGAGAAGTTCAATATTAAATTGTCTCGGCGTGTCCTGAACGCTCGGGATTTTATAAGTACTTGTTGTATGAGAGAGGAGAAGTCCTTGATCATTGTAGAAAAGATTTTCTGTGGTGACCCAGCCCAGACCTTGAATGAAAGCACCCGAGATCTGGCCAATATCCAGATCTGCATTTACAGGACGACCCAGATCCATCAGGATATCCGTGCGAAGGATTTTGACTTCGCCGGTATCTTTATTCAGACTCACTTCTGAACAAGCAGCTCCCTGAGTGAAATACAAAAACGCATTCCCCTGACCCGTCATTTTATTAAATTCGATGCCGGGAATTTTATAGAAGGCATAGTCACTGAGTGAAACACGGTTAAGATAGGCCTCAAGGACTAAGTACTTAAATTCAATTTTTTTATCCTTATGAGAGGGATGGTAAACAAATCCCTTTTCAAAGACGATATCAAAATAAGTCGCGATCCCTGATTTCCAGTTTGCCCCTTCATTGGGATCATTTACATCAAGATTAGGACTATCGATCTCTATTTCTGCCTGAGTTCCTAGACCTGCTGTCTTTGAGGCCCACTTTTCTTTTGGTACATCAAGCAGCTTAAGTGCCAACTCACTCAAACGTTTTTTAATTTTTCGGCAGGCCAAGAGTGCCGCTGCACCGTTGAGATCTGTACCCGATGAAGCGGCTGTCGGAGAGGTGTTGGCGTTTTTATCTGTTCGTGTAGGCATAACTCGAGCAGCACTTCGTGGCAGACCAAATTCGGCCGTAACCATTTCAGAAATTCTGGCGTTCACACCCTGACCCATCTCAGTGGCTCCAGTTGCTATCTGGAGAGATCCGTCATTGTGAACAATGACCATGGCATTGGCCTGGTTTAAAAAACGTGTGGTGAATGAAATACCAAACTTAACAGTGGTCAGTGACATCCCACGAACATCGTCATTTTTATTTTTATTATAGGCCTCAATATCCTTACGACGTTTTTTATAGTCGCAATTTTTCTCAAGTCCTGTAACTAATCGGTCCAGGCAATTATTTTCAACCAGTTGACCATAGTGAGTAACGTTGCGGTTACCCTCATCGCGATAGAGATTTATTTTTCTCACTTCAATTGGATCAATTTTAAGATAATGGCCAATCTCTTCAATGATTTTTTCAATGGTGGCCACGCCCTTGGGTCCACCAAAACCACGGAATGCCGTATGAGAATGATGATTGGTTTTACAAACCTGTCCCACCACTTTCATGTGAGGAATATAATAAGTATTATCCGAGTGAAGCATTGCTCTTTCCATAATGCTGGTAGAAAGATCGGCATAGGCGCCTGAGTCTGAGAAGAGGGCTATATCTAGTCCCAAGATCTCACCTTTATCATCAAAGGCGACCTTGTAATCATTTTCAAACGGGTTACGTTTACCCGTCATGATCATGTCATCATCTTTGGTTAAACAAATGCGAACAGGACGCTTAAGTTTATGAGCGGCGAGTGCCGCCATCGCTGCAAACGGTGCGGCCTGAGATTCTTTCCCACCGAAGCCTCCACCCATACGTTTCACCTGACAAACGACATCTTTGTCAGGAATACCGAGAGCGTGGGCAACGACGTGTTGAGTTTCAGTCGGATGCTGAGAAGAAGAATGAACTTCTATCTGACCATCTTCCAGTGGATAGGCAATAGAGACCTGACTCTCGAGATAAAAGTGATCATGGCCTTGGATGATAATTTTGCCAGAGAGTTTATGTGGAGCGCTTTTAAAAGATTCTTCCACATTCCCACGTTCAATTTTTCTGGAATCGATTACAAAAGATTTATTCTTTTTGGCCTCATCGATAGAAAGAATCGCCGGCAGATCTTCATACTCTACGATCACGCGCTGTTTGGCATACTGAGCTTCTTCCACCGAAGTGGCGACAATCAAGGCAATAGGCTCACCCGCATATTGTACCTTCTCACTAGCAAGGATTGGTTGATCTCTGAAAATGGTGCCCCAAAAATTATCATGAAAGTCTTTGCCGGTATAAACAGCAATGACATTGGGATTAGCGAGGACGTTAGTAAAATCTAGTTTTTTAATATTGGCATGGGCGCGTGTTGACCAGAACACTTCGGCATAGAGCTCATTTTTCATGGCCGGTCTGTCGTCAACGAATTCACTTTCGCCGGTGACGTGGGTATGGGCACTATCGTGTGGCAGGCTCATGATAAAACTCCAGCTTCTGTGAAAAAGCGTTTGAAGTAATTCTCGACGATCACATGACGGTAAGCCGCCGTGGCACGGACATCACTTAAAGGATTAAATTCTGAATGCATTTCTTTAATCGCCTGATCAAGATTCTGGGAGGTGAGTCCATGAGTGAGGATAAACTTCTCAGTCTTCTTAAATCGAAGTGGAGTGGCCGCCACTCCACCAGCAGCAATAGTCACATCACTGATAATTTTGTTCTTTTCATCTTTCCAGTCGACTTTGATCGCAAAGTTTACGGCCGAGATATCCAGATCTTTTCGGTTAGCATTTTTAAAGAGCCTGAGGGTAGAGGACTTTTCAGGGATCATGAACTTCAGACCGGTGATGATTTCTTCTAATGAAAGATTGATCTTTCGGTAACCAAGATAAAAATCACTCAGGGGAATTTCTTTTTTACCTTGAGGGCCCTCGATTAGTACTGTTGCCTTGAGAGCTAGAAAGGCGGGAGGGGTATCACCGATAGGAGAGGCATTGGCCACGTTACCAATAATAGTCCCGATGTTTTTAATCTGAGGAGAAGCAAAGACATCGAGGTAGTTTGCAAACTCAGGAATAGATTTTTTTACAAACGATCTGAACTCAGCAATTGTCACTCGGGCACCAATAGTGATGAGCCCACCACTTTCTTGAATCTTATAAAGCTCATCGATGAGATGAAGGCTCAGGATCTGGTTAAGTTTAATTTTACGTTTGTTATGAACGACTCCTAGATCAGTTGCCGACGCCATAATTCTGATACCTGGATTCTTTTTAAGAATGTCGAGGGCCTCTTTCATTGTCTTCGGAGCGTAAAACTTAAAAGTGTCGCTCACTATTGTCAGACTTTCCGTCATGGCCTTTTGTAATTCAGTGGCCTGAGGGACTGATGAGAATCTTTCTTTAACGCTCTCGCAGTTTTTAAGATCCATCGCCAGAGCTGCATTGATGATGGGTTGGTAACCCGTGCAACGACAGAGATTTCCCGTCATGCAGTTTTTTGCTTCAGCAGACGAGATAGTGATTTCTTTTTTTGCGACTTTCTCTTCCACCAGACCCGTTAGGGCGATGACAAATCCTGGTGTGCAAAATCCACACTGACTTCCGTGGCAAGTGATCATCGCTTTCTGAGATTCATGAAATTGATCATTTTTTTTCAGAGCATCCACTGTCACCAGAGACGAGCCATCAAGTTGAGCGAGAAGAGTGATGCAAGAATTTACCGGAAGATACTGGTCTGAGACTTGTGGAAAATATCGAAGAACGCTACAAGACCCGCAATCTCCCTCAGCGCAAACAATCTTAGTCCCTGTGAGGGACTGATCGTAACGGAGGTAATCGGCAAGCATCATGGACGCTTTATCCGCACCCTCTTCTTTGCGTTTTCCATTAAGGTAAAAAATGATCTTATTTCGCATAAATAGCCCTAAGCGTAAATGTCCTGATAATAGACATTATTGTCTCTGAATATTAGTATCTTGTGAAAGAAAAAAGAGGATCTGAAAATGAATCATGCGGAACTTATTCAAAAGCTGCCTAAGGCCGAACTCCACCTCCATATTGAGGGAACTTTTGAGCCTGATTTGATGTTTGAAATCGCCAAGCGTAATAAAATTAAGACGCGATTCAACTCGGTTGATGAATTAAAAGATGCCTACAACTTTCATAACCTGCAATCTTTCCTTGATATCTACTACGAGGGCGCTGGTGTTCTTATTTATCCTCAGGATTTTTATGATCTCACCATGGCTTATTTGCTTCGTTGCCGTGAAGACAATGTGGTTCACACAGAAATATTCTTTGATCCTCAGACCCACACTAGTCGTGGTGTACCTTTTGGAAATATGTTTGACGGTATCTATACCGCTCTTCAAGATGCCCATAAAGAATGGGGGATTACATCTCACATGATTATGTGTTTTCTTCGGCATTTGCCTGAAGAGGATGCTTTTAAAACCCTGCAAGATGCTCTTCCTTACAAGGATAAAATTATAGCTGTCGGTCTAGATTCATCTGAAGTGGGTCATCCTCCTGCAAAATTTGAACGTGTTTTCAAAGAAGCTATGAAAGAGGGATTTTTGACAGTTGCCCATGCTGGCGAGGAGGGTCCACCGGAGTATATTTGGGAAGCCCTTGATTTACTCAAGGTGAAAAGAATTGATCATGGTGTCCGTTGTATTGAAGACGGTCGTCTAATGAAAAGAATTATTGAAGAAAAAATCCCCCTGACTGTTTGCCCGTTATCAAATATTAAGCTGTGCGTTTTTAAAAAGATGGAAGATCACAATCTCAAAGAACTTCTCAAGCTGGGAGTGACAGTGACGATCAATTCTGATGATCCTTCATACTTTGGTGGTTATGCGAATCAGAACTATCTTGCGACTGCCAGTGCTCTTGATCTGTCGGTTCAGGAACTCGTAAAACTTGCCCAAAATTCTTTTGAAGCATCATTTCTGGATGACGCTACCAAAAAATCGTGGATTACTCAGTGTACTGCACTTCTCTAGTCCTGCATTCTTAAGACACTCATTAGATTGAATTCGGCTTCAGAGTGATAAAATTCTCTTAAGACCCAAGGAGGTTTTATGGGAAGACCTATTGAAGTAGCTTTTGTTATCGTGGCCATGAGTTTGTGGTTTGTTTTTCCGGTGGGTCTATTCATCGCGATGAACCACATCGATAGATCAGTAGATGGAGTCGTGCAATTAGGTAATGATCCCGCTGGAATTCCAGCGAAGGTTAAACCTGAGATGAATAAACCTTCATCGCACTGGCGCCCTCATTGGCCAATGTTCATTCAACGTTTGCGCCATCACTAGTCAAAAACCATGGCCTGACTTGAGTTGACCACATTTTGTGCCTTCACTAAGGTATTCCTCTAAACACCTCAGGAGGAATTTCATGAAGGTTCTCATTTTGTTTATCTTGGTTACGGCCACTGTTGGCCTCTTTGCTCACTCTCGCTTTTCCATGACCAAAAG
Source organism: Bacteriovoracaceae bacterium (assembly GCA_040399925.1). GTDB lineage: Bacteria > Bdellovibrionota > Bacteriovoracia > Bacteriovoracales > Bacteriovoracaceae > Peredibacter. Next base: position 46,516 of record JBBARF010000005.1, read on the forward strand.
TGATCTTAAAATGATGAATGAAATAATGGATGCTCTGGATACTCCCGAAGTGAAACTCTTCGCGGAAAATGCCACCTTCGACTCCGTGTCGGCTCATTACTCTCAGGACGGTAAAACGGCGCAATTTGAAATCCATGGCAATGTGATTATCCAAGGTGATATTGTCTGTGGTGATCTGCACTTGACTCTAGATCGCGTCTCTCATGTGGCCCTAGAGGGGAGCCGGAACACTTATAAGGCGAAGCTTGATAGCTCGGACTTAGCCGATTATTGTGAGTTGAAATATCGAGATGCTAGAAGATAAATAAGGCTGCCTCGGCAGCCTTTTTTATTTTTTTTTAATTTTCTTGTCTTGTTCAGCTTTATTCTTTCTTATCTCTTTTTGATCACTCCATTCATCTCTGGATACTTTAGACCTTTCTTCTTCGGCTTGCCGAGGTACGACAGTTCTTTTCGGAGCAGGATGATTTTCATCTGGCACGTATTCCGGTCGTTTAATAATAGAAGCCTGAGACAAAAAAGTAAAAAGCGATAGGAGAAGGGCTGCTTTCATAGATCCTCTCAGATGACGGGAGCTGGTGTCCTGTCAGGTTGCGTGGAATTTCGTTTATTGTCTCTGGTTTCGGGATTTTTATTTCGACGAGGAATAATTCTTTCTACTTCCCGTTGTTTTTCATCATAGTAGTTATAATTATTTTCAAAACCACTGGTGCTCTTGGGCTCTGGTTTAACAAATTTGGGCTTTTCGCCATAGTCGTTATTTTCAGAGTTATCAGGGGTGTTTTGATTGGCACTTGAGTACTGGGCCTCAGATGGAGATGTTAGGGTCAAAAGAAGAAGAAGGGGAATTAACCTTTTCATTCTTCAAGAATATCAGTTCGCACTTTGACATATCAAACAAGTGAAATGGTTCGTGAATGATCTTAATAATGAATTTAGATGGAAGTCTTAGAGCTCATTATAGAAAGCGATATAACGTTTCATCACGTGTTTTGGGTAATCCTTAGGCCACACATTTCTTCCGATAGCATTTTTCACCGAACCGGGACCCATATTATAGGCCGCCAGATAAAGCTGGCCGTGACCATTAAATTTGGTGCGGAGCCAAGCTAGGTAAGCAGTTCCGAGTTTGATATTTTTAACCGGATCAAGCAAAGTCTTGTTACCCTGCCAAGCGGTACGGGATTTCGTTGCCATCCATTCGCCTGTAGTAGGTCGTAACTGCATGAGACCAATTTCACCCACTGGACCACGCGCCTTAGGATTAAAACTAGATTCTCCAGAGATGACGGCCATAACGAAGTATGGATCAAGCTGGTGCTTAGCAGCCTCTAAAACGATTGTACGTGCAATTTCTTGAGCGTCTTTTTTATACTTTTTAGGAAGTCTGTCCTTAACCGTGGCAAAAATTTTACGTTCCAGACCAAGTTCTTTTTCAAAATGAGAAACAATACTCTTCTTGTAACGAGTTCCTAAGAGTTCTAGGGCCTGACCTTTTCTGATATCAGGTTTGATGCTGACCACAGAACGATTCTTGGCATCACTCCCAATAGCTTGAAAAGTTGTCAGTATAAGAGCGAAAAGTAGGGTCATTTTCATATTCTTATCCAAGCAAGGGGGATGCCAAAAATACCCAATTAAATGCCTGATATCTAATGCCAAAAGTGGCCAATATCTGGTCAGTGTTGAAAGTTTATGTTTGAGTGGATGAGTTTTTTGATAGTTACGTCCGAGGGGGATCGCTAGAATTTAGCTATGAAAGCTCTCCTTGCCTTCAGTATTTTGACTTTCACCCTCTTTTCATTCTCCCATGTTGACGTTCTTTCGGTTGAAAAAGAAACTATGAATTCCTATTTAGACGAGAAGGCTGAACGAGTGAAGATCGCTAAAGACTGTGTGATGAATGCCATAGTTCGTGATGAAGTTAAACGTTGTAAGGCCTTGCTCGAAGATAATTTTGATGATCATGCCAAGAGAATTAAAGAAAATCGCAATGGGAATTAGATATTGTTTTTTCTCATACGAAAAGATTGTGCACCCCATCTGTCAGTAAATTGTATTGAAACATTTTCTGCATTTTCATCATTGGCCTGAAGCTCGTAGGTCATGTTGATATTTTTTCCAAAAATTTCTCTTTTCGTGGACATCACAATTTTTCCATCAACATATTCCCATGTTCCATGACCATCACCTAGATTGGGGAGATCGTAGTAGAAAGTATGATCAGCGTAGAGCGAAACTTGCACTGGGTACTGCTCGTTAATGATATTTTTGTGACCTGATATATCTGGATTATTACCCAAAGGCGCCGTCGTAGGATTAACAAACTTCTGATAATTTGCTTCACTGGCATGAAACAGCTTCACTTCGGCTTTTTTGCCACAGCTAAAAAGGAAGGGAAGCACTAAAACAAGAATGAGTTTGTTCACAAAAATCTCCTGAGCATCAATTGTAACGAGGTCGGCTAAATTGGTCACGCAAGAATTTAACGGGAGTGTCGGTGTAAAACTGTCGGATATAATCAAGGTGGAAGCTCAAGCTTTCACTCTTATAATGAAAGCATTCTTAACCTAATGGAACTATAATGATTTCAAGCTTTAGTGACTTACAGACTTGCGCCCTCTTCATCATGATGAGCGTGCTTTTCATGATTGCTTCTTTCCGTTTTAACTTCAAATCAATGCAGGGCCAATCAGGAAAGATAGCGGCGATTTTTCTCGTGGCAGGATTTATTGTGGGCTTCTTAGACATCATTCTCTCCTTCATGACAAGGATATGCAAAAAATTGGGAATGATGAATTCTCAATCACTAAACAGATTGGTGTGATTCTTTTGGCGCCATTTTATGTTGTGATTTTCGCAGCGGTGACTTGGTTTGCTACTTCGGGAATTGAAACTTAATACCACATTTTAAAACAAAGACCGGCCGTCACGGCAACTAAAGCCAGAGTCGACCATTTCCAGAAATACTTAGAGAAAAACGATTTTTTGCCCTGATTGAAGTAGATCTCAAGAAACTCGCTAATCTCAATTCTTGCCTGATCGGCTTTCACTTCTTCACTTTCAAATGCAGTCTTCGATAGGTGTTTTCGAACCACTCCAACCATATCTTCTAAAACTTTTTCTTGAGCTGACTTGATGTTTTTCATCTGAGACGACATTAACTGCGCCATAGATTGTTCCATCTCTGCTTTAGCCGTCTTCTGATGCTGGTCAAATTCCATCGAGCAGGCGAGAGTTTTGTTCTTAAAGGTCTCATCTAGATTATGCATACGTTTCGTATGATTCTCTTCTAGTGCTTGAAGTTCCTGACTGTAGAAGGCCCTTTTTTCATTAAGAAACTGGTGATTATCTTCCTGCATCTTCAATTGAGACGTTCTAGCACCTGAAAGTTGCTCGATTTCTGTTCTGATCTCTGAGATTTTCGTTTGATGATTTTGTGCAGACTCCATGAATTTTACTTCCTGTTCACGGTAATCATTGAGGCGTTTTACACACTCAAAAATTTCGGATTCAAGATGGAGCACTGAATTTCTTTTCTGTTCTAGTACTGCAGAAAGTCCATCGACGCTGATTTGTAAACGTGAAGTCGTCTCAGACAGAGCGGTATGCTTTGTTTGGAATTCTGTGACTTCGCGGATAAGCTGAGCTTTTTTCTCTTCAAAGTTCTCCATATTCTGAGTCTGAACTTCAAAGCTTGCAACTTTCGCCTTGAACTTCTCTTCTGTTTCACAAAGAACATTGATGCGTTCGTGGAAGCTTGCGATGCTCATTTTAAGAGCTTCAATCTCTGCTTTATGACGATCTGATTCAGCTTTTTTTATGCCATATTCAGACCGAAGCGAAATGAGTTCTTTTTCAATGGCGATTTTTTCTACCAGAAGTGGCTTGATCTCACGACTGAGTTTAGAGTAATCAGCGTTCATAGTCACTGTACACGCCTCAATCATTTTCTTAATCTGGGCGAGGTCTTTACTTTGATTCTCAAAAAAGACCAAAGCATTTTTTCGGTCCATCGATGAAACTTCAAAAAGTTCCTGCATATCTTCTTTTAGATTTGTGATTTTTGAAACACTCTTGGTTTCATTCATCAAAACCTGAGCGACTTTTTTCAGATCATTATGCAACTGAGAGTTCTTTTGGGTCTGAAGAGAATTAATATCTTTTTCAGTTTTTTGCTTCTTAGCTTCAAGCTCTTTAATCTTCTGAACTAGTTGCATCTGACGAAGATTGAAGACTTGGGTATTTTCGTCCTGCTGACGAACCACGGGTTCTATTTTGGCGGCTTCGATCTGAGTTTCAATTTTGTTCTGTTCCGTTTTTAAGCCTTGAACTTTTTTTACGATAAACTCTGCTGGCACTTCATACTCTGAAGTTTTGTCTCCAACTGAGAGTGTCGTTTTTTTAACTGCAGCTACGGACATATATCCACCTGATAAAGGGTTTAACCTTGGACTTATCGGGAAATAGAAAACAAACTTAATCATCGGAGTGAACAAGTCGGATGTTCAGTAGAGAGCGAATTGAAGGGCCTAAATCATCTGGCAAGGATAGGTGATTAAACTTAATGAGGAGAACACGATGAAGATTTCTATGGTTATCTTTATCTCTACAATAGCTTTATTCAGCGTTTCTCAAGTACCTATGAATGTAGGTGGGTTTATGAGACCCTAAGTTCAATCAACGATTCGATTGTCATCGTGCGCTTTTAAGTAGACCGAAAAAAAGCGAAGGCCGCTCCATTCGGGCGGCCTTACTTTATCTTCAATAATTTTTAAAAAAAACTTCTATTAACGGCCCGGACTGTAATCCAGCATCTCAGTCATGATACAAACCTTGGGTTCAAACAGACTTTCTGATTTTAACAAACGTACCTCCTTATCAAAAGTCGTGGTGTCCACTGAAGACAGTATACAGAAGAATTAGCTGTGACAGAGTTCCGTGAACTTGCGAGTTGAGTGTAACGGCTAAAAAGGGTCTTTAGTCCCGTTTTCGGCCAGTATCTATGGCAGAGATGAATTTTGTAAATGAAGTCTCGGGTACTTAACTTTATTTTTGAATCAGCGAGAAAGTACAAGGTCACAATTGGATCTTCACTTCAAGGTTCATCGCCATCGTGAGTATTATCGATTTGGATTTGAAGAGGACTTCCGACCCTTTATAAGGTTAAACTTCAGGCTTTCCTTGAGAAAAAGATCCACTCGATGCAGAGAGGACAGTTTAATTAAGGTGGAAAGGTACCATGCAAATGACTTCTGAAAGTTTTATGCAGATCCTGTTTAGTTCAAAAAACCTCCAGTGGTTTCAGCACTTATGCTTCCATCTTGGTAGCGATCGATCGCCCCATCTTGAGCGCCACTTGAACCTCCCACCGTTTCCCCTTCAGGTACAGGCACTCCGGCCAGTTCATCACTATCATCTATCACTCCAGGAGCTTTTGAAACAAAAGTGATCCGTCCACAGGCGACGGGGAGAGTTTGAAATTTATTAAAGCGGCCCATGGTTGCGACTGTATCCGGAAGCATAGTCGTTTCTGCGACTCCCTGAATGAGTACAACTTTTCCTACCAGCTTTAAAAGCTGATCTTTATTGAGTTTAACTAAGTTGTCGTCAGCACTTTCATCAGACTTCCAAAGATCCTGCATAAGGCTCAGGTAGGATCCGGTTTTTCCCCACCAGTAACTTCCGTACTGATCTGAAATTGGCCAGTAGTCCGAAGCTCCTAACTGCGAATTGAGATCGCCATCTAGGGGAATCAAAATACTTTCTACAGAAGGACGAGCTTCAATGATGTCGATAAAGCCATCATGATTGACATCCATCTCTTTTGACGGACAACTTGTCCCAAGATAAATATTTTGTCGGTGAACGACACCTGGATGACCATTATTAAGGCGAATATCGGCCATGAGCTTATCTCCTTCTTTAAGGAGAGTCAGGGCACCAAGTACGCTTCCTATTTGCGAGTTCATGGGTTCAAATGCCGCAAGGTAGTTCCCATCCGGATTCTCTAGAGTTTGAGGTTCCTGAGATGTATGGGGAGAGCTATTGGCCTTGCCACCACCGCCACCAGAGCAAGCAGCAAGAAGAGATAAACTTAAAAGGAAGAAGATATTTTTTTTCATGATTAATTTCCTTGAATATCAATGTCAAAGGCTTCGAGGTAGGCAGCAACGATTTCGGAAGGAACGTAAACGTTCTTTTCAATACCAAAAGCTTCTTTCCACTCAAGGTCTGCTGGTTGGTAGTAGTACATACTGGATTTCATCAAAAAGCAGCTTCCGAACTCAGGGTAATTCGCGTGATCAGTGTATTTTTCAACTACGGGACAAGGAGCATCGTTGTGCAAAAAGATATCTGTCCATTGCTTGAGTTTAAGCGGACCACGTGTGTATTTAACATCCATCACGCGTTCTCGAACTTTTCCATTCTCAACCACATGAACATAGGGTGAAACGTGGAACCACCAATCAAAGGCAAATTCACGGATGTATTTTCGGGTAAAGAAAACCCAGACTTTCTTTGAATACAGATTATGTTTAATCCGCCATTCATGACTCCAGATATGAGCGCGATTGTAGCACTGAGATTCTTTTGGACTAGGCATAGACTCATAGAAAAATTCGCGGGCCTTTTCCATACTAATAATTGAAGGATTATAGTTATCAAAAAGTAATGTCTCTAAGTTCTTCTGAATCGGCGTCATGGTCACCGGTTGATCAACAGCTTCCTTAAAGGATAAAATTTCTTTATTCTCATCAACACTAATCTCATAAATTTTTTTACTCTGAACTCCTGCCTGTAGTTCTTCCAGTTGGGAAAATGAATTCATACGAACCACTCGACCATTAGATAAATACACTAAAGTGTCTTCTCCTAAGCGGTCACCGTAATCAATGTGATGAAGACTCGCCGTCATTTCTGATTGGGCCCAAGAGAGACTGGGCATTAGAGACAAAACCAAGGCGACACTGAGGAAACGCATAAAACCTCCGATGTTTTAAGTCACGACCGGCCAATTTTGACGAACATGAGGGGGTATTGTCATCTAAAGCCTAACCTAAGCTCTTGCTTATACGTTGCATTGAAAAATATACAGGACACTCCCGATTTTCATCACTTTCACTCCAAGAATGAAATAATTTGGGGATGAAAAAAAATCTTGCTCTTCTCTTTGCTGTTCTTTCTTATTCTAATCTTTTGTTGGCGGCCCCGAGTTTTATCTCGGTGGATTCAGAAGTTTTAGAAAAAATTAGGCCCCACCTCTCTATGCAACACACAGAAATCTTTGTGGGAGAAAAAGCTACGATTCTTAAATTATCTGAAAAACAAATCCTGGATTTCTCTGGAGCTATTCATCACAATCTAAATCGTTGTGGTGGGTTTGCTGGATTTCAAACGTTGGAGGAAGCGAAATCTTCTGCGGATAACAACGACGATGCCGAGTTTGGTGCCAAAGCGATCTTCACTGATTATCTGATTAATCAACAAGCACTAACAGCTCCTATGATGGAGCAGGTCTCAGAATTAGAAATTTGTAATATGATTTTGAAACTCTCTGGTTTTGGAACGAGACTCTATTCTTCTAAAGAGGGAGTGGCTTCTTCTACTTATATTCGTGATCAATGGGCGAAGATGACTTCACTTCGAAATGATGTGGTCATCGAGATGATCAAACATCGTGGTTATAATCAACCGACGATTGTTTTAACCATCACAGGATCTGAGCAACCAGAGGAAATTGTTATTCTTGGAGGTCATGCGGATTCTATCTCGAGTGGTTACGAAGCTCCTGGTGCCGATGACAATGCTTCAGGTATTGCGACGATGACTGAAACTCTCAGAGTCCTGATTGCCAATAACATCAAACCGAAAAAGACTCTACAGTTTATGGCCTACGCCGCTGAAGAAGTAGGGTTGTGGGGATCTCAGGATGTGGCGCGCTCTTATAGAAAATCTTTTAAAAATGTCGTAGGAGTTATGCTGCTTGATATGACTCTGTTTAAAGGAACAAAAGAAAAAGATATTCTTTTAACTACCGACTATACCAATAAAGTGCAAAATGATTTCCTTGGAAAGCTTATCGATGAGTATGTGAAAGTTCCTTGGGGACATACGACCTGCGGTTATGGATGTTCAGATCACGCTTCATGGACTTCATCAGGATTTCCTGCTTCTTACCCACAAGAAGCCTATATGGAACAATCAAATGCTTATATCCACACCGAGATGGATACTCTTGAAATGGCCGGTGGTAATGCTCTTCATGCTACTAAGTTCGCAAAACTTGCCATAGCATTTATGATGGAGCTTGGAAACTAATCAACCTGTTTTTTCTCTTTGATAAAAATTACCCCTACCACCAAAGTCAAAAGTGCAATAGTGATGGGGTAGTATAGACCTGCGAGAATATCGCCAGTCTTATCCACAAAGTAGGTTCCAATGAGTGGAACCATCCCGCCAAAGACTCCATTTCCAATATGATAAGGAAGAGACATTGAAGTGTAGCGGATTTTGGTCGGAAAGAGTTCAACCAGAAAAGCTGCAATCGGTCCGTACACCATCGTTACGTAAAAAACCTGGATGAAAACTAAGAGTGTGAGCATGGTGGTATCAGGAGCAAGACCTGAGAAGTGACCCGAGTAATGGGCCATGGCCTTATATATCGGAATATAAGTTATGGCAGCGATAAAACATCCCGCCATCATAATAGGCTTGCGTCCAATCTTGTCACTCAACCAGCCAAAGAAAACAAAAAATGGAGTCGCACAGAGAAGAGCCACAGCTATAATTTTATTGGCGATAACAAAATCAACTTTTAATACAGTTTGCAGATAATAGAGAGCGTAGAACTGACCGGTATACCAAACTACTCCCTGACCAGCTGTTGCACCTAAGAGAGCAATGATCACCATCCGACGATTCTCTGGATTTAGAAAACTATCACGTAAAGGAGATGTTGATCCCTTGCCACTGGCCTTCATTTCCTGAAATACCGGAGACTCATGAAGTTTTCTGCGGATGATGACCGAGATCACTACTAACACCACTGAAAGAAGAAAAGGAATTCTCCAACCCCAGTCAGCGAATTCAACTTCGCCCATAAACTGACGAGTCATGAGAATCACACCCAACGAGACAAAGAGTCCAAGTGTTGCAGTGGTTTGAATAAAGCTCGTATAGAAACCTCTGCGACCTGCGGGAGAATGTTCGGCGACATACGTCGCGGCCCCACCATACTCACCACCAAGAGCGAGACCCTGCAATAATCTCAAAAGCAAAAGTAGGAGAGGTGCTGCCATCCCGATGGTTTCATAATTCGGAAGAAGACCAATGGCGGTGGTTGAAATACCCATAATGAGAAGCGTGACGAGGAAAGTATACTTTCGTCCAACCAGATCTCCGATGCGACCAAAGAAGATGGCACCAAAGGGTCTGACGACAAAACCCGTCGCAAAAGTGGCGAGAGTCAAAAGAAGATTAACGACTTCATCTCCTTTTGGAAAAAACTGATTTGAAATAATCGTGGCAAGACTTCCGAAAATATAAAAGTCATACCATTCAATGAGTGTACCGGCCGACGATGCGCCGATGACGGTCCAGATATTATTGCGGGGAGTGCTCATGAAGGACGCCTTGTTTAAATGTGATATCTAAAAAGGCTACAGGACTGAAGAGAGAGAATCAAGAAAAAGGGCCCGATCTCTCGGGCCCTATGGATGCTTACTGAACTTGAATTTCACCGAGACCCGTGATGTTTACAACCTGTGTGTTGTTAACCTCTTTACCCCAACCTTTGATGGTGTAGTTCATCGTTAAAAGAGCAGTCGCGATAGGATTAGCGGCTGAACCTTTATTCGTGATTCCTTGAAGCTTCATCGTGGCCGCGAAGTCATAACCATAGCTCGCTGTTACGCCAACCGGGATGATCATCGCGTTTTGGATGTACTTACCCTTTCCATTCCATGAACCACCGTAAGAGAAAACCACCATGTACTCGAAGCGAACTACTTCAGAGTTAAGGAAGTTTTTAATAGAAGCTACGAAACGTTTTTTAACAGGATCAGAAGTGTTTGTGAGGTCGAATGGATCTACATACTGTTTAGTAATAGGATCTTTTGGAACAATGTTAATGGGAGCATACTCAACAGCGATGGTTGGTTTACCTTTCTGAACGAGAGTATAAACTTTTTCTCCTAAGGCAATGATGTCATTTGCAAGAGCAATGATCTCACCTGGACCTAGACCATCAACCTGCATGTCAGATTTTGCGTGTTCATCCAAGAGTGGAAGTTCAAAAACTTCGATGCTTTTAATGTCGTGTGGATTTTGAGTAGGAGACTGCGCGAAAGAGAGTGAAGAAGCAAATACTAGACCCGTTAAAGCTAAGACCTTTACCATGTTTCCCCCAAATGTATTTTGTAATCTCACGCACTCACTATCAATGAATAACAAGCGTGGTCAAGGAATGTCCTCGGCTGATATTATATGTAAGATAGTCAGTTATCTAACTTGCAGAATTCTTAAGCATTAACTTCCGATGGGTCCGCGACTTTGATAAACTAATAAGAAGAAGTTCTTGATATAACGCAGGGAGGAACAAATGGATTCCATACAACGCGACCTGGTAAAAGAAGTTGAAACTCAGGATCTCGTCTCTTTGATTGGTGATGATCAGGATTCCGAGTTGGATGGAGAAAATGTCTTCGATGCAGACTCAGAGCTCATGGATGATAATCTCCACCAAGGAATGAAGATGACTAAAGACGGTAAGCCAGTTCCTCAGACTCACCTAGAATAACTCCTGAGCTGGTTTGTCGGAGATTTTGGCAGCGATAAACTACTGAATACTTGTCTCTTTTTAAAAAGCTGTTAAGCTTTTTTTATGAAACAAAAGCCATTACTCTTCACAATCCTAATGATCCTCTGTCTGATTGAGCCGCTCATTAAAATATTTTATTTTAAAGCTCTCACTCATTTTGATCTTCCGGTCATCATGGCCAATCTTATGGCACGTACATCGATCAAAGAAATTTTTGATTTCTGGTTAGTGTTTCCTTTCGCAGGATTGGCACTGGTTAAAATCAGAAACTGGTCTTACTTTGTTTTCTTAGCACTTCTTGCTTACGTTATTTATTCATTTGTTACTTATGAGGCCTATACGTGGCCATACAATAGTGCGACTCCATTTTTCTACAACCAAGTGGTTGTGGTGTTCTCACTTCTCATCCTTGTGGCATTTCTTATTCCCCAAGTTCGCCGTCCTTTCTTTGATAAACGTGTTCGTTGGTGGGAACCAAAAACTCGTTACATCGTGAACATCACTTGTCGCGTCCAAGGTAAAAATATTGTTTTCCCGAGTGAGATTCTGGATATTTCTAAAACGGGTGCCTTCCTTAAGGAATCTTCGTATTTCAATATCGGCGATGAGCTGGCCATTGAATTTAAATACCTCGGGTTGAACTTCAATCTTCCAGTTCAAGTCATGAGCCAGCACGTTTCTCGCGGTCAGGCGGGAGTGGGAGTTAGATTTCTTTTCATCTCTTTGCGCCAGAATATTTCACTCGCAAAATTTATCGCCTCACTCAAAGCATCTCACAAAAAACGGTAGTCTTTACTTCATAAGGGGCGTCTTGCCCCGAATGATGCTGCTCACATTTGATATTGCAAACCTCATACCGGCAGCACATTTGCATTTTACTCCCTGTGGTCATAAACAGGGAGGTTCCTATGAAAGATAATCAATTTGCTCCAATGGATGAATACACTTTGCTGAATGCTGAAGAAGGGGCAGAAGTTCTGCATTTGAATAAAACTCTGCAGGCCAGAGTTCAAGATCTCTTATACCTGCATCCAGAATTTGATGATGAACACGTGCACGTAACAGAAACCAATGGGACTGTTACTCTCATGGGAAGTGTCACCACAAAACGGGATAAGAATTTAGCCGACTCATTGGTGATGGAATTAGATGGAGTTCTTAAGGTGATTAATCTTTTAGAGATTGAATCTAGCGAACCATGGATGGAATCCCATAAAGATGAGAACTTAACGAAGGGCCTTTTCTAGTGGCAGTACTTTGAGATGGTAGACAGAACGACATCTATATCGACAGGCTTTTTAAAAAAGCCCACGGATCCTTTGGAGTTAGAAGGATCAGCAATGGCCGAAACGATCAAGACCGGAATGGGGGCCAGAATCGCATCTTTAATCATGATCGTCTCTTGAATCGACTGGTCATCTTCGACTATCAGAATGAATTTACATTACTGTTCACTCATAGTGACCTCCCACTAAATGGCATTGTTGTCCTCTTAGGGGAGATAGCATTCTGCAGATAATCTCTAGTGAACAAGTCAGATATCAAAATAGGCTTTATAACCCTCATATCTCAAGAACACCTGACGATAAGAAGATAAGTTTTTAAAGGAAGATTCATGTCTAACAAACCTTGTCACTTTTACGTCGCGTTTAATCCGCTCTTTAATGGGGATTCGCTTTATAAAACTCAGGCCCATGAATTCTATTATTCACTAAAAGAGAAAGTACTCAAAGATCATAAGAGTCATATGTACTGGGGGAAACTCAAAGTTTCTGAATACTCAGAGCTATTAAATCAATCACACTTTCAACAAGTCATCACGACCAATAATGGAATGGGTGCTGAAACTCATCTTTATATTTCTGATTACCAGCATCTCTGGGTAGCGAAAGTGAGCGAAGTTCTGCCAACGATTACTGATTTCGAAAATACCTTGGATTTTTACAAAGATAAAAATGTAGAGATCTGGTTTAAAATTACTGATTTTGATCTGGTCTCGCAGGAAACCAATCATACGACACAACTTCTGACTCAACTCTTTGTTGAAAATGAATTTTATAAATATAAAATCAAAGAGATCACTCCCTTCAGCAGTGGTTTACGTTTCCCTATGATTGTTCAGGACAAAAACGATGAACGTCATTTTAGAGATTTTGATCAGTCAATTTCTCACCGTCTGAAACTGGCCAACTCTATGATTGATGCTCCAGGTGAGTCTATCAAAGTTAAGCACATCGTTCAGTCTTTCGTCATTCCGGAAGAAAATTTTAAAAAACTTCCAGCACTGGTCCGTGGGCAACTCGTGACAGCTGAGATTCTTCTGGTTGAATCAACTGTTGGTGGAAAAAAGGACCGTAAGAAACTTGAACAATCAATTCTGACTTATCTTCGATGCCTGGAAGTTCTTTTAAATGATACTTTTATCAGTCATCTTAAAAAAGAGCAGGGTCACCGTATTTTTGTGACCCAGTCCAGGCCTCAACGTTTCCTTCGCTCGGCGATGGAAAAAGATAAAGCTGAGATTATGATGCTCAAAGATTCAAAAGAAAATTTTGGTTTGGGCCAGATCAAGATGCTCCTTGATGCCCCTACTTTCTTTCCTCACACGACCCTTGATTGGACTTTCCGAAATAAGAAAAAATTCTGGGAGTATTGTCGTCTGGATCTCAGACATATCCTTAAGAATGAATCTCTGGCCGAGCTTCGTAACAGCCTGGCTGAAGGCAAAAACGTCACGGCCAATGACCGTGAACTTCTTTTCGTAAGAAATGTACTTCTAGGAGTTGGAAATCGTGGAGTTTTCAACGACATCATTAAGAACTTCTACGCCGATGAAGATAGTTCTGAGAATGTTGCCTAATTCCAAGATGTTAGTGTTGTCTTACTAAGCCATGCCCTTAGGGCACTTACCTTAATATAGCTGTAGTAGACTCTTTATATTCAATTCCGAATTGCTCTAACAGGCTGAATTCTGGTATACTCTTTGAGTCTAATTTTTTGGCTTTAAACTCTAGCTATAACCAAAAGAGGCATAGTGGAAGCAGACGTTAATGTAAAAGACCTAGTTAGGATCAAAATATCCCACCTTATCAGATTTGCAAAGTCATTCTCTGGGATTGAAGTGCATATTCCGGTTGGCGCCAAGTTCGTAAGAATGAATTACGCCACTGAAACCTTTGTTGAAATTCTGCGTAGACTTCAACAAAAAGAAGTTGAGGATGTTTATGTTAAAGCTGAAGACTGCACTCGTATTTTGACTCAACTTCAAGAGTCTCTCTCGGCAAAACAATTCTATGATCCCAGTACCATTCAAGAAAAGAAAATAGAGTCAATGGAAGCTTCCATGCAGGTAGTGAGCGATGTCATCGGCCAGATGGGAGTTGATAAGCAGACTGTTGATATTCTCAAGAGTATCAATCTTCGTTCGATGACCCTTATTAGCGAGTTTCCATCACTTTTTGCTTTTGTTAAAAGATTCAAAAACAACTGCTCTGATCAATTTATACAGAAGATCCTGATTAGTTATCTCACGTCGCTGGTGATTGATAAATTTCCCTGGACTTCAAATCCGGTAAAAGAGAAAGCTTCTCTGGCAGCGATGTTATGTGATGTGACTCTAACCAAGGAGGATTTTCAAAACCTGAAGGATCACCAAATCAATGGGACGGAGTTATCTGACAAAGTTAAAAAACATCCCTTCGAAGTGGCAGAACTCTTGAGACAAAGAAAGGAGCTGATTCCATCAGAAACCATTACCATCATCGAGCAGCACCACGAGTTGCCGAGTGGTAAGGGCTTTCCGCACGGGATCACCTCAAGTCGCTTTAACCAGCTGTCGTCGACATTCATTATCTGTCATGCATTTATTGAAGCGCTGTATGAGAATAAATTTGATTACACCACCAGGCATGAAATCATTAATAAAATGCGTGAGTCCTATGCATGTAAAAACTTTCATAAATCAATTGATGCTTTGGTGGAAGTTGTGGCGTAGATTTTATGGCACAACATCTGGAATAATTTTATCTTTAGAAAAACTATCTGACTTGCTGGCGTCATCCGACTTCACTTCTTTATCTTGATCCCCACAAGCACAGAGCAAGGCGATGAAGCCTGTAATGATGATCAGTATTTTCATAAATTCTCCTAATCATATTCAAACATTCCTGATTGGTTCTTTAAAGTTAATCTCTTCTTGAGATAACAGAAATTGCGAATTTTTTGCGATTCAAAATGTTAAACTAGGAGAGTGTTCAGCAAGGAGAGCTGCAATGGGAAAAAATAAACATGTATTCGGTTCTATATCATTAGGTAACTGGGAAGACGTTGCTGTTAAGGAGAGCGCTGATCTGCATAGGGTGAAACCTTTGACTGAAGAAACAGCTCCTCTACGACGCTCCGATGCCGTTCTTTACGAAGATGTCTGGGAGTGTCTCTATCAAGCAGTCGATGTCGATACGAATGAAATAAAGGTCTCCGTTAAAGAAGGGACAGTCACTCTCGCAGGTTTTATTCACTCGCGAAGAGGTCGTCGTACTGCCTCTGATTTGATTAAAGAAATCGCAGGAGTGCTTGAAGTGAAAAACGAGCTTTGGATTCGAAATCCTGCCGGACTCATCTCCCCAGAAGAGGATGATAGTTTTCGGCCTCGCATGACCCGTGGACTTATTAATAATCACACGGGCCTAAGTTGATTCTAGTGAGTAAATGGAGAATCCTCGAGTCCTTCTGACTTATGAAGGCCGGGGCTCTTCGCATCTTCAGGGGCAATAAACTCAATCCAATTCACAAAAGAAGTCAAAAAGTTGGAGATAAGTTTTTTCACATTCTGATCAATTAATTTTCCCGATTCATTAAAAGCTTTCGAACCATTCAAATAAAATTCTGGTTGGGCCATGGTACAAAGATCGAGATAGGCCATCACATCTTGTAAGTGATGTTGGGCCCCATAGGTCCCTATGTTACCAATACTCGCACCCATGGTAGCCGCGGGTTTTCTTTTCCATAAATTCTGACCATAGGGTCTTGAGCCCCAGTCGATGGCATTTTTTAAAACACCAGGAATGGATCGATTGTATTCAGGGGTAATGAATAAAATGGCATCGGATTCTCGAATTTTATTTTTAAAAGCAGCGACGATATCGGGAGGATCATTCTCCAAGTCCTGAGAAAAGAAGGGGAGTTTTTGGATATCATCGCCGATTAACTCATAACCTTGGGGTGATAAGTCTCGTGCCACCTGAAAGAGTTTTTGATTCAATGAACCAGAACTTATCCCTCCGACAAGGGTAAGTATTTTCCTCGTTTGCATATGAACCTCCTATGTTCTCAGCATAGTGGACCACAGTTCTGAATGGGAACGTACTTAAGAATGGCCGAACTTTCGGAACCAAAAAAGACAAGTAAACATCGCGAAAAAAAATCCAGGATTAAATGAACAGTAAATGACGAACTAAGTTGTACCTACGCATCGTCTTTTTTTTTCCCATGGCTACGGATTTTTTGCCACAAATAATTCAATAAAATAATCACAGAACAAAACTAGACTAGTCTGACACCAAAAATAATTTGGCCTGGGGCTTGCTACGCTACCCGCGTGTATAAAATAATGCGCCATGAGAATGGCCTTCAATAAGGAGATTGGAAATGTTATTGAAATCTACGCTCGCTACAGTTGTTCTCGGTACAAGTCTTTTATCACTCGTTTCTTGCGGTGATAGCAGCAGCAACAAAAAATCTTCACCAGAAGTAAATCAGCAACGTCAGGAAACGCAAGGTCTTTACCATGCAAATCTTACATCGATTAATACTTCTGTTGCTGGGACACCATCGGGTGTTGTTACTTTCAAAATTGAGGGTGACGAAGTGACAGCAACAATTGATATGGACGGAGCTCCGGCGCAAGTTGTTCACATGCAGTCAATTCGTACCGGCAATGGTTGTCCTGACATTTCAGCAGACAAAAATGGCGATGGTTTCATAGACATCATGGAAGCCGAAGCTGTTTCTGGAAAAGTGTTTATCC
>JBBARF010000006.1:0-62614 GCA_040399925.1 Bacteriovoracaceae bacterium
GCAAGATGCCGAAAAGAAGGGAGCCAAGCAGGGGCTCCCTTTTTTTATGTCTTACGCTCTAAATTTGTTAATAATGCTGCCTTAAAATTCACTACATTTTGTCTTTGGTTGCCATTTGGTGACACTCTTTTCAAAAAGCTTCTCTCCACGCAGAATCACTCCCGTAACTTTTTCATTCACATCCAGTCTTGCATAGCCTTTTGTCTGCCTTGCTGAAGAGTGAGAAAGCATTGCTTGCGCGGTATCCAGTCCTGCTTCTTTTCTTGAGTACGAACCCATAGAATGGCGAAGAATGTGTGTGCCGGAATAATCCCCGTATCCTGATTGAATTAGCGCTTTATTTATTTCCTCGCGAATCATCTGATAGCGGAGCATTTTTCCTTTGTGATGAAAAAAGAATTTGCAACCGGCCGGGCGCTCATTTTTTAGTTCAAGGAGCATTTCACGAATCAATGGGGTCATGACCTTCTTGTTGGGATTGTTGGTCTTTGTCCCTTTAACGTGATGAGGCCTTCCTTTGATCCAGACAATGGTTTCACTCAGTTCAATTGTTCCTCGATTGAAATCTACTGTCTGGTCATTAATTGCACTTGCCTCTCCAATCCGTGCACCTAAAAGAAACTGAATGAGCATAAGATAACGAAGCTCCTTTCTCATGTGTGGTCCTACTTCTGGGAGCGCTTCAGGAGGAAGGTCTTTTTTACTTTTCTCAACAGATTTGATTCTTCCGGCCTTAAAGTGCTTGCGCCTAATAGGATTAGGGAAGGGGAGGATTTCCTCGTCGTACCAGTTAAAGATAGAGGAAAGGTCCTTTAGCTCCTTGTCAAAATTGCATCTTCTAGATTCATGACTTACAAGAAGTTTCATATCCTGAAGATGCTTGAGGATGATTCGACCGTTCATTTCTGTCATTCTGACTGCAAAGAGGTTTGGAAGGAAATGGGACATCCGAAGTTTCTTTTTATAGATCGTGTACTCGGTTAGTTCCACCATTCCTTCCTGAAGGTATTGGGCATAAGCATCTTTAAAAGTGATACCAGCTTCATTTGAAGTAGGGGATTTGCCATTAACCTTAAGCTCAAAAGATTCGTCTTCCCTTTTCCAAGCTTCAGCTTCACGTAAAGTAAAAAATTCTTTGGTGATTCGTTTGCCGGCCTGCAATTTAAAGACAATGAACTTTCCATTCTCTTTGATTCTGATGCCAGGTTTACCTTTGATTGATTTTGTTTTCATGATGCGACTCCATCGTTGACCCAGTCAAAGATTTCCTGGCTCATGAAAAACAAGGTCTTTCCCTTTTTGCGGAAAGGGATTTTTTTCTGATTAACTAGTCGATAGATATGGTCCTTACTGAAGCCCAAAATCGTAGCGACTTGTTCAACTCTCAATATTTTGTTGTCAAAGAATTTTTGAGCATCATTTTGCTCGAGTTCAATATAAACTTTTCCGTCTTGTTTGTAACCAAGACTTAACTTTTCATGAGTGACTAAAGTCACTTCTTAAACATCCATTTGTTACACTTTTTCATTTCATTTGCCTCCTTTGTGGCATTAAGTTTTAAAAAACACATGTCCCCCCATACCCCTATAATGTCAGAGGGAAAGGGTAGTAAAAAAATCTTGATATTCAGTGACTTAGACTAGACCGATCTGCTCACACTGTGAGCGGTACCTGTGAGCACCACTATGCTTGCTTCAACATCTTTTAGAAGACTCACTTTAAACCACCCCTTCCCACGGTATTGTTCATAGGGTAGAGCAATTTTCAGAAGCCTTTGGCGCATCTTTTCATTTGGAACAAAATACCAAAGTTGAGCAATACTTTCCTTGCGGTAGTAAAGATTTAAAACCCTCTGTATGCGTGAAGTGCTTTTAAGATTTAGCTCCACTTCCAAAGCACAGACTTTGTTTTTAATCGTTACAATCCAATCAGGAATTGTATCAG
Source organism: Bacteriovoracaceae bacterium (assembly GCA_040399925.1). GTDB lineage: Bacteria > Bdellovibrionota > Bacteriovoracia > Bacteriovoracales > Bacteriovoracaceae > Peredibacter. The sequence goes on from JBBARF010000006.1 coordinate 1,945, forward strand.
GCAGACGCTCCTCAGGACTTTTGCCAATGCTCGCTTTAAAGCGAAAATAATGGCCAGACTTCCATGAACTACCAACACCTTTCTGATCGAACTGAATCCGCAGATCATTAACTAAAAGATCATGGGCAAGGGTGCTGCGGTTGATGGATTTCATAACAAATTCACTGCCCATTTGTTGCACTTTCATGCGTGACAATGTCCAAAGGATGGTTCCTCCTTTAGAACTTTCAAAACGGACGAGAATTTTCTTTTTATTCAAAATACGAAGTCTTCTGAGCACGGTGCGTTTATTGGTCTCTTGGAAAAGTAACTTTTTGATTTGCTCACTACTTAAAAAACCATAACTCAAAAGATACTGACACAACTTCTCATCGCGGGAATTAGACACCCTCTAGAACTTCCTCTTCGGCCCTTGCTTCCGCTTGTTTGATGTCGATCCCAGTAAATGCTCTCAGCTCTTCATGTTTGCAAAGAAGGTCTGTGAAGTCACTCGTGACTTCCATTAATACTGATTTCAGCTCTCGACATTCACCTTTCAGCTTAATAATTTCCGCTTTAAGGTTCTCACGGTCCTTATCAACTTCTGCGCACCACTTTTCCGATTTAAACCAGTTCACAAGTACCGCACGAAGTTTTTCAAAAGTTACAAAGAACACAAAGATGATTGCAGCGAAGATCACGATCGTGAATATTACCATGAAGACCCAGAAGACACCGTCTTTAACGACATTAAGCATTTCGATCCAAGTATTCGTTCCATTTTGATTCCCCCTAACAAGACCTTTCCAGAAAACAACTGCGCCTAACAGACAGGCAATGCATACCGACCATAACGATTTTTGTTCACTCATAATTCTCCTTTATGTTTTAGTTTTGAGTGTTGGACAATAGACGATCCTCGAATCATTTTTTTGATTCACCTCCTGAATATTTGAATTTCGAGGGATTAATAAAGCGGAAGTAAAATTTTGGACGTAAAAATCCTAGCAGAAGATAAAACCCGATTTTAAACGATCTGGGCCTTGAATCTTGACCCTCAAAGGGGCCATATCCACAGCCAGGGATTTACCAAACTTTAGAAACTGATGACAATATGATTTTCTAAAAAATAATTATTTATAATGAATTTAGTGATTTAGTAGGCGTATATGGGGATGCATTTAAAGGCAAGGTCAGCGATTTCATCATAAACAAGGGTGGCGCTGGGGCCACCCTTGGTATGTCGATATTTGCTAGCGATTCGATTTGTGGGTCAGGTTTTTAACTAGTTATTTAGGGGGGGGGTTCTTACCTGCTGCTGCGCCATCAATTGGGGAAATCGCCCTGTTGGCAGTGATCACCTGGCTTCCTCCGTTCATGGTATGGCAAGCCAAAACGCCAGTAGAGGTCGTTAAGCAACGACCGCCATTGGGGCAGCCGCTATCGCCCGCCGAGTCGCAAAGATAAACTGTTCCCACATTTGATTTTGTAGGTCGAACCTTTGCATATGAATTCTCGGCGGTAAGCCCGATAAGCGCAATGAGCGAAAAGCCAAGTACGATTAAGAATTTTCGAGACGATTTGGATGAAGTCATAAGTTCTCCCTGATTGGTTAAATAAATTATAGCAGCGTTCAGAATTCGTATCAACTCAAGCTGATGCGAGGTATAGTTTCGGTCATTTAGTGAAGCCTGCAAACCGCTTAAAAGCCAAAAGTGCCACAATAATGGGCAAAATGATCATTGCATCCCAACAAGAAAAGAGAGACTAAATAGATAAGGATAAGGATAAGGATAAGGATAAGGATAAGGATAAGTATAAGGATAAGGAAGGATAGCCCGAATTAACCCTACATCAGTATAACTCACAAAGCATAACCCCCCACCCCTTTATAGGAAAAGGATGACCTTTGAGCTCTCTATTTAAAGGAAAATCTTAAGGGTTTTACTTGGAGTCGGCTGAATTTTACTGAATACTCTTACTTAAACTGTGATTTGAGGAAGAGGCTGTTGGTTTTGCTGATACTGTTGGGCAAACGCTCCTATCGAAATTATTGACCCTAGTGCAATCAATCCTGAGATTGTCATGTTCATATATTTTCCTACGTTTTTATCAAATGGTTAAAACCCATACGTTGTTAATAATTCTTTCGCCTTAGTTTACAGCCCTCGGGATTTTTAAAAAGTCTCCATGAACTTTATTCATATGGGGCTTTCAAAGTGACAACTTTCTGCACGGCTGTTTCTTGGCTTACTATTTGATATTATTGTGGTGCTCAATCTGGACACTAGGGCAGTAGTGTGGTACACTACCTGACGAGTGGGGTTATATGGCAAAGTTCTTATATATAGAATGGCTACTGGAATTTCTTATTTCGCAGCCAGATTTTGTTTTTGAGTGGGATGATGGAAATTCTTCTAAGAGTTTAGAAAAGCACGGCATCGATAATGATCTCGTTGAGTCTACTTTTAATGATTCAAATTTGCTGGCGCTTGGTGAACAGTTTCGGCCTCCAGTTAATGAGGCTCGCTATGGAATTCTCGGCCAGGCCATCAACGGAGAAGTTTTGTTTGTTTGCTTTACCATAAGGGAAGGCAAAATAAGGCCTATAAGTTCTAGAGTTGCTAACCAAAAAGAAAGAGGTTTGTATGACAAAGAGATACGCTAAATCACTTCCTGAATATGATGAGGTTGAGTTTGATGAAGAGGCGGTTATAAAATCTCGCAGAGTTGGTCGAAAGATGCCTACGAGTGTTTCATTACCACCAGAAGTTGTTGAGGAGTTGAAGTTGATCGCTGAGAAGAAGGGGATTCCTTATCAGGTTTTGATGAGAAGCTTTATTATAGAAGGGTTGGAGAAGCTTAAGAAGGTTTCTTAATTTGAAATCATTTTTTTACGCAGATGCTTGGTTGTGACAGTGCTAAAAGGTGCCAGGTAGGGAATACCGATTTACGATTCCAAAGTGACGCAGGATAATCTGTTTAAAGGAATCCTCATGTCAGTAAAAGATAAAAAAGAAATCATCGGTGAACTTTTAGAGAGCCTTTTCGGTAAAGAAGATAAAATTTCCTTTTATTTCATGAAAAAAGGCAAAGATGTCTCAAATAATGAGGCTATTATCCCTTATAAAACACGCAGAAAAGTTGATCCTGAAAAAATAAAAGATATAGAAGTCCTTCTTCAGGAAAAGACTGAAGAAATTGATTTAAGGCTCATTCAATGGAGCGATGTGATTGGTAAAATCGTTCCAGCTTCAAGAATATTTAAAATCCCATTCTTTGATTCTACAAATGTTACAACCAAATCCCATCCTTGGCGTATATGTCCTATCGGTGAGCACTGGGTAAGACGACATCCTAAACATTTAGGTTCGGGTAAGGTCACCGATCATGATGGGCATTGTCGAAAGAACAAGAAGAGTAAATCTGAATTCTATCATGCAGATGAGTTGAAGTTGATCGCCGAAGCCCATTTCGATTCATTAAGATCGGACTTTAATATCATGCCTGTCCCTCACCCTTGGAATTTTAAAAATGGAAATAAATATGATCTTTTGATTGCAGGCTGGACCAAATTTTGGAATGAGGTTTTGAAACCCGAAGATCCTCTGTCCCCGGACTTTGTTAAGGCCCTGATTGCTACGGAGTCGAGTTTCAGTCTAGTCAAAGATCAATCCAGTAGTGATGGCCCTGCTCGTGGACTCATTCAAATAACTGATTCTACCCGTAAGATCTTACAGGATCTCAATGGAGAACTTAGAGATCACCATATAAAGTTAACTGTAGAGGAAAGTCGGGATCCAGGGACTAACATTGGAGCAGGGATTCGTTGGCTTCATTACAAGAAGCTATATGCAAAACGCATTCTGAAAAGAGAAGCTACTTGGGAAGAAGCCGTGATTTTTTACAAGGGGCTTCACGGCCAAATTGGAAAAATTAAAGTTGCAGATAGAATTATTAGAGAGATAAGAGGATATCACCAAGAGCTTAAAGATAAAAGGACGCAGAAATGATCAAAGCGCTAAGCCTAGCGATATTCTTAACTATTCCTTTAGCTGAATCAACTGTCGTTCACAAACGCACACAAGGATTGATCGATATAGAAGGAACCAAAAAGGACATCTGGATTTCTTGCAGTCCTGTGAAAGACGCTTCATTCTTGGAAGTACGGATACTGGACAGTGATAAAGTGTATCTGTTCTTTTATCGGAGAGTACAGGAAAGAGAGCAATGCCTTAAGGCAAAAAATGAGTATGAAAAGATGGTGAACTATGGGGGTACTGTACGTGTTGTAGGAATACGCCCTGATGAAGAAGTTAATGAGCCAAAATACAGAAAGGTCAAAGGTATTCCAGAACGGTTTACTAACGTAAATAAGTTAACTTCCGCTTACTTTGTTCGTTTGCAGGTCAAAGGTAAGTGCAAACCCTATTTTTCTGAGGATTGTGACCTACCTAAAAACTATTGGGGAGGAATTACCCCTGGAAAATGAGCGACTAAATCGAAAAAAATTAAAGTTGAAATGGTGTCAGAACTGCAATGATCTCAATTTGTTTATCCTTGGGCCGATAGATAATTCGATAACCCTGTACGATGACTTGCTTTAGGTTAGGAGATTCTTTGACAACTGATCCGGACAGTGGAAATTCTTTTAAGCGTTCAACTGAATTGATAAGCTTTTGGACAAAAAGTTGGGCCCGTTTTGGGGAATCTAGTGCAATAAAATCACCAATAGCTTCTATGTGTGTCAAAGAAGTTGGAGACCATATAATTTTCATTAATTAAGACCACTTATTCATCAGAGAATTTAATTGTTTTTTTGCCTCGCTGTGAGAAATGCCTTTACTTGATTCAAGCTCAGATATCCCGAGAGCAATTTGTTTTAAATCTTCATTTTCTTTTAAGAGTTTTGAGTAAGATTCCTCAGAAATTAAAATCACATTACCACTCTTGTGAGCAATAATCTGCTCGTGACCTTGATTCACTTCGCTAATAGTCTCAGCAAGATTATCTCGTAGCTCACTCGAAGTTTTAATTTTGGGAATGGCCATTTTGTACCTCTATAACGCTAATTGTACCATGTTTCGTACGTTACGAAAAGAGTCTTGAAATGGTTATATGGTTGCACTTTGGTTACACTTTTGCCAAAAATCGCCTAAAACAGCCGGCCAATGCCAAAATTGGAAAATTAGAATAAGACCTTGTTTTCCGAGGGAAATCTTTGATTTTTATGGGTTTTTTTAAAGACTGTTAAGCACTCTGAAGGGAGCCAAGCAGGGGCTCCCTTTTTTTATGTCTTACGCTCTAAATTTGTTAATAATGCTGCCTTAAAATTCACTACATTTTGTCTTTGGTTGCCATTTGGTGACACTCTTTTCAAAAAGCTTCTCTCCACGCAGAATCACTCCCGTAACTTTTTCATTCACATCAAGCTTTGCTTCTTTTCTCGAAAAAGAACCCATGGAATGGCGAATCACTCATAACAGATCTGGTTATGTAGCATAAAGGTGCCAGGTAAGAAAATGGCATTTACGACCCTTGAATGCTTGGAATAATCTATTTTGGGAGATTGATATGACAGTGAAAGACAAAAAAGAAATTATTAGCGAAATCCTAGAAAGTTTATTTGGGAAAGAAGATAACATTTCTTTTTATTTCATGAAAAAAGTGAAGAATTCTTCAAAGAATGAAGCTGTTATTCCCTATAAAACGCGAAAACATATCGATATTGTTAAAATCAATGAATTGGAAAAAACTCTTCAGAAGAAAACTGGAGAAGCTGATCTTAGACTTATTCGTTGGAGCGAGGTAATTGGTAAGATCGTCCCAGCATCGAGAGTGTTTAAAATTCCTTTCTTTGATTCTAGAGATATCGAAATCAAAGCGCATCCTTGGCGTTTATGTCCCATTGGTGAGCACTGGGTAAGACGACATCCTAAACATTTAGGTCCAGGTAAAGTCACCGACCATGATGGACATTGTCGAAAGAACAAGAAGAGCAAATTTGAATTCTACCACGCTGACGAATTGAATTTGATCGCGGAGACATATTTTAAAGCTCTTGAATCAGATCCAGAAGTGATGCCTGCTCCAGATTCATTAGATTTTCCGAATGGCAATAAATATGATCTTTTGATTGCTGGATGGACAAAATTCTGGAATGAGGTTTTAAAACCTGAAGAACCACTTTCTCCAGATTTCGTTAAGGCCTTGATTGCTACAGAGTCGAGTTTTAATTTAGTCAAAGATCAGGCAAGCAGTGATGGCCCTGCCCGAGGACTCATTCAAATAACGGATTCTTCCCGAAAGATCTTGCAGGATTTAAAGGGCGAACTAAAAACTCATCATATTAAATTAAGCGTGGAGGAAAGCCGCGACCCGGTAACTAATATCGGAGCAGGAATTCGCTGGCTTCATTACAAGAAACTCTACACAAAACGAATTCTGAAAAGAGAAGCTACTTGGGAAGATGCTGTAATTTTTTATAAAGGGCTTCGCGGTCAGATTGGCCAAGGTGGTAGGGCAGACGGAATCATATCTGAGATTCGTGCTCATTATACTCGTCTCCAAAATATGAGGAAGAAGAAATGAGAATTTTTTGGCTCATCGTCTTAATTGTTGCGATCAGTAATTCTCAGGCAGTTATTCACAAGAAAACGGAATATTTTTTGGATATTGAACTTAATAAAAGACAGTTTTTATTAGATTGCTCAGGCGGCCTTGAGAATAATAATTCAATAATAGGATTTCATCTTTTGGATGGGGATACATATTACTTTGGTCATTATCGTCGTGTTTGGCCTATGAGGGAATGTCATAAGCTGCGAAAAGAATATTTGGGTTTATTGAAAAACGATGCGACGGTTCGCATCGTCATAGATCATCCCCTTGAAAGCAATATGTCTGATAAAAGTAGAAAAGAATGGCCTGCCCCATTTAATAGGGCAAAAAAGATGATTTCTGGCCCATTTATCCGCCTTCAGGCCGGTGATAAATGTAAGGCCTACTTCTCAAAGGACTGTGACTTACCTAAAAACTATTGGGGTGGAGTTACTCCAGGAAAGTAAGTCAGTCGATGGTTGCACTTTGGTTACACTTTTGCCAAAGACGGCTCAAAATGGCCAACAAATGCCAAAATGGAAAAATCAGAATAAGACCTTGTTTTTCGAGGGAAATCTCTTTTCATGGGTTTTTTTAAAGACTGTTAAGCACTCTGAAGGGAGCCAAGCAGGGGCTAACTTTTTTCGTTTTAAGGCCTTAATTCGTCTCTATTCTCTAGCTAATCCCCTCAAGGATTTATTAAAATGTCCCCATGAACAAACCTAAGCCTCGCATTCTTCTTGTTGAAAACATTCATCCTATCGCCAAGGAAACCCTCGAGAAAGAAGGCTACGTCGTCGACCTCCTGACCCATGCTCCTTCAGAAGATGAGCTAATTAAGCTACTGCCCGGCTACTGTGCCTTGGGTATTCGTTCAAAAACAGAACTTACAAAAAAAGTTCTCGATTCAGCTACAGGCATCACGACTATAGGATGCTTTTGCATCGGAACCAATCAAGTTGATCTCGTTGCCGCCAAAAGCCACGGCATAGCCGTCTTCAATGCGCCTCACTCTAATACCCGCTCGGTTGCTGAACTCGTAATTGCCGAAATGGTCGTTCTCTCTCGTCAGTTAGGAGACCGCAATACCCGTGCTCACAATGGGGAATGGGTCAAGTCGGCTGATGGTTCAAACGAAGTGCGTGGGAAAACGTTAGGGATTGTAGGTTACGGGCATATCGGAAGTCAGGTCAGTATTCTGGCCGAATCTATGGGATTGCAGGTCTGCTTTTTTGATACACTTAAAAAACTTCCTCTGGGAAATTCTCAGATGTGCCATTCTCTGGAAGATCTCTTGATCCGTTCAGATTTTGTGACCCTTCATGTGCCAGAAATTCCTGAAACAAAAAATATGATTTCGAAAAAAGAATTCGCCCTGATGAAAAAGGGGAGTTACCTCATCAATGCCAGTCGTGGAACTGTTGTCGTAATTGATGATCTCGTTGCGGTCCTAAAGTCTGGCCACATTGGTGGATGTGCCGTGGATGTATTTCCAATTGAGCCTGCTTCAAACAAAGAAAAATTTACTTCGCCTTTGCAGCATCTTCCCAATGTTATTCTGACTCCGCATATCGGCGGCAGTACTCAGGAAGCGCAAAAAAATATTGGTTCTGAAGTGGCGGAAAGTTTCCGTCGTTATCTTAAAATTGGTTCATCTTCTGGAGCTGTCAATTTCCCGAACGTGGATCTTCCGATTAAACACGGAACTTCCCGCATCCTTAACGTTCATAGAAATGAGCCTGGTGTACTCGGGGAGATCAACGGGATTATCTCTAAAGCTGGTGCCAACATTGAGGGTCAGTTCCTCTCAACTGATGAAACCATAGGTTACCTCGTCATGGATGTTCATTCTTCTCAGGCCGAAAAACTGGCACTTGAGATTGAGACATTGCCACGCTCTATCCGAACACGGGTTGTTTTCTAAGTATGAACCCCATAGAACGTGCCCATACCTTTTTAAAAATTGCTGATCAATTCAAGCTCGGACACCTGACGACCGAAAGTTTTCATCCATTGACCTCAAATCTATCAAGTCTGGTTAAAAAAGATGTCTCCGCCGCTCACAAACTTCTGCAAGAAGTGGATCGTCTGGCGCTGGAACAAATGCAAGGAATTGAAGACGTGATCTTCGAGATGGCGCAAACTATTCAGAAAACCTTGCATGCGGGAAATAAAGTTTTCATGTGCGGCTGTGGGGCCACGGGACGACTTTCCCTGGTTCTGGAAACTCTGTATCGCCAAAGTCATCCTGCCTCTAATCAGGTCATCGCCTTTATGGCGGGTGGAGATTTTGCTCTGATAAAATCTGTCGAAAGTTTTGAAGATAGAGTTGAATACGGGGAGCGCCAGTTGATGGAACTCGGTTTTGGTCCCCATGATTTACTGCTCTCTCCCACTGAAGGAGGAGAGACTCCTTTTGTTATTGGTGCCACTAATAAGGCTACCGAGATTTCAAGTCGGGCTCCTTACTTCCTTTATTGCAATCCTGATGAAGCACTTAAAAATATTAAACGTTCTGAAGAGGTGATTCAAAATCCAAAAATAAAAAAAGTAAACTTGACCGTGGGACCGATGGCGATTTCGGGTTCAACCCGGATGCAGGCCTCGACTGTCTTGATGCTTGCCATTGGAGTAGGACTTCTTTACGAGCATGAAAATAAAGATGATTTCTCTGAATTCTATCAGGATTTTTTGAAACGCCTGACCCTCTCCAATTATTCGGCGATGTCGTCACTTACCAGTCTTGAAGCAAAACTCTATCAGGAAAAAAAATTCCTGAACTACATTGCGGATCCGGAATTAGCTATCACTATCCTGACTGATACCACGGAGAGATCTCCGACATTTTCTCTTAAAGGATTTGAAAGTAGTCTTGAACCAGGATCTGATCATTCGTTAAGTTATCTCTTCTTATCCGAAGGAGATACTTCGGGGCACGCTTGGAGTGAGCTTCTGGCCCGTCCACCCCGTGCTTTAAACTGGAGTGAGTTAAATGGCCGGATTGATCTGCCGAAAGTTTATGGATTTGATATTTCAAAAATCGGTCTGAACAATCGCCGGGGAGTCATCCCTACAGTTGATTTTTTTGTTACTCAGGACGACGGACGAGTTACATTTCAATGTGAATATGAAAAACTTGTTTTTGACTTGGGGACTGACCCACTCTTTATTCATTTGATGGTGAAGATGTTACTCAACGCGCATTCTACTCTTATCATGGGACTCTTGGGTCGTTATGAAGGCAATGTCATGACTTGGGTCAGATCGAGTAATAATAAATTAGTTGATCGCTCGGCCCGCTATATTCTCCAGCTTTTAAAACAGGAAAAAATTGAACCAAGTTATGAAGATGTGGTTCTCAAAATATTTGAAGAGAGTGACATACTGACTGAGAATGAACCGATTGTGATGAAGGTTCTCAAGCGCTACTGAGTTCAATTGTTTTTGATTTTGACGTTAATCTTTCTTTAGATGATCTTTTCTTTTAAACCCACATCCTGGTTGTTATTATCCAAATTGGCAGGAATTATTAATGAATAAAATATTGGTCGTGATGATGTTATTTCTCAGTTTTGGATGTTCGCTTTTTGGAAAAAGCGGAGTTGAAGAACTCAAGTACCAACGAATTCTCAAAGATGGGAATAAAGAAATCCGTCTCTACTCAAGTTATCTTGTAGCGCAAGTTTCTGTAGAGAATAATAACAATCCCGAAAACAAGGCCTTTAAAATTCTGGCCGGGTATATCTTTGGTGACAATAAATCCAAAAGTAAAATTGCGATGACGGCTCCAGTGATGACAAACGAGAAGATGCCTAGTGAGAAGATTAACATGACGGCACCTGTTCTCATGGAACCAGGCGAACAAAATACAATGACCATGAGTTTTAGTATGCCGAGTAAGTACAAGCTTGAAGAGCTTCCTGTGCCTAATGATAAACGTATAAAATTATCTATTGTCAGTGAGCATTTCGTCGCGGCTATCGTCTTTAGTGGATTTTGGGGCCAAGAAAAAAATGAGAGGCTGGGAGAAGAACTTAAAGAATGGCTAATAAAACACCCTAAATACCGACAAGTATCAAAGCCTTTTTTTGCGGGATACAACCCTCCCTGGACTTTACCATTTTTTCGGCGAAATGAGATTCTCATTAAGATCGAGAAGTAACTTCTTTCGATGGACCTCTTGACTATTTTTGGAAAAAAAAAGGCGACCCTTCTCTAAAAAAAGAAGGGTCGCCAGATATTAAATCTTACGCTTTATCGATTTTATCTTTATCGGTTGATTCGCCCTCTTTCATGCCTTTCTTAAAGTTCTTAATCGACTCACCCAGTGAGCTTCCGAGTTGAGGAAGTTTTTTTCCTCCGAACATAAGAACAACAATAAAACCGATGACTACTAATTCGCCCATTCCTAAACCAAACATATGTGCTTCCTTGTTATGTCTATTTTACTAATAAAGCTTGCTCAAATCCATGCCATATTTTCCAGGGGCATAGTTTGCCAAACGTGTCGTTTTAAGGGCCTCATACTGCTTTAATCCATTACTTAGTGAAGCGTAGGGGAAGATGGCAATTCCGCCGCGAGGAGTAAAATCGCCCATAACTTCTATGTACTTAGGCTTCATTAGGTCGAATAAATCCTTCGTCATCTTAGCAATACAGTCCTCGTGGAAATCCCCGTGGTTTCTGAAGCTAAATAGGTAGATTTTTAGGGACTTAGACTCCACCATTTTTTTATCAGCGATGTAGTTTATGAAGATCTTAGCGAAGTCTGGCTGCCCAGTTTTCGGGCATAATGAGGTAAATTCGGTGCAAATGAGGCTAGTCCAGGCATCGTTGTCTGGATTCTTATTCGGGAAAGCCTCGAGGGTTTTTGGCGAATAGGTGTCGGGATAATCGGTTTTTGTGTTGCCCAAAAGGGTCACTGAACTGAGATCTTTATCAGCTCTGCCGTGAGATTTATTTTTTTTGGGCATCTAAGCCTCCAAGTTGAAATTTTGTTGATGGTCAATGTACCTTCTATATGACAAAAAGAGAGGATAAATTCAACTACAACACGAGTGTATGGCAGAAAAAATAAAAGTCATCCTGGGGCAACTTGGTTCCCCTAAAAGTACGAAAGTCTCTGATGTTCGCGAGTATTTGCGCGAGTTCTTGGGGGATCCCAGGGTGGTTGATATCAACCCTCTGTTATGGAAGCTCATCCTGAACCTCTTTGTGCTGCCTTTCCGTCCGAAGAAGTCGGCCGAAAAATATGCCCGGATCGAAGAAAATGGCAGATTTCCGCTCATCACCAACACAGAAAAAGTCGCTGCTGCTCTTAAGCCTCTACTTGATCCGAATCTTGAGCTCAATCATATTTTCCTTTTATCTGAACCCCGCGCTAATGTCGTGCTCGATGCTTGGGAAAAAGAAGACGTAGACACGCGTGCTCAGAGAGTCTTGGTTCTTCCACAGTTTCCTCAATACGCTGAAAGCACTATCGGTTCAGTCGTTGATGCTCTTGGCGGTCAGTTTAAAAATCGCGTGAACATTCCAAGTTTCACTGTCGTCAATTCTTATCACCGATCAACCGCCTTTATTGATAACTCAGTTCGAAAGATCCGTGAATCTCTTGTGGCCCATCCTGATATTCAAGAAATTATGATTTCATTTCACGGAATTCCGCTTCGGCGCGTGCTAAAGAAAAAAGATCTCTACCTGCTTCATTGTCTCGAAACCTATGAACTCATTAAGAATGAGCTCAAAACGTCGCTACCTATTTGTATGACCTTCCAATCTCGCTTCGGTCAGGAAGTGTGGTTGGGGCCTTACACAGATAAAGTCGCTGTAGAAAAGATGAAGGCAGGAGTTAAGAAAATCGGCGTCTACTGTCCTAGTTTTGTCGTGGATTGTCTGGAAACAACCGATGAAATTGGACACGAGCTAGGCGAAGAAGCTCACGAATGCGGAGGCACGATTGTTCACATTCCATGCGTGAATGCCGATCCACAGTGGATTGCTGACTATGCAAAATTCATCAATGTCTACGCCAATGGCTCTGAGGTTGATCGTCAGAATTTATTTTATAAAATTAATGCTAAAGAAAGGTATCTCGAAGTGATTAAAGATCAACATGAGCATGCTCCTTCGGAAATGCCGGCCGAATCTAAGAAGATTTTAAAACTGATGTTCCTGACGATGTTTATGGATCTCGTAGGTTTCTCAATTATCTTCCCGATGTTTCCGGCGATGGCCAAACACTATCTGAGTGTTGATAAAGATAATTTCTTTTTAAGTGGGATGATGAACCTCATCTCCCAGCTTCAAAGCATTTCGCTAAATGCAGATGGTACTCCGCAGATGACAACAGTTGTCCTCTTCGGTGGTCTGCTTGGTGCACTCTATTCTCTAATTCAATTCTTTGCGGCGCCAATTTGGGGTGGGATTTCTGATAGAATTGGACGACGTCCGGTTCTCTTGATTTCTGTGTTTGGGCTCTTCCTAAGTTATGTCATTTGGATTTTTTCTGGTTCATTTACCCTTTTAATTCTCGCCCGCGCCGTTGGAGGACTCATGTCCGGAAACCTTTCTATTGCCTCGGCAGTGGTGAGCGACATCACGGATGAGAAAAACCGTTCAAAGGGAATGGCGGTTATTGGTATTGCTTTTGCTTTCGGTTTTGTTTTTGGCCCGGCCTTAGGCGGAATTCTTTCGCTTTATAATCCCCTGATCAATCATCCGGAGTGGGCAGTTTTTGGCGTGAATCCATTCTCTGCGGCAGCAACACTTGCGGCCGTGCTTTCGTTCATTAACTTCTTCTCGATCTGGAGATCATTCCCTGAAACATTGAAGAAGGGAGTCAGCGATTCGACCGTTGCGAAACGAAGTATCAATCCGCTAAAACTCTTTAAGCCACTGCCGATGCCGGGAGTGAACTTAACCAATATTGCTTACTTCTTTTTTATCACCGCTTTTTCCGGCATGGAATTCACGCTGACTTTCCTCGCGGTAGAACGTTTTGGTTATACCTCGATGGATAATGCCTACATGTTCATCTTCATTGGATTCATCATCGCCATGGTTCAAGGTGGATATGTTCGTCGCTCGGCCCACAAAGTGGGAGAGATTAAGATGGCAACCCGTGGGTTATTTTGTATTGCTCCTGGATTAGTTCTTCTGGCCTACTCATTTAATCCCTATACGCTTTATGCTGGACTCTTCTTTCTTGCGGCAGGGTCGTCCATGATTATTCCTTGCTTAACTTCTTTGGTGTCATTCTATTCACCAAAAAATATGCAAGGTCAGAGTCTCGGGATCTTCCGTTCATTGGGGGCCTTAGGCCGAGTGATTGGACCGATTTATGCCTCACTCGTTTACTGGAAGTATGGGTCTATTATTGCTTACCTGACTGGAACAGTCTTGGTGTTAATTCCCGTTTTTCTAGTTAAAAAGCTTCCTCCACCGCCCAAACTAGAAGCTTAAAAACTAATTCATAAGATTTCGATAGGTTTATCATCAAGACTCCATAAGTCTCTGACGATAAACCTTCAATCAGATGATTACCGCCGCCTATAATGATCCTGCTCAGGCCGACTTCATGGAAGACATCAAAGATTCCAATATTCCTATGCCAAGTTTGCGCTCAAAGTAAAACAAGCCCAGGAGAAATGGGGACTGGAGCTTGAGAAGGCCAAAGAAAGAGAACTTACGGAAAATAAAAATGAATATGCCCGGGTAACTAAAAAAGTTAACGGTCTCGAGGATGAGGAAAAATCATTTTGTTTGATACTTTAGGATTCTAATCGACCGGCGGCTTCATCTTATTATCAATGGCAAAAAGAAGCGCATCTTTAAAGAGCAACCAGAACTTATCTGTCTGTTGAGGATCTGTATTGGGAAGTTCCAGCGTGTATGTCGGAATGTGTTTTTCTTTTCCGGCCCAGTTTCCAAGGCTTCCAGGGAAAACAGGGTAGTTGGAAATTTTATAACCTGAAGACATCTGGCTCATTTGATCCAACAGGGCCTTGGCAGGTTTACCATTTTCAGCAGTTAATGATGGGCCATCATAATCAAGCATGGTTAAAGGTGCATGAACGGAGATGACCTTATTGGGCTTATAGCGAAGAATAAGATTCATCTGGAAGATAGTCTCTTGTTCAGAGGCCGCGCTGTTTCCTGGGAATTTCCGTTTATCGTATTTCAGATGCTTCTTCCAGCGTCTGAGCGCTTCAGCTTTCCAGTCAGAGGTGGGAAAGTTTCGGTTAACGTCCACACCTCGACCATTGGTGCGAGTAGGCTTGGCCTTTATAAAGGAATCCGGAGCAACCAGGGGAGCTACAACAATCAGTTTGTCTTTGAAATTATGAGTTCCCGTTTTTAATTCTCTGATCAAGTCCCAGCAAAATTTCACTGGTGTAATCTCATCGCCGTGAACGCCACACATGACGATGGTCGTATTGGCGACAGCCTCTGGAGATTTCTCGTCTCCAAAGACGGTCCAGAAAAGAGGAGTTCCCAAATTTGAGTTTCGAACATGATTCCATTCAAAATCTTCACACTTAATTTCGCCCCACTTGTAATCTGTGAACTTGCCTTGAATTTTATCGCAATAGGATTTGACGGCCACACTAAGAGTGGGCGCTTGGGCCATAGACCAAGAAGTAGTCAGAATGATGACGAAGAATACTTTTACAAAAGACATGTTTCACATTTTAGAGAATAAACGGGAAACTGTCTTTATGAATAAGCTCAATGTCCTGGCAAAAAATACGGGGACCTATTTTGTCAAAAGACTGACTGACGAAGTCGGCTACGGCGGCATCAACCTGATTAATCCATGGATTAAGACGAACCAAAGCTTTAGTGGAGACCTCTGGGTCAGGACCACCTCTGTCTACGGAAGTGATGAAGACCTGAGCTTTTGTCGCTCTTGGGTGGGTCCTATCATCAACCCACTGGTTAGCTTAGAGCGCTTTCGCCGGAAATCGCTGCAGTATGAATTTTTTAAAGAGCACTCCATTCCTTATCTTCCGTGGATCTCTCTTAAAGGTAATGATTTTTCGCAGATCACGCGAAAGCTGGCGCAATTTGGACCAGACCTGCTGATCAAGCCCGACCGAGGTCAAGGAGGTTGGGGCATTCAGCGGATGACAGAGGGCCAGCTGACGGAGTGGTGGAAGGGAGATGATCATGACTTTCTTCTGCAGCCGTTTATCCAGGAAAAAAAAGAATTTCGCTTTTTTTTCATTCAGGATGATGAACCCATTATCCTCGAACGGATGGGAGATCTCACGGCCAATTTTACTCAGGGAGGAGAAGCGAGACTTTCTACTCTGCCAACAAAGGCAGCACTCATGCTCACTGATCTCGCCCAGAAAAGTGGCGCTCTTTATGGAGCTATTGATTGCTTCTTAATCAAAGATCAACTTGTTGTTCTTGAGCTTAATACTTGTCCTGGGATCGAGCAGCTGGAAAATGTTTCAGGCCAGAATATTATTCGGAAACTTCTAAGAATTTTAAGCCCTTGAAACCATTGTGCCAATTTAAGTGGTCAAGTTTCTCAAGTTTGTGGCCCATTACTCCGATGAGCCCTTAGATTTTGTGATCTTTTAAGGAGCCCATCATGTTTACCAGTTTTTCTGAATTCAAATACTATCAGTCATTTCGCGTGCCCGTTGAGTCACGAGATGATGTTCAGTTTCTGGTTGAATTCGAAAACGCTTCTGGGAAATTCGAATTCGTGGACAAAGTTAAGCTCAAAGATGTGAGTTTAAGTGGTGTAGGGTTTGCTACGACTTTCCCCATGCCGGTAGGAACAACACTAAGATGTTCTCTGCAATTTAAACGTCTTCGTTTTGATTTCGCCGGAAGTATTGTTCGTGCCTTTAAAGACACGGCCAGTACTGAAGAAACAATGATGTATGGTGCTGAATTAGATAACGAAGATTACGGCAACATGAAACGATTCATTGAGCAGTACATTCAGAGTTTACCGCCTGAAAGACTTAAAGACAGCTTAGTGCAACTGGCCCTGACCCAGCATTACTCTTCTGAGAAAGAAGGCTTTGAGATGTTTTCAATGCTTCTGACTCTCTTCAAAGATATTACTCAGTTTGGTAACAAAGAAAAATTTGTAGAATCCATGCTGGAAGAAATCGTGCGAATCTTGAATGGTCAGCGCGCTTCAATTTTCCTCATCAATACTGAAACAAATGAACTTGAAGCTGTTGCAGCTTTAGGGATTGATAAAGAACTATTGAAATTCGATTACCGTAAAGGTATTGCGGGTTCAGTGTTCACGACAGGTGTGTCACTTAATATTGATACCAAAACAGACAAGGTACGCTTCTCTGAAGAAATGGACCGTGTGACTGGCTTTGAAACCAAATCGATCATCTGTAGTCCAATCACTAACCGTGAAGATAAAATTATTGGTGTGATCGAAATCCTGAATAAACGTAACGAAGATCGCTTTACAGTGGAAGATGAAAAAACGATGAAGGTTCTCGCCCTCATTCTTTCATCTGTATTTCACAATTATAGCCCAATGTCAGAGAAGTCTCTCATCCGTAGATTCTCAACTCCGTATGATCGTGAGTTCGCTTGGATTGGTCGCTCTCCGCAAACTTCAGAAATCCGTAAATCCGTTGTTCGTCTGAAAGATATTGATTCTCCTCTCATTATCTCAGGTGAAGTGGGTGTGGGTAAAAAACTCTTCGGTCGCATTATTCACAATGAAGGTAAGCGCGGTCTTGCCCCTTTCATCGTGATCAACTGTAAAGGTGTCGACGAAGAGAGTCTTTGTCGCGAAATTTTTGGTTCAGCTACTGAAAAAAGTAAGCTCGAAGAATGTGTCGGCGGAACGGTGGTGTTTGACGAAATTGGCTTCATGCCGATTACTGTGCAAATGCGCCTGATGCAGGTCCTTTCTGTTCGTCGTATCCCAGGATCAAGCATCAGTATTGATATTCGTCCGATCTTCACATCAAGTCGAAACCTTAAAGCGATGATCGAAGAAGAGGGATCATTTAACCCTGATCTTCATAGCTATATCTGCACCTCAGAAGTCAATATCGAGCCCCTTCGTAAGCGTCCACTGGATATCGAAGATCTCTTGAGTTTCTTCATTCGTAAAGAATGTCGTAAGCAAGGTCTTCTCTTGAAAGATTTTACTGATGATGTCAAAGAGCAGCTGACTAGTTACTCATGGCCCGGCAACGTATCTGAGCTTGAAAAAGCAGTAGAGAAACTGGTGCTTTATAATCCGAAAGCTCACGTGATCTCTGATCTAGGTAATAAATCGACTCCGATCATTGATGTGACTAAAACGGCCAACTGCCTTCTGGAAAATATTCCTTTTGCTGATGATCCACATATCACGTTAAAAGATCGTGTGGTCCTGGTTGAGCGTGAGATGATCTTAGCTGAGATCAAACGCCATAAAGGGAACAAGTCAAAAGCTGCGAGCACGATGGGAATTTCTCGTGAGGCCCTTCGTAAGAAGATGCTTATGAGTGATGAGATTCTAGATGGTCTTAAAAATCCGGTAAAAGCCAAAACAGCGACACTGGTCGTGGTGGAAGACGAGAAAAAAGCAGCTTAATCAGTCTTTATATCCTTCGATAAGGCCCACTTGTTGGGCTTTTTTTTATTCTTATTTCAATAAGTTCCTACAATCCTTTAAAACTACACCGATAAGACAATTACAAGAGGTTTTTTTGCAACAACTTGGCATATTACTCGCCAATTTCCGTCTCATCGATTTACTCGACATGATTGTCGTGGGCCTCATCATGTACCGTTTCTTGATGATTGTTCAGGGGACGCGTGCTTATCAAATGCTCTTTGGTATTGTAGCGCTCGCTTTGCTCTATTGGCTCAGTCAGTTCTATGAACTCTATTCTCTCAGTTGGATTCTCCAAAATTTTTTCGATTATCTTTTTATTATCCTTATTGTTCTTTTCCAGGATCAGATTCGAAGTGCTCTCGTTTCAATTTCATCCACCAAAATCATCGGCCGCAATGGCAGATCAAAATTCGATCAGCAAATTGAAGAAGTCGTGGCGGCCTGTTCGGCCTTATCTCGCGAACGTACCGGCGCACTCATTGTGTTTGAAAAAAATCACGGACTGCTGAACTATTCTTCATCTGGTACTCGTCTTGATTCAAGAATTCACTCAGATATTATTTATTCTATTTTTCAGACTAAATCTCCTCTGCATGATGGAGCGATTATCATCTATAACGGAATCATTCAGGCCGCAGGGTGTTTTCTTCCCCTATCTAAAAATGTTGAGATTGACCGTCATTACGGAACTCGTCACCGAGCGGCTTTGGGAATTACTGAACTTTCTGATGCCGTCGTGGTAACTGTTTCGGAAGAAACAGGGCGAATTAATATTTGTTACAATGGTGTTTTTCATTACATGGAAAATGATGAACTCTTACGTAAATATCTAAGAAAGTTCCTGCTTGAAATTGACCGAGTGGTTCCGCTTGAATTAGCAGGGAATCGCCCATGATTATCAGAAAACGTTTAAAGAAACATTCTCTTAAATTTATATCTGCTTTTCTTTCCATTTTTCTTTGGATTTATGTTCTCAATTCAGAGAAAGTGAAATTTGAAAAAACGGTCACTCTTGAGTACATCCTTCCGGATGAATTAGTTTTTGCTCAGAAGCCTCCGCAGGACGCAACATTTTTAATTGAGGGCCCAAGGGCGTTCGTTAGAACGGTGGCCGAAAGAGAAGATAAGCTCGTCATCGATTTGAATCGACCTAACTATCGTCGTCAGCTAAACTTTTCAGTTGATATTAATCCGGCCCAACTGAGCCTGCCTTTTGGTATGGTGGTGGAGAGATCTGTGCCAAGGCGCCTTCAGATTCGTCTGGAAAAGAAGGCGTCGCGTATCATTCCTGTCAAGGCCCGATTTACCGGCTCACTACCGGACAAAATTTCCCTGCATAAAACTGAGATTCATCCTTCTGAGGTCGAGGTTTATGGGCCTAGATCTCTCATTGCCGACCTCCATGAATTACCGACTAAACCGATTGATCTCTCTAATCTCTTAGGTAATGAGATCATCCCGGTTGAAATTCAGCTGCCCGATGAACGACTGACATTAACGAGTGGTTATGATCTGAAATTTACTTATCAGGTGAAGACCGCAACCGCCAATCTCACTCTGTCAAATATCCCAATAAAATTTTTGAGTCGTTCAAAAAAATTCTCTTCACCGACTCAATTTGCGACCGTCAAACTGATGGTACCTGAGAAGATTTTGAAAAACCGATCAAACGTCTCATCCACTATTCAGGTCTGGGCCGATGTGCCAGAAGACGCGAAAGGTAACCTTCACGTTCCGCTCAAAGTGGTCCTTCCACCAAGCATGCATTTGCTTGAAATCTTCCCCCAGACCATTCTTGTGAATGTTAAATAAAATGGTATATTTAGAGTAAGATTTCCATTACTTCTGTGAGACAACATGTCCAACCGTAAATTCTTTGGTACTGATGGTATTCGTGGCAAGGCCAACACTTATCCTATGACTGGTGAAGTGGCCTTCGTTTTAGGACGAGCAGTTACGAGTTACTTCCAACAAAACTTTTCACGTAAGCCACTTATCATTATCGGGAAAGACACGCGCCTTTCTTGTTACATGCTAGAGCAGGCTTTTTCTGCAGGTGTTTGCTCGCAAGGTGGTCGGGCGATTTTAACCGGACCTCTACCAACCCCAGGTGTCGCTTTCGTTACTCAAAGTATGCGCGCCGATGCCGGAGTCATGATTTCGGCTTCGCATAATTCATTTGAAGATAATGGAATTAAAATTTTTGATCGCACTGGTCACAAGCTTCCTGATGAGATCGAATTGATCCTTGAAGGTATGCTTTTAAATCCTGCACTGATTCCCGTTAAGAGTGGAGATCAGCTAGGAAATGCCAAACGACTGGATGAAGTCATTGGTCGTTATATTGTTCACACCAAAGCTGCATTGTCTCCGCAGTATTCTCTGGAAGGTCTTCGCATTGTCGTTGATGGTGCCAATGGTGCTGGATACAAACTCGCTCCGATGGTGTTTGAAGAGTTAGGTGCAGAAGTTATTTCACTGGGAAATCATCCTAATGGAACTAACATCAATCTGGCCTGTGGTGCCCTTCATCCTCATCAGTGTTCAGAAGCTGTTAAGAAATATCGTGCCGATCTGGGAGTATGTCTAGATGGAGATGGGGATCGCCTGACTATCGTCGATGGCAACGGGGACGTGATTCACGGAGATAAACTCATTGGTCTTTGTGGGAAATTTTTAAAAGATAATCAGGAAATCGGTCCAACCAATGAAGTGGTGGGAACGGTCATGAGTAACTTTGGTCTTGAGTATTATCTCCACCAGCAAGGTTTAACCTTTACTCGTACGCAAGTGGGTGATCGTTATATCGTTGAACGCATGAGACAAAGTGGTGCTCTCTTTGGTGGTGAACCATCTGGCCACTTAGTGTTTAAAAAATATGCCACAACCGGAGATGGGATTCTTGCGGCTCTGAAAGTTATTGAGAGTATTAAATTCTACGATATGGATTTGGCCGACCTGACACGTATCGAAATGTTCCCGCAGAAAATGCAAAATGTGATCGTGCAAAAACGTACTCCATTTGAAGATGTGCCTGAAATTAAAAAGGCTATGAAGCATGCTGAAGAAAAGCTTGGTAAAGAAGGCCGCATTCTTCTTCGTTACTCTGGCACAGAACCACTGGCCCGGGTCATGGTTGAAGGAAAAGATCTGAAACTGGTGGAAGATCTATGTAATGAACTTACGGGAGTTGTTACAAAGGCTTTGGGCTAAATGAAAACAGCAAGACTAGGTGTTAATATTGATCATGTAGCTACTCTTCGTCAGCAGCGTGGAGAGTTTTATCCTGAAGTCTCGAGAGCAGCCGAAGTTTCTTTGGCCACAGGTGCTCACCAGATTACGATTCATCTCCGAGAAGACCGTCGCCATATTCAAGATAAAGACGTTCCCGCTGTTCATGCCGTTTGTAAAAAATTTAACATGCTTTTGAATTTTGAGATGGGATGCCATGATGAAATGATTGCCATTGCAATCAACGAAAAACCTGGTTGGGTGTGTCTGGTTCCTGAAAAGAGGGAAGAGCGCACGACCGAAGGTGGTCTTGACGTGGTGGATGAAAAGAATTTTCAACGGGTAAAAACCGCCTGCGAGAAAATTAAACAAGGTTCACCTCAAACCAAAATTTCACTCTTTGTTGAAGCTGATGAGAAAGTATTGAGACGCTGCCTTGAGCTCAAGGCCGACGCCGTAGAAATTCATACTGGTGATTACGCCAAAGATTTTCTTCAAAAAAAAGATCTGACAAAACATCTGGAAAAATTTGAAAAGGGTGCAGCAATCATTAAAAAGAAGGGATGGGGGTATCACGCAGGCCATGGTCTGACGTTTGAATCACTTGAACCCCTTTTGGTTCAGGCGCGTTTTGAAGAATACAATATAGGTCACTGGATCATTGCAGAATCGGTTTTCATCGGCCTTGGTCACGTTGTAAAAGAAATGCTGACACTAATTAAAAAGTATCCCCTGGTAGGTTAATTATGAGAATTGTGACACAAGCCGAGATGAAAGAACTTGAGCAAGAAGCCCAACAAAAATATTTCTTTCCGGAAAAACTAATTATCGAAAACGTTGCCCTACTTGCAGCTAAAGCTATTGTGCAAAAACTCGGTGAAGAAATCTCGATGGGAGAACTTATCTTCCTCATCGGTAAGGGTAACAACGGCGGAACCGGGATTGCAATTGCAAGGCACCTCGCCAGTATGGGACATGAATCCCGCGCTTTTATTCTTTTTGATGATAAGAGCCTTTCAACAGAAGTCAAAGAGCAGCTTAAAATCGCCAGACCCTATGGTGTAAAAACAGCATTCATCGACGATGTACAGAATCTTGAATCTTATCTGCAGCAAAATTCTTTTCCCAAAATATTCATTGATGCAATCTTCGGGACTGGAGTTAAACTTCCACTTTCAAACTTCATCTATGACGTTATTCATTTGGTAAATCGTGAGAAGGCCTACACCATCTCACTTGATATGCCGACGGGTGTGGAAGGTGATTCAGGTCAGATTCAGGGGAACGCCATTGAGGCCAACCTCACCCTTGCTGTGGGTCTACCAAAACTTGGTTACTATCAAGGTGAGGGTGCTCGTTTGGTGGGAGACGTTGAAATCATTTCTTCTGGTCTGCCTCAGCAAATCATGGCTTCTGGGGGAGATAAGTTTCTACTCGATCATGACTTAAAAAATGATCTTCCTCCGGCACGAAATAAATTTGGTGATAAAAAACTCTTCGGCCACACACTGGTTATTGGTGGCTCGCACGGACTCACTGGTGCTCTGGTGATGTCTAGCACTGCTGCTATTAAAGTCGGTGCGGGTCTTGTGACTGCAGCCACATGGGAGCCTCAGTATCATGAGTTCATGTCGAGACTTATACCCGAAATTATGACGGGTTATATACCAGTTGATCAGGCCAAATGGAGCCGCCTCATTCAAGATTTAGAAAAGTATGATTCAGTTGTTATTGGTCCGGGACTTGCCCGATCTACTCGTTCACGCAAACTTGTTCTTGAAATTCTTAATAACTTTTCCGGTCCCGTAGTGCTTGATGCTGATGGGATCAATGTTCTTAATCTTAAAGAGGACGCAGAAGTTTTTAAAATGAGAAGTGCTCCAACCCTGATGACTCCACACTTCGGAGAGTTCAGCCGCTTCTCGGGCATTCCTTTAGAAGAAGTTCAGCGCGAGCCTTATCATCATTTAAAAGAAGTCATCGAACGCATTAACTGTTCTGTGATTCTTAAAGGTCCATGCACTTATCTAGGTTTCCCGAATGGGAAAACCTTTTTCAACTTTTCACCCAATGATGGGATGGCCACTGGTGGTGTAGGGGATGTGTTAGCAGGGATTCTAGGTGGACTCATTGGCCAAGAGGCCAACCTTAAACGTCGGGACTCTCTTTATAATATCTATGAAAATTTAAACCGCACGATTCTTCTCGGTGTTCTGATTCACACCTGGTCTGGAAAATGCGCCAGTGACAAGCTGGGCGTTCGTCCGATGACAGCGACAAGTTTGATTGAAGCTTTTCCGGAAGCCTTCAAACAGCTTGATGAATTTTTAAAATCATAAGGTCCCTACATGAATAAGAAATTAATACGTGAGTGGAAAAAAGTTTATCGCTCAGATTTACCCTACATTGTTTACGAGCTCAAAGATCTGGTGAAAGTTCCTTGTATGGTTATTCTCGAGGGGGAATTGGGTTCAGGAAAAACCACCTTCACTCAAATGTTTATCGGTGAAAAAGAAACACTAAGCCCGACTTATTCAATCGTCTCTGAATATAAAAATTTTCTTCACGCAGATTTTTATCGATTAGAACAAAACGAAGAAGTATTACAATTAGAACTGGGCAACTATCTGGAAGACAAACAATATTTTTTTGTTGAGTGGGGGATGAAGTTCGCACGACGAATTATTCGTGAATTACCAGAGAATTTCACACCTTATTTGCTCGAAATTAGCATCCAAAATGGGGCCTCTGAGACTCCCGAAGGACCCTCAAGGAACTTCTTTTTCTACTCCCTTCATGATGACTAACTAACTTGGTCGGAAGTTTTTGCCCAGAGACACAACGACACCGCACAGCTTTCAAGTCTTTCTTAAGGTGATGATATCAAACAGTTTTTCCATAGGACCATGTCGCCCCTAAAAAATAAACCTAAACCTGAAAATTTAAAAGTTGACGTGAGAATTTATAAAAGGTCATACTATTTAGGAGATATTTTCAGTCTGATTTGCAATGAGCGGCATTTCAGGGAAAAGTCTTTCGGGTGACAAGGATGGTTTCGTAACCCGATTAAAATATACCAACTTGGATTTATGGAGGAAGACATGAGACTTACATCTAAAGGGCGTTACGCAGTCAGAGCTATGCTGGACCTAACTTTCCACTCAAATGGAAATCCGGTAAGATTGCAGGAAATTTCAACAAGACAATCAATTTCTCTACACTATCTTGAGCAGCTTTTCAGAAAGCTTCGTACAGGCAAAGTAGTTAAGTCAGTTCGCGGCCCAGGCGGCGGATATGTACTAGCTCGCGCTATGGACGAAATCACTGTTAAAGACGTTCTTGAGTGCGTAGGCGAGAACATCAACCCAGCAAAAGACATCCTCGGGATTCCTTCTTCTGGTATTGAAATTATGAAAGACGAAAACGGAAATGACATCAATTCAGTTGTTGATACTAAAGAGTTCAACCTGACTAAAGGTTATTTCGAGAACCTTGGAACAATCATGCAAGATTACCTTGCTACGACTTCACTCGGTGACTTGGCTCGAAAAACTTCTAGCAATAAAGAGTCTTTCGCTGCAGAAAACAATGCAAATAATAACTCTGCTATCCGTGGAAGCTTTGGTGGAGAAATCAACCAATAGTCCCTAATCGGAACAAGTGGATTTAGAAAGATTTTATCTAGATTACAACGCAACATCCCCGCTTTCTCAATCAGTCTCTGACTGGTTGAAGAGCGGGGATTTGCTTTTTGCAAACCCTTCAAGCCAGCATTCTCGAGGTAAGGCCTCACGTAAAGTCATCAATGAGTCGCGAGCAGAAATTTTCTCAACCTTTAATAAATCAGAATCAGATTCAAAACTCTTTTTCCATTCGGGTGCGACGGAGGCCTTCGCTAGCATCGCGAGTTCCTTTGCGGAGACGGCCAGACTGTCTGGAAAAGATCTTCTGATCTGTACCGCTAGAACTGATCACCCTTGTGTCTCTTCTTTGAATGGGAAGTACTTCGGGTCTCATGTGAAGTTTTTGGAAATAAAAAAGGCCAGGGATCTCTCGGCCCTGCATCAGGAAAATTACGATATTCTCAAAGACCGTAAGGATAACAATCCGGATCTGATGATTCTTTATCATCACCTCTGGGTTCATAATGAAACTGGCCTTGTTTGCCCGCTCGAAGAATTGAGTCTCTTGAAGCAAATTCCGGACCTGTTTATTCATGTAGATGCTGTTCAGGCAGTTGGAAAAATTCCTGAGTGGCAAAAACTGAGTGAGGGTGATCTTTGGACTTTTTCAGCTCACAAGTTCGGTGCACTCAAGGGCATTGGTTTCACTCTCTTAAACAAGACCACTCCGTTTCAGGCCTTCATCACCGGTGGTGGTCAGCAAAACGGCATGCGCTCAGGAACTGAAAATCCTCAGGGAGCAAAGAGCGTGTATCTGGCCCTGACCGATATAAAAAAAATTGATGTGAAGAAAAATGCAGATCTGAGAAATGATCTGGTGAACTTTATGGATGCTGAGATGCAGAATTTAGGCAAGCTCTTAAGTCCTGAGGCCAAGCGATCTAGCTCCAATACGATATATTTTTATTTGAACCATTTGAACTCGGATATGGCCCTGGCGCTCTTTGATCTCAATGGTCTTGAAATCAGTGCGGGATCGGCCTGCTTCAGTGGTGCAGCTAAAGCTTCAGATATTTTGCTCCACATGGGTCTTAACGACGTCGCAAGAAATGGTCTGAGACTTTCTTTTTCGTTTAATCTTAATTCTTCTGAATTGGCGAAAATTAAAGGCCAACTTAAAGTTATATTTGGTAAATTAAGGGCTTCATCTTTATAGATAGGCCGTAAATGAAAGTTTTAGTTTTGACCTTTATTTTATTGTTCTCCTCATTAAGCTCGGCCAATTGCTTATTGCGTATTACGATTGATCCTATATATTCAAAAAATGTTCTCGCTTCATTTGAAAAAACGGCCAAGGCGAAAAAATACAAAATCATTTCTGAATCTGATGAGCGGTGGGAGCACTTCCGCCTTAACATCTCTAGTCCCAGCCTGATGACAAATGAAGTCGCTGCAGAATATATTGCGGTTAAGTTAGAAAAATTTGTGACACCGAATTTTGAAGTTGCTTATGAAAAGAGCCAGGGGCTAACAGCTTCAGGCCGTGATGAGATCGCCCTCAATTCCTTAAAAGAGATTCCAGCCTGTCCCCAGGCTCTCTATAGCGACATCTTCGCTAAACTCGAAGATTAGTGCCAAGAAAAGTCCCCGTTAAAGATTAAGATAAAATCAATAGACCCCTCCTATTTCCGACTATTCAGCTATTTGCCTTAAGTGGTTAACTCCTCTTATAATTTTATCCCATGGGCATGCTCGACAGAATTAAAAAACGACAATTAGAAGGTTTCAAGGAATTCGTCCACAACCTGGAAGTGACGGGGCCGATTAGCCGTCAGCAAATTTTTATGACTGGCATTCTTGAAGACCCCATCTTCATGGGATGGGTCACAAAAAATATGAAAACCTTTGATGATTTTCTGATTCTTCCTTCTGAGGATATTGATCGCATCTTATCTCAGCAGGATCAGATGATTGGATTATTTGCCCGTTGCCTGAAAGGTAAACCGGTTGAGTCTATTCAAGCGCTGGAATCAGTCATCCCTCGTCACTTCGGAAAAGTCCGTGATGAGTTGAGTTATCTCAAAGATGTCTCGGGAGCTGAAAGAGATTCGGCTGTCTACTACCTCATCAAGGCCGTACGAAAACTTCAATCTCAGGAAGAGATTCAGGGTTTTCAGTGGCGGCTACCACCTATGGATGTTTTTTATCCAAAAATCTATGCCGAAGGAAAAGCAGAAATTATTTTTGAATCAGGCATTACCGCAGCCGTTGGTGAGATCTCCAAAGGCAAACGTTTTGGTCCTTGGAGGCATTTCTACGATACAGGTCGCCTCTTGGCCGAAGGTGATTATCATGAAGGGCTTAAAACCGGAAATTGGAGTGTCTTTTTCAGCAACGGCTCGCTGAAAACTCAGGGCAAGTATCTAGATGATCTCAAGCATGGTCTCTGGAAAGAATGGGATCGGGCCGGAGTGTTGTTAGAAGTTGAGTACCGAGAAGGTACAAGAATTGATCAATCCTCTTCGAACTGAACATCCTCAGAAATTCTTACTCCATCCACAATACGTTCACCTTTTTCTTCGATGAAATCAAAATGAATAGGATCAAGACCTTCGTACTCTTCATTAAATGCAATGGTGATGGTACGTGGGGAGATATCCATGAGAGAGGTGAGGAAATAGTTTTTACCAAAAAGAGCTACCGCCTGCTCATCTTCCGGAACATGTCTGAAATCCATCTCATCGATCAAAGGATTGTGAGAGGTATTTTTGACGATAATAGCACCCTGGATTTTCTCTTTCGGAAGATCCTTGGTCACACCCCAAGTGTTCATCGGAAAATAGTCGAGATGGAAAGTTGAGTTCCCATAAACCAGACGGCGGGGAACGATCAGGCGTTGGAGAAACTTGCGGGTCGTTTCGTCCTTTGCCTTGCGAGCTAGCTTGTCGGCCAGAAGCGAGTCTTCGATCCGGATGATGTAATGTCCTGGATTTTTTGTCGAACGGAAAAGAATGTACTGAAAAGCCACGCTAAACAGAGTGAAAAGCTTCTGCTGGTCTAGGTGAATATGTGGGCTTGGGTTTTCCACGAGGGCCTTAACGGCTTCGTAGAGAGTTGATTTGTCTAAATCCTTCTTGCTATTCATCCAACCTTTTTCGTCCAAAAGGAGGAGTTTGGCAATATTCAAAAGTAGGAGTTTAACGGGAAAAAAATTGACGAAACACACCGCGTTCAATTAAGATGCAGTCTAAATTTTCTATTAAAAATCTCTTGGAGTGCAAATGATCGACAAAAATTTGGCGAAAACTCGAAACATCGGTATTTCGGCCCACATCGACTCTGGTAAGACTACACTTTCAGAACGTATTCTTTTCTACTGCGATAAAATTCACAAAATTGAAGACGTTAAGGGCGGCGGCGCCGGAGCGACCATGGATCACATGGAGCTTGAAAAAGAGAAAGGGATCACAATTACTTCAGCAGCTACAACTGTTGAATGGACTGGGATTAAAGAAAAAGGGATCACATTTTCTGAAGGTGACCAAAAAGAAATCAAGATCAACCTTATCGATACTCCGGGACACGTGGACTTTACTGTAGAAGTAGAGCGTTCACTTCGCGTTCTTGATGGAGCGATTCTGGTTCTTTGTTCTGTTGCTGGTGTTCAATCACAATCAATCACAGTTGATAGACAGATGAAACGTTACCGCGTTCCTCGTCTTGCGTTCCTTAACAAGATGGACCGTATGGGTGCTAACCCTTACAACGGTGTGAAAGCTCTTCGCGAGAAGCTCAATCATAATGCTGTACTAATGCAAATTCCTATCGGTGCTGAAGAACACTTCAAAGGTTCAATCGACCTTATCACGATGAAGGCTTATTACTTCGACGGCGAAAACGGCGAAAACGTTCGTGAAGAAGCAATTCCTGCTGAACTTCAAGAACAAGCTGATAAAGCTCGTGAAGAAATGCTTGATACGATTTCAGCTTTCGATGACGCTATGATGGAAGACATCATTGAAGGTCGCGAAGTGACTGAAGAGGCGATCCACCGTGCAGTAAGAACTGGTGTTAACTCACTTAAGTTCACTCCTGTTTACATGGGTTCAGCTTTCAAAAACAAAGGTGTTCAACTTCTTCTTAACGCCATTGCAAGATACTTACCTTCACCAGTAACTTCTGAAAGACCTAAAGCAATTGATTCTAGATCGAACGAAAAAATTGATCTTCAACCAGATCAAGATATGCCTCTGGTATGTATGGCGTTCAAGATCACTGACGAACAATTCGGTCAGTTGACTTATACACGTATCTACCAAGGGACATTGAATAAAGGGGATACTCTTTATAACACTCGTACGAAGAAACGCGTTCGAATCGGCCGTATCGTGCGTATGCACGCAAACGACAGAGCGAACATCGATTCAGCTTCTGCAGGGGATATCATCGCCATGATCGGTGTTGACTGTGCTTCAGGGGATACATTCGTAGCGGAAGACGGAGGAGTGGATCATCTTTCTTGCGAAGGAATGCACTTACCAATTCCAGTTATCGAGCTTTCAATCAAAGCTAAAGATAAAGAAATGCAAGCTCGTATGTCTAAAGGACTTCAGCGCTTCATTAAAGAAGATCCTACTTTCCACTTGTTCACAGACGAAGAGTCTGGTGAAACACGTATCGCGGGAATGGGAGAGCTTCACCTTGAGATTTATGTTGAACGTCTTAAACGTGAATATAAAGCTGAAGTAGATATCGGTGCTCCTCAAGTAAACTACCGTGAAACAATCCGCGGTGAAGCTCGTCTTGAATACACTCATAAAAAACAAACGGGTGGTTCGGGTCAGTTCGCTAAAGTTGCTGGTAAGATGAGACAGCTCACGACTGAAAGAAAAGAGCGCGAAGATCAAGTCTTCCGTTTTGTTAACGAAATTAAGGGTGGTGTAATTCCAAACGAATTCATCCCTTCTTGTGAAAAAGGCTTCAACGACGTTATGAACAAGGGACCACTTGCTGCGTTCCCAGTGATTGATGTTGAAGTGTTCCTTCAAGACGGTCAGTACCATGACGTGGATTCATCAGATCTTGCGTTCCGTATTGCTGCTCGTATGGCACTTCGTGATGCTATTAAAAACGCAAGTCCGGTTCTTCTTGAGCCGATCATGAAAGTAGAAGTAGAAACTCCACAAGACTTCCAAGGTTTTGTTATCGGAGATCTTTCTTCTCGTCGTGGTGTGATTCTTGGATCTGAAACAACTGAAACAGGTGAAGCCGTTATTAACGCTCACGTTCCTCTTTCAGAAATGTTTGGTTATGCGACAGTTCTTCGTTCAGGTACAGCTGGTAAAGCTGGTTACTCTATGGAGTTCGCGAAGTATGAACAGTGTCCACTTCACGTTCAAGAGAAAGTTATTGTTGCTCGTAAAGAAAAACTTGCTGAGAGAGCGGACTAAGACTTGTAACAAAGTTCAAATCGAAAAGGGTCAGAGAAATCTGGCCCTTTTTTTTTGACTGCGCTGGCGGAGTAGGGACTTGTATAAACAACATTCACTTTTCAATTAAGTTTTACTAATATATACCTCATGTCATTCTAGAGGTAACCATGATCGAATCATCAATGCTGCAGGTGCTCATAGCCCTGTCTCACAACGAAAACATATCTAAAGCGGCGGAAGAGCTTAATGTGACCCAGTCAGCGGTTTCCCAGGCGCTAAAGAACCTTGAAGGTAAGGTTGGGTTTCCGATTGTGACGAGAATGGGGAAGTCGGTAACCTTAACTGAAAATGGGATGAGGCTCGCGAAAGTCGCTAAACAGTATTTTAAACGCATTGATGAAACTATCGAGCAAATTCACCTCGAAAATCACGAGATCAAAGGGAAGCTGCATGTGGGATCACTCTACGGTTTAGGGAAAACCTGGCTATCGAGCCGCATGCTGACCTTTTTGTCGGCGTATCCTGAGCTTGAAGTCAGACTCTCGATGGATTTTCCAGAAAATATTATTAAAAAGTTTGAGCAGCACGAGATTGATTGTTTGATCATGCCTGAGTACATGGTGCCGGCCTTTGCTGAGAAAAAAGATTTGCACTCTGAGTATTCGACTCTCGTGTTCCCAGATTCTGATAAGTTCAAGATCACGAAGACGACTGAGCTTAAAGACATTTTAAATATGCCGATTATTTTTTACGACAATAATGATCCAACGTTTTATCGCTGGTGTCGTGAGAAGTACGGGGTTGTGCCAAGAAATATTAAGCCACGCTTAGTGGTAAATTCATTCGGGCAAATGCTTGCTGCAGTGGCGGAAGGTTTGGGTGTGGCGGTTGTGCCGACTCACGTCTTAAAGCGCTCGCACCAGAAAGTGAAAACGGTGGGGAAAGAGTTTGAAGTTTTCAATAACAAGGTCTCGTTTGCCTTTCATGCCGATGAGATTGGAAACTATAAAATTAAAGAGCTCTATAAGTTTCTTCTCGAAGTGACTAAGGAGCTTTGATTGTCGTCCAGCACGGAAAAGTTTAGAAAAGCTCTGCCGGCTTCTTGGAGGCCAGTGTACGAGGTTCT
The DNA here is from genome assembly GCA_040399925.1 of Bacteriovoracaceae bacterium. Classification (GTDB taxonomy): domain Bacteria; phylum Bdellovibrionota; class Bacteriovoracia; order Bacteriovoracales; family Bacteriovoracaceae; genus Peredibacter. The sequence goes on from JBBARF010000006.1 coordinate 33,541, forward strand.
CTCTCGAGGGAATTTCATTCCAACTCTTGTTGGTGGATCGGTTCGTGATTTTTATCTTACTGGGAATGTAGGGTTTGATTGGGATCTTGAACTCACTCATCCGACAGTTGAGTTCACAAAAGATTTATGGAAGCAGCTGGGGAAGGATCTCCATGCGCTCGGAAGAACCACTTATCTGCCCTACGATATAATTCGTCTTGAAATTGGAAAGCATCAGTTTGAGTTTTCTGCACCTAGAGTTGAGACCTATATTGAGAGTAATCAGCATAAAAATTTTGAAGCGGCTTTTGACCTCAAGGCCCCTTTTGAAAAATCAGTTTTAAGACGAGATTTTACCATAAATGCGATGGGACTTCGGTTTCATTCAGATAAAAATATCGAACTTCTTGATCCCTTGGAAGGTCTTCGTCACTTGCGTGATAAGCTCCTTTATCCAGCAGGAGTAGATTTTGGAAAAGATCCTGTACGCTTTTTGCGGGCGCTGCGCTTTTTACACAAGCTCGGTTTTGGCCTGAGTTCTGAGCTAGAAAAGATTTTAGAACAAATGGACGTGACGGGATTCTCGGCCACTTACTTGTGGAATGAGATGCAAAAATCCGGCGATCCGATTGGTTATTATAAAGAGCTCTTAGACTGGCAACCCACTCATCCTGAGATGAAATTGCCTGTGGGCAAAGAATTTCTTTCTAAAATTGATGAGATTAAACTTGTTTTGAAGGATCCAAGTTTTCATGAAGAGTGGATGATTGCTCTTGAGTGGGTAGGAATTCCTTGTGAATCTTGGCAGACGTATTTTTCTCTCAGTTCTGAAACCTGCCGCAGACTTGGGCGTTGGGCGGAATGCTCGAAAAAGTTTACCTCAATTCAGCCAGAGATTTTCCATGGAGAGTTTGACGAAATAAAAGATAAAGCCGAATTTGAAGTGCTCTTTGACTGGTATTTTACGACGAAACAACTTCTCCAAAAAAATCCCAACCTCCCCCTCCTGGCCATGGTTGAGAACTATCTTCCCGCATGGATTCATCTCTACCGCTTTGAAGTGGTTAAAGATGTAAAGCACATCGATCCTCCTCTTAGAGCGAAGTACCAGATCTGGAATTTATGTCAGCGGTTGTAGTCTCACCCTTCTCATCAACTGATTATAAAGAAGTTGAAGAGATCTTTTTTGAAAGCTCCACCAAAAAAACTTTTGAAAACGAAGAAGACAAGCAATTGTTTCAGTGGAAGTACCTAGGGAGTTACTTAACAAAATTCCCTGAACTTTTTTTGGTCGCCAAGCTTCACGGGAAAATTCTGGGGTACATTGCAGGATCCACACAGACTGATTTTGATCTTCAGCCTCATATGAAATCTTTTGAGGACGTCGTTATACTGTTTCCTTCTCATTACCATATTAATTGCCACGTCGAATCAAGGGGCTTAGGTGTAGGCAGTCTTCTCGTTCTGGAACTTGAAAAGAAGCTTCAGGCCCTCAAAATTACTGGTGTTCACATCATGACGGGAACAGAGAGTCGCAATCGTTCTTTTTACCAAAAACTCGGCTACACCTTCGAGGAGAAACGCGTGTTTCAGGGGCGATTTATACTCATGATGGGAAAGCCTTTGACAGGTTTAGTCAACAACATTTAACCTGTTCTTAACATTGAAGTTTACTAGGGGAATCATGAAATACTTAACAGGCCTTTTCCTATTATTATCTCTTGCCGCTAATGCTGTAGAGATCACTCCAACAGTCCGTGTAAACCAGTCTCTCTCTTTTGCTGATGATCTTAATTTTCAAAACCTCGACCTCGCCATTGATCGTCAGATCAGTTCATATGATCGAATTGGACTTGCTGGTTCAATTAAGTTTGGGACCCTCACTTACCCAAGATCAGTTCTTAAAAGCTCGCTTCTTCTTTTGAAAAAGCTTGCTGCTGAAGCGGTTGAGTGTAGCAAGACCTCAACTCTTGAAGAGTGTAATGCGATTTTTAACCTTGCTCTTAATTCTCAGTTCAATATCTACCGTCCGATTCCTAAAAAAACCGTCGGTGGCACGCATTTCACGTCGTACTACTCGCCAGACATGAATGGATCGCGCGTTCGTACGGAGCGTTTTAAGAATGCTCTCTACCGCATGCCTGAGATTACGATTGATCAAAACTATACTCGTAATGATATTGAGTTCCGCGGAGCTCTCGCTGGTAAGGGCTATGAAATTTTTTGGGTTGAGGACTCGCTTTATGATATCTACCTTCTTCAGGTTCAAGGTGGCGGACGCATCAACATTCACAATGCTGATGGAACAGTTGAGCAAAAATACTTAAGTTACGATGGAAAAAATAACCGCTCGTTTGCCATGATTTATAAGTACATGTTGGCCCAGGGTTATCTTCAATCAGGGCAAGCAGGAATTCCTCAGCAACGTGCGTTTCTTGAAGCGAACCCAGACAAGGCCGAAGAGATCTTCAACAGCTGCCCATCATATGTTTATTTTAAAGAGTCATCTGAGGAGCCAGTGGGATTGAATAATATTCCTTTGACTGAAAAACGCTCACTCGCCATAGATAGCCGCATCTATAAATCTATGGGAATGATTAATTTTGTTCGTACTGTACGCCCAAGTCACATTGGTGCAAGTGGTGCTGTCGTAAAAGTTCCTTTTTCTCGTTTCTTTATCTCTCAGGATACGGGTGGAGCGATTCGTGGTAATGCTCGTTGTGACCTCTACGCAGGTTATGGTCAGGAGGCAGAACTCATTGCCTACAACACTAATGAGGTGGGAGAGCAGTACTTCCTCGTTAAAAAATAATGCTCTGGCTGGGACTCGCCCTCATTACAAGTTTTGGGGTTCAAGCTCAGCAGGTGACACCGACTGAGGCCGTTGTGGCCTCGATGGATTTCCAAGATGATTTGGATTTTGAGCATCTCCCTCTTGCGATTTCTCGCCAATTAGAAAACTACAAACGCCGCGGTCTCGCTGGAACGATACAATTCGGCAGCAGGGTCTATCCACGCACAGTACTTAAAGACTCACTCATTGAACTCAACTCCCTCGCACTTGCCGCCGTTGAATGCTTCAAAACTTCTCAACGTTCAGTTTGTGAGCAAGATTTCTCTCTTAAAATAAATGAGCGCTTTGATATTTACCGCCCGATCCCAAAATTCACAGAGCAGGGCTATGCTCATAAAAAAACTCAATTCACATCGTACTATACGCCAGACTTCAATGGATCTCGCGCTAAGAGTGAAGTTTACCGTCATCCGATTTATGGACTTCCTAAAACAGAAGTTGAGCGAAATTACTCGCGAGTAGAGATTGATTTTGACCAAAAGCTTGATAATAAAAATCTTGAAGTTTTATGGGTAAAAGAAACTCTCTTTGATATCTATTTCTCACATATTCAAGGAGGGGGGAGAGTTAATTTAGATGACGGCTCAACGGTGTACTTAAGTTACACAGGAAGTAATGGGAACAAATTCCAGTTCATCTCCCAGTACCTCATTAACTCTGGCCTCATGCCAAGGGCGACCACCAACTACTGGACTCAAAGAGAGTTCTTAGAAACTAATCCCCAGCACCAAAGAGCAGCTTACGAGACGGCACCTTTTTTTGTCTACTTCAAAGAGACCGCTGAAGAGCCCCACGGGCTTGATAATATGTCTCTAACTGTAAGCCGAAGTCTCGCTTGGGATAACACGATTTATAAATCTCTCGGTGTCATTAATTTCATCAAGACAGTGAAGACAACAAGTTTGAATCCAAGTACAGGAGCGCCTATCAAAACTCCGTTCTCACGCTTTTTCTTAGCGCAAGATACTGGTTCAGCAATTCGCGGCAATGCTCGCTGTGACCTTTACTGGGGTTATGGAGAGGAAGCTCTGTTTGTTGCTGGGAAGCTCATGGAATTGGGTGAGCAGTACATGCTGATAAAGAAATTGACCCACTAAATTCATTGGACCGCTTTTACAACCCTGTCTAAATTTATTTTCTCAAATCTGAACAGAGATATTGGCAAACAAGAAATCTGAATTGCTGTCAAAGTTGTTTTCTAGTTTCAATTGAGCGTTGTATCTTTCCATGTCCGCTTCAAAACGTACTAAGGTCTTTTCAAACGCAGGAGTAAATGTATCAGCATCGAAAGGAGCGCTGTAGAGAATGAAATTGATCGTGGGGCGATTGTTTTCAGAATAAACGGCAATATCTAATTTTCGTGGCCCTTGAGAATGACCAACCAGCACTGCCAAATCTTTTAGTAAATAACTGAATGTGTTTTTTGTGTAAAGAGGATCGCATTGGACAGTTTGCTCAGAATCTGACTTGATACTGACGATGAGATTATTGGCCTGAATAAAACTCGCTAAATCTTCTAGGACAACTTCTATCAAATTGGATAAATCGGTTTGAACCGTGAGGGTCGGAATGGGAGGAATATTGTCGTCGATTTCTGTATTTGTTTGAGCTGGAGTTTCAACTTTTTCTAGGTTTGCTATTTCCGATTTGGTCACGGAGGTTCGGTTCTTTTGATACTTATAAAAAAAGACTAAGTTTGCGACCGAAAGAGACAAAAGAGTCAATAGATGCAAGAGCGATAGATGGCTATTGTCAGCTTTGAAGATCGCGGCCGTGACTTTTTTCTTCTGAGATTCAATACTCTTGGCCACAGTTTCTAAAATCAATTTTTTCTTCAGATGCTTTTCATGGGCTTGCTGAAGTTCAGTCACACGCAATTGAATGACACTTATTTGCTTCTGAGTCAGATCAACGGCGACTGGATTAAGTCTGCCCTTGTAGGCCTCCAAGATTTGTCCAATTTCTTTTGATTTCTGCTCGAAGAGAGTTGAAAATTCAGAGAAGTTGTTCTCCTTATTGAGACGGTACCAGTTCTTAACGATGTCCAATGAAATAGCTTTAATACTCTGCCAATTATATTCTTTCGTCATGGCAAACAAACCGTTCGTGAGGTTCGTAAGATCTCTTCGGTACTTAAAGTATTGTTTTGTACCGTTTAGGACAGTATCGATTTCTTCAAAGGTATAGGGCAAATAGGAAGCTTCGTTGTTTTTTAAGATGGCATGAACAAATGGCATGCCCTTCACTTCAACATTCCTTTTGAGTTGATTTAAATTTTGCATATCTGCTTCAAAAGATTTTTGCGAATTGGTGCTATCAAAAGTAAGACGATTGTAGCAGAGATGGACCGTAAAACCGGTCATCGCCAGAAGGCCAGTGAACACAAGGGCCGGTAGTTGATATCTTTTAAAGTTGTTGGTCATGTTCTTTGCTCACTTTTTGATCGGTGATAAAATTTGTGTGTATCTTTCGAGTGAGTTTTCGACTGAATATTTCTGTGTGTGCAACACTCACATATAACTCTTGTTTCAAGGTAAGGGGTGGGGGAATCGGTACTTCTAAAGCTGCTTCTGCCAGGTCAAACTTTACGAGGTCAGTCCCATCAATCTCTTGATCTGGGACGGTGGGGACTTCTGTTTTTTTTGTTCGTTTTAATAGGCTCAACATCAAAAACATTATCTCAAACGTCGGTTTTCAAGGGAATGGGGTAAAAACTACTCGTTTAAGGTCTTGGTGGGTTTTGGTCAACTTCTTGGCCATTCACTTCAACTTTAACTCCAGGATCTTTTTGAGGTGCGCTGCTGTCGAGTATCTTATTATCGTCAAAATAAACACCTAGGCCTAATTTTTCACGCTTCATCAACTGCGGCGCTTTCATGACTTTAATGACGACACGTCTGTTTTCTTTCATATTTTCAAGTATGGCGATGCCATTCTCATCGTGATTGGGTTTGAGCGGCCGAGTTGAACCATAACCTACCGCCACTAAATTTTTTGGTATTAGGCCAAATTCTTCAAATCGCTCGATTACGGTGGCTGCCCGTGCTCCGGATAATTCCCAATTGTTGCTATATTTACTGGAGTTAATAAGGGGGACATCATCCGTATGGCCCTCGACGATGATTCTAGAGGTTGGACTTTTCTCGTGAATCAAGTCGATCATGATATCTAGAGCGTCCAAGACCTCAGGTTTTAACTGGGCACGACCAGAATCAAAAAGTGCCGACCCGCTAAAATTAATAACTATTCCATCCATTTCCATTTTTATCGAAGCACTTTTTTTAAGATCACTATCTTCTTCTAGTTTTGCCATCAGTTGGGTAATGGGATCATCAGAGCCATCAACTAATTTCTCACCGGAGAAGTGCTTGGCCATCTCTTTAGATCTCCGGCTGAAGCTTTCGGGGTCGAAATTAGCAAAAGCGACAAGTAGAATAAAAAAACAAGCGATGAGAGTCATTAGATCGGCATAGGAAGTCATCCAAATGGAATCATCATTCCCACCGTCTTCGGTAACAGGGTAAAGAGGTTCCCCAGCTGGAGCTGAGATTTTAACAGCAGGTTGTGGAGTTTCTATTTCTTCTTGTTCGTCTTCGTTGAAAGAATCAGACATAGCTTATTTCCCCAGAACTTGCTTCCAATCAAGTCTTTTTGAAGGAGGTAAGAAGGAATTTAATTTTTCTGCCAGGACGATGGGATTGGTTTTATTAACTAGAAGCTTAATTCCTTCCACGACTATTTTATTTTTCAGATAGTTTTCTTTAGCGGAGTCGATCAGATTTTCACCAATTGGTAAAACTGCCATGTTGGAGATTACGCAACCATAGAGAGTGGTGATTAGGCAGACACCCATGGCAGGTCCCATCTTTTTAAGCGCATCAGCTCCGCCTAGATTACCTAGGAGCACGATCATTCCGATAGTCGTGCCGATCATTCCAAAAGCAGGTGGGTACTTGGCCGAAGATTTGATCTTGTTTGCGTCTTCGGAATAGGTGTAATAAATATTCCGGGCCCGATCATCAAGCAGTACAAAGAGTTCATCGTGCCCCATGATATCATCGTTAATGAGTGTGAGGGCGTCTTTTAAGAAGGGATCATTGGTCTTGCCAATATGCTGCTCTAAATTTTCACCTCGAGCATACACATCAGAGAGCTTCATTAATTCGATAATGACCGATCGGTATTCAATCTTTTTTCCCATGATGACTCGAGTAAAAAAAACTTTCGTCAGAATGATAAGACGGTCCATCTGAAAGGAAATAGCGGTAGAGGCAATTGTCCCGCCGATAACAATGAACAAACTAGGAGTATCAAAGAACATGGTTAAATCATCAGTAGACAGCCTAAGTCCCACGAACAGCACGACAATAGATAGGATAAAGGCCGATATAGAGTAGATATTCATAAGATTCCTTTAACTAAGCTATAAACGTTAGGCGGCTTGAATCGAGGTCGGTGAAGCCACGCTCTGGCCATTTAAACTGACCAACCAATTTTTTAAAACCGGCTCCAGTTCTTTTAGGAACGAAGGATTCGTTTTAATTTGTTTTCGGCAATGGTCGAAAAAATCTTTCAACATCATATCTCTAGTGTTTTCAATCCTTTTTTTCTGTAAGGGATTGTTTTCAAGTTTTTCAATGTCAAGATTAAGCATGTCCCGTGACTTTTCATTAGGAGCAATAATCGCAATAAATTTTTCTTTCACGCTTTCATTTAAGATCATGACAAGTTCAGCTCGTCTCTCACGAGGATAGGTCTGAACAAAGCTCTTCATCATCGCATCGGGAACTTTGAAGATGAGTTCCGATGGGAAATGTTTTTGGGCCAGGGTCAATAGTTTTTCTGGTGAAACACCCTGGGCGTAGCCTTCATATAACGCCCTTTCACGTTGCGGACTGCTAAGAGGAATGAGCTCTCCCAGTTTTTCCATGAACGGAGAGACGTGTTCTGTTTTCACATGCGCCTTGAGTTTACTTTTAAAATCTGGCAACAAAGATTGAATCTTGAGTGGATTCAATTGAAAGCTCTCCTGCAACAGGGATTGAGTTACTTCATCCGTTAATTGATCCATCATCTTGGAAAGAAATTTGGCATTCATGACGTTCATGAGAATCGCACCGAGATGAGGTTGTTCCTCACAAAAACGTGCTGTGTCTTCAGGTTTGATGCGGATTAATAAATCCACGGTCTCAGCATCTGTGATTGAATTTGGAATAATTAATTCTTGCACCACCTGAGTGCCCACATAGCGCTTGGCAGAGCGAATATCATCCGGCTTCATCGCCTTACCGATACTTTGTTTCCAGATTCTTCTTTCTTCCAAAGAAATGTTGGTGAATATTTTTGAGAGTTCATCGCCTGAGAGCTCTTTGACTAGAACATTTAAAACCATTTGATGAATTTTACTCTGGTCACTGATCCATCTTTTAACCATAAGACTGGCCTCAACTGGATTAGTTGAAATCATGGCCTGGAAGCGTTCAATTCCGTCTTCTTTGCCTTTGTCTTCGCTACCGCCAGAGATCACTCCATCCCGAACTTCTTCGGCTTCATCTTTTTTCTTCTCGTCTTTGCTCTCAGGCTTTTGCTGGGTCATTTGCTCTCGCATCATTTCCATTTGCTTCTCTTGCAAGGCCGCATATTTTTTGAAGAGGACAAAAGCAAAAGTACAGAAGAGCAGGACCGCTAGGATCACCGCAAAAGGGAGGCCCATCTGACCTAACCATTTATAAAGATCAGCATAGTCATTGTTAACTTTTTTATTAAGTTCTTTCTTCATTTCCTTCATACTGATGTAGGAAGTTTGTACCTTGACTTTGACTGATCCAAATTCAAGATTCATTCCATTGATGAGTTCTTCAACAGTTTTTTTAGTCTCATCACCGAGGTACTCATCCAGTTTGACGTCAATGTTGACGGCTTCGATGGTTTTAAATAAATCATAGTTCTGTAAATAGTCACTGATGAACTTTTGCCACTGCTGAGCTTCGGATTTTCCTTGGCCCGTGACCGGATCTTTATCTTCGTCTTGGTAGACAGGTGCTTCTAGTCCCAATTTACTAAGAACAATATATTCATCTTTGGCATCTTTAGGGTCTATATCGCTAAACTTAACCGTAGATTTTTTATTTTTGTCATCCTTGCCGCCACCAGCTCCACCGGAAGACGCATCCTTGAGGGATGGAATGGGTTTGATTTTAACGCTAACATTTACGATGAATTCTCCCGACCGAATGATGGGCGAGATCGTTGAGTGAACCTCAGATTTAATCGTTCGTTCAAGTTCTATTTTTTGCCATTCAAGAGATTGGGTGTTTATGCCATTCATCGGAGTAAACCCAACGAGGACGAGATACGCGAAAATAAAAATGAAGAATTGGCTCATTCTCATTTCGCCGCATCCTTGGCCTTGGTAAGGCCCATGGCTTTTTCAAGGTACTGAACCATTTTGTAAGCGTCGAAATTTTCCGTGTTGGCCGCGTAGGCCTGCTGATAATAATCGAGTGCTTTTTTATAATCGTTTTGCATATAGAAAGCCGCTGCTTGCAATTCTTTTGTGACTGAGAGTTTAGGCATGACTTTTTCTACTTCATCAATCTTCTTCATCGCAGCTTCGTAGTTACGGCCCCGGATCATGCGCTGAGCTTCGAATAAATCTGTCATCGCCTTATCGACTTTTTTCAAGTCTTCCCAGCCGGTGCGCTGAGTGAGGACCACGTCGATACTGATATCAGATTTAATGAATCCTGGAACAACCATTCGGTACGGTTCATACCCATCTTTTAAAATCTCAACCATGAAAACATCACCACCATTGGCGTAGGTTCCTGCAGCTTCTACCATGGGTATTTTAAAAGGAGTTTCGCCAGCTTTTCTTGGATCTCCACCGCTTAAGGGCATAATTCTGACTTCCGCCTTATCAGGCGTAGAATTGATCGCCAGGTCTTTGGCGAGTGCGCATAAACTCATAAAGATAAAAAAGAAAACCATGCTTGGAGCCTTCCCTTGTTCCAATCGATCGTAAACTTTTCGGGAATGTTTAATTAAACTTGAGTAAAGAAAATATGCAGAGGAGGGGTAGCTGAGCTAACTAGTACAGCGTGTAGATGAGACCCATAAATAACTTCATAGTAGAGGCCGTGGAATTAAAACCGACTCCTCGAGCATAGGTAATTTCTGCCCGGTAACCCCATATTTTGTCTGCAGTGTAAGTGACTCCGGTATTGCCAAAGAGTTCGACCAGCGTGTCACTTTTTTTCGCCGTCTCTGTGTTGTAGATCAGATAGGCCCCGCCAATTCCTCCGCCAGCGTGGAAGCGCCATTTTGGAATGATGATGATCAGGGATTCTTTGTTCGTAAAACTTCCTGTAGAGCTAAGAGAATTGAAATAATAATTTAACCCGGTTCCAAGAAAAACATAGGAGCCAGCGGCTCCAGGGATGAGCGGGAAAGCACTTTTGCCTATGAGGGAGTACTTCGCATTAAGAAATTTTTCATACTCAACAAAAGCCGCGATGACGGGCACTGATCCAGCACCTATTTCTTCTTTAGTTCCATCTTCTTTCGGAGTTAAACCAGAGGGAGTTTCGGTGAAACTACTGTTGGTCATGCCCATACCAAAATTAAACTGAGACAGATTGAAATCTGCCCGAGCGGGAAGCGCAACTGCTGCCAGAATAAAAAGAAGAAATCTCATGACTTCATCATAAAACAGCTTTAATTTTTTTGCTCATGGTTTAAAGTGAAGGGATGAAAGTTTTCTCTTTATTTTTTCTTGGTTTCGTCCTCTCCCTGACACTGCCAATGAAATCTCATGGCCAAACGAATGCAATTCCAGATCAGCCTAATAAGATATACCTAAAAAGCACTCAGATCGACCCCAAGTTCGACCATCTTAAGACCCAAGTAATAAAAAACTCCTTCGATGTAGTCTACGATGTCGATAAATTTGAACTTTTTTTGGCCGATGAACAGAGCATGAAATTGGCCTATATCCAGAAGTATGAAAGGTTAACGGTAGTGCTTAGAACCCATGAAGTTGAAGTGACTCTGAGTGAAAAAATAGTTGTCAGGCGCAGACTCGAAGAATTTTCTTTGCCGTTACTAGAGCTCCGCTTGGCACTGTATGAATTATTCCTCGGTAAACAGTACATGGAAAAACATGGCGAAAGATTAAGCAAGAAAAGCTTGGCCAGAATCGAGCGAATCCAAAAAATTGTAGTGAAACAAGATGAGATTGCCCAAAAAAAGAATGTTAAAAATAAATCAAATGTCCCAGTCATTCCACCACCTCCAGTGATCCCAAAAGTGACCCCGCCAGTGCAGGCCTTACCCTCGGCCATAAAACCTGAAGACCTTTCTGCGCAAAAAACGTCAACAACTCCTGAAGCCTCTAAAGGGCCAGAAGTTGCAGTTCCTAAACCAATTGAAACTCCCCCGGTCGTGGACCCCAAGGCAGGGGATGACGACTCACCCCTAAAACCAGAAATCCTGAGTCCTCAACCCATAGAGCAAAACCCAGTTGCTAAAAATGTTAAGTCGAAACGAACTTCGTTTAAAGTCGTAAATTCCGAAACCGAAAATAAGTTTTCCATGTTCTTTGGTTTCAGTAACCTCAAGGGGATTAACAATGAACTTATTTCCACCACAACGGAATTAAATTTTATCAACATCGGTGGACGGTTTACTCGAGACTTGAAAAAAAAAGGCAATACTGGATTTTGGTACAACCTAGATTATGAAGGGCGATTTGCTATTTCTAAGGCCTCTTCAACTAAAGGTTATGCAGTTAAATTGGGTCGAAAAATTGAGGGCCATGCTGGAACCACGACCTTAGAGCGATTTTTTGGTGTGGGTGGAACATTTACTTTTGAGAACATCATGATCGGAACGGTTAAACCACCGAGCGAGGGAGTCGATCTCGCCAACATCAATGCTTTTCTGTTGGGTCCGGAATTAAAAATAAAAACAGAATTCCGGGAGCATAAGGTGTTTTTTTACACTGGCTATCAGATGGCCATCTTTTCTAATTCCAACATCAAGCAAGCCGATTATTCCGTGGCCAAGCTCTACGGAGATTTAACCTTCATGCAGAAAGAAAAATGGGGCTATGGAGTGAAGCTTGAGAATTACTTCATTTCAGGCTCAAGAACCTTTGGAACTAGTAAAATCCAAATCTCAGTGATGAGTTTTAATCTCTACTACCAGTTTTAATTAGGGGACTTGAATTCCGCAGCGGGCAGCACCGCGCAGAGAGGTTGAAAAAAAGCCAAATGTATGTGAGCCGCTGTACTGAATGTTAGAGAAGCCTCCACCGACCAGAGCAACTTTTAATCCTGAACTGCCCGGAGTAAAAAAATAATCATCGTGAAGATTGGCCGCACCGAGACTACTCACACTCGTGTTCTCTCCACAGCTGCCTCCGCCGCTAGAGAATAAGGGAAGACCAAACACCTCGTTGAAGCATTCGTAGTCATCTAAATATTTGTTCGTGTGTGAAGTAAAATCGATATTATCTAAATCTCTATTGTTAGGATCGAGCCTCATGTTGTCCAAACTGATTCCTTTACCGTCAAAAACTCTGTCACTGACCCATTCCCAAGAATTACCGGAAGTATCGCTGGCCCCAAAGTAGGAAGTACAATTGATATTGTTACCGATGTTCTCTACACCAGATCCATCACCATTACAGTCTTGCGAACCGGTGGTGCCGCTTTCGATCGAGGTAATTTGCGAAGCTGTCAGGGTACTTGGCCATGCGGAGGCAAGCACAAATTCACGCCGTTTGAGAAGTCTTTTGGAAAACGTTCCCGCAACTCCGGCCAGACCAATCCCGCTTTGATTGATGCAACTGTTCCATGCGCTCACCTGAGATAAGCTAGCGAGAGGGGCCTGATTAGTTCGAGGAGTTCCATCAAGGCCTGTTTCGAAACGGTCCACTAGTAAATCATAACCAAGATCAAGGGTATCGCTAGCTGTTTTACCTAGTCCCGAGTAGTAGCAACCATGATTAAGGGCCGTGTTTACAGTTAGACCTAGTCTATTACACAAAAGAGTATTCGCCATAAATCGGTGAACCAAAACCATATTGTTCGGAGGTGCGATAACTCTTAAGGTGTTGAAGGTCTGCGTTGTCCTGGAAGGTAAACCCATGTTGATAGGTTTAACCATGTACTCATAAACGGTACTAGGTGCAATGGATGTATCGGTGAATGTTCTTGAGTCGGTGGTCACGTTACTGGCCACAGGTGAGGCAAAATCAAAACTCGCGGCCGAAGCGAGTTTTCTATAAACGTTATAACCAGTAATTGATCCAGATTGTGGAATCATGGCATTCCAACTAAAAGCAATTTGAGCATCACCGTTACTTACGTTGGTCGTAGAAACCTTACTTCCCCAGGCCTTAATCATGGACCATCCTCTATGAACCGAAAGAGGAGGCTCCCCAGTTCCCTGAAGAGTGATGGTATTTGTGGTCTTGCCGGTGACACCGTCGTTATAAGTCACATTGACAGTATTGGAGTGGAGAATTCCAATATCGGTTGGTGAAAAACGGATGGTGATGCTACACCCGCCAATGATGGCAGTTGTTCCGCAGCTATTGGAGGCGATGCTAAATGGAGCAGACAAACCGTTGATCACTAAACCGGTTCCATTAACCCCACCATTATTTTGAATCGTAAAATTTTTATTGGCATTATTGTTTACGACAACAAGACCCCAATCAGTCATTCCATTTGGAGTTATGCTTAAGTTCGCGGGATTCACCGCAACCATACTGAAGCCAACTTTCGAAGCGACAGTTTCTGTGCCGTCGTAGAAGCTCCAATTTCCCGCAAAAAGATAAGTGCCGTTTGCTGTCGGCGCAAAACGGAGTGTGACGAGACATGTGGAGTTGACAGCAAGAGTTGATGGGCAGTTATGAGACTGAACAGATGCGGATGAAGCTGCTGGGTTGGTTTGAATATCAGTGGGTGCAGAAATTACTAAGCTCGTGGCGGACAGATTGCCGTTATTTTTCAGCGTGAAGTTGATGTCCTGAAATCCCCCTCGAGGAGTTGAGACAAAATTTGTTGCATAACTTTGTGCCTCAACCAAGGCCTTCGCTATACCCACCCCTGTGAGACTAAAAGAGAAACTCTCTGCCGATGTAATATCATGATAATCCAAAATGAGATTGTCGTTATAAGTATTGGAGATGATCGGATTAAAAGTGATCTTAAGGTAGCAGCCTTGGTTTGGGAGAAGGAAGGTTAGACCATCACAAACAACAAAGCCACTGTCCAGACGATTAAACTGGAGGTCTAGTGTGAATTGTTGGGCCCCACTTTGGAGTGAAATTGGGGAATCAAAAACAGCAGTATAATCTCCACTATTAAACAAAGTATAGATTTTGATTTGAGAGCTTCCCAGTGCGATACTGCCAAAATCTCCTGAAGGGCCATTTGCAAGACCAAGAGTTGCGGGGTTTTGAAAAATAGCGAGTAAGGAAGTTCGAGCTGTGGCCTGAGTTTGTCCGTTGTTGTAACTCATCACAAGGCTTGCGTTAATGGTTTCTTTGATGGCATTGAAAGCGGTGAGTTTGATCGTGCAAGATTCACCAGGAGGAAGAGTCGATCCGCAGCTCCCTAGAGTGCCGGGATAACTTCCACCCTCGTAACCAAAGTAAGAGGAGAGATTTATAATGCTCATGGCAGTGGCATCCACCACTCCGATGTTTGTGATCGTGATTTCTTTTTTTAAGATTTCATTCACGGGACCAGTACCAAAGCTGAATCCTGCGGCCGAGTACTTTAAAACAGCAATCGGAATACCTGTCCCACTTAGGTCCATGACTTTTGATACCGCACCCACACCGTTGTGATAATTAAGCACGATGGATTCAGTAAAAGTCTGGGCAGTGGATGGATCGAACGCAACACTCAGGCTGCAACTTTGAAGGGGCGCCATCACTGCGGGACAATTGCTGGCCGAGATGGTGTAGGGAGCAGCAAGAGCTGCGAGGGATAAGGCCGTGACCGGTAGATCGCCAAGATTAGTCACAGCAAAATTAATCAGAGCTGTATCGTGAACACCAATACTGCCAAATTCATAAGGACTAGCTATGCTAAAGCTCAGGACTCCAGGAGTTAAGCCGACTCCACTAGTGGCGAGAGTTGTAGTGCGGACGGATTTTCCGCTATTATAACTCACGACGATACTGCCGCTTTCTTGTCCCACTATGGCGGGATTAAAATTAACCACCACGACACAATTACTTGAAACAGTCAGGGCGAGACCACAGGTGGTAGAGGCGAGACTATAGTTTCCGGTGATGGAGATGGAGATATTTTGAGCGTCCAGGTAGCCAGAATTTGAGAGTGTCACTTGTTTTGTACTTCTTCCCCCTTGGGGAGTATCAAGAAACAGCAGGGTCGATCCATTTAAAAATCTTAAGTCGCCTTCAATGCTGGCCGCGATTCCCGTGAGCGAAATGGGAAGCGATACAGGATTGGCGGGATTAGTAAAAGCGATGTTGAGATCCGTATTAAAATTTCCGATGGCCTGCGGGTAATATTGGATGACCAGGGTACACGATTGGCCCTGACGTAAATCCGGGCCACAAGTTCCTCCCAGACCCGGATAAAATCCTCCCTTAAAATTATAGGCCGTGAGCTCATCAAATGTTCCTGCCATATTCAGGGCAGGTAATCCGCCTGCGTTTTGAAGAGTAATAACTGCTTCTCGGTAAGACAGAGGCTCCAGCACAGAGTAGGAAATGGTGTCGGGAGTTGCCGTTAGATTTGCGACATTTCCACCGTAGCCCGTGAGGGGAATGGAGAGCGAAGTCAATTCAAGTCCATTACTATAAGAAATACCTAAAGCATCGTTAGAGTTTTGTTCTGACTCTGGAAAAAACTCAATCTCAAGCGTGCAGCTCTCGCCCGCAGAAAGTGTGGTTCCACAGGTTCCATTAACACCTGGCCAGATGTCGCCGGTATAATTAAAGGGACCTGAGGATTCAAAAACTGAACCCGTCATTTCAGTAGCGGTGAAATTAGAACCGTCGTTAGTCAGGGTGAGGGTCTGGGTATACTTAAACGCCAGAAGTTTTTCTTCAAAATCAATGTGAGTTTTAGACGCAACGATGTTGGCAATCACGTTACCTTGAATTTTCACCGCTTCATGCTTTTGGCATGCTGTTAACAAAAGCGGGAATATGATCATTCCTAAAAGTTTCAACATTTTCATTCCATAAAAATTAATCGTAAACCGGATTCTGAATCACTTCAGAAGTATTCTCGTGGAGCTTCACGCCGCATCTTGCGCTACCATTAGTTTTGCTAGTCGAATTTGATAAATAATATCGGAACAAGGTAATACCTCCGGTATTTCCCGTATCATAGCCTCCGTCTAAAAGTTGCCCTATTACACCTGTGGTCGCCCGTAAATTATTATAAGAACCGAAACGACGATTAAATAAGTCTTGGCTTCGGTGTTGGTAGCCAATGACTAAATTGGTATTTCCGTTAAACCAGTTAGAGCCCTGTCCCGTTAAGAGAAGGTTGTCATCGGTTCCTGATGAGCACGCGGCTCCGGTACAGGATAAAGGAAGACCGTTAACGGGTGAGACATAAGTGCTGTTTTCATAAATGGCGGGGCCCAGGCCAGCAGAGTTTAAGTAGTTATCAAAGTAATAAATGGTATCATCAATCGCAGGCATGAATGAATCCACACTCGAGCTATTAATTGTCGCCATATTTAAGTAGGCACTATCTCCATTTCTTAATCGTGCTTTGCTCTCAGTGGATGACAGCGGATTAAAAGCAGTCGTTGGGGGAGAGTTATTTAAATCAGTGAATCCGGCATTACAACCAAATCCATTCAAGCATGATAATTGATCAGCAATCCATTCGGGGGCTGATCCATATAAATCCTGAATACCATACTTACTCACACACAGCTCACTGGAGTTTGTGCCGGAACTACCCGTGGTTAAAAAAGTCGTGTACCCACCGACATTCGCCGAATGATACCTGTTTTCTTTGAAATCAATGAAACTCGGACCATTTGGGCTGGCATATGTCCCTTGTTTACAGTCCCGGTCTGGAGAGGTTATTTCTTGTGTCCCGGCCTGAATCTTTTTGTTGGTGTCTTTAGTCACCAGGACCGTCATGTCGAGAGCTTGAAAGTATTCTTCCTGAGTGGGCGTGCGCTTGGGATAAGTTTGACCGTTAAATTTAACTGAATTGCCGCGACAAATTTTATAGGCCGTTTGTTGCGAGATTCCATCGATGGGTGGCATGTTCGCATTATTAGTGGCGATAACTTTCCCCAGACCTTTTCCGTTAGGATAAACTCCGCTTACGAGAGCCGGCAAAATAGATAGTTGCGGAATGGTCGCTACTGGTTCTACGTTATTAATGGTTGCCCACGTGGTGCCTGGGGTTCCATCGACTGTCCCGCTTGTATTTAAGAAGCATGAAGTTGAACTACGGTTTCTCCAATAGGCGACAGTTTGATAACGATTTCCTATTAATCCAGAGAGCGTTGTTCCCGTTCCAGGGTTTGAGCCTGCTTCAGTGACTTCTGTACTTTGGACTCCACCTATGCAGTCGCCCGCCTGGACTCCGTAAGTCGCACTCGTATCCCGACCAAGCCAGCGAGTGTTGGCGCCTACTGAGGGCTCGGAGCATTTGCTTGCGGTTACATTTCCGCGAGTAAAATTACAACCCAACTCAAAACGATCCATCAGGTAGTGGCCACCATAATCATAATAATCATTGGTTGAGCCAATGCCGTTAAAGGCACAGCGGTAGTTGTTGTTTCGATCGGGAGGGCGTTGGAGGCTAGTGCAAACCTGTTGATTGATCATCCATCTGTGCATCAGGGCCACGTTATTAGTGGGTAGAATGACTTTTATCACAGCATCAGTTGGTTGGGTGTCGTACTGAATTTTAACACCATTGATGAAGGCCTCAACTTTATACCAGTAAACATTGACCGTATCCGGCTGAGCATGTTGAGTGACAGTATAATCATTGAGCTCCCCGTAGAAGTTATCTTCTCCGGAAACGGTATCGTAGTACTTGGTAGGAATAATGTAGCCTGAATGAATGGGAGTTCCCCAATCGGAATCACCGATGGTAGGTCTTAAACTCGAATGACCTATGACCCAAGGTTTTCGGTAAACCCTGTAACCAGAATTGGCGGCAGTTCGAAAGTCATACATCTTGCCTAGAGAATCGGTGAGTTCAAAATCAGTCCATACTAACCGAACGATACCTTTATTTGAACCAGAGATTCCGGGAATGGCAGTAGCGTCTTCAACTGGAACTCTGATCACAAAATTTGCATCACCCGGAGCTGCAACCTTTTCTGTTTTTGCGAGCCCGGTTAATCCATCTATCTTAGGGCCGATCGCCATGATTTCTTGCCAGCCATTGTGGATGACTTTTCCTGAGGAGGTTGAGCAAGTGGCAACCACTTGATTGAAGTCGTAAAATTTATTGAGGCCGGCATCCTCGAAAAATGTTTTAACCCCAATCTGATAAGTCGTGGCAGGGGCGAGGTCAGTGACGACATAGTTGTTGACAGTGGTGGCAGCGGCCAGTTTTGAGTATCCGGTAACTCCACTAATGGCATTGGTAAAACTAAAACCTGCCTGAGCTTGATACACATAGATTTCGTATTTGCTGTAAATTCCAACAGGACTAGGTGTTGCCCAGCTAATTTTGAGAGAACTTCCGGTGATGTTTGTGCAGTTCGAATTGACTCCCAAAAATGAAGGATAGATGTATTGGGGAGTGAGGCAACGAGGCTTTTTTGAATTTGAGCTCCTGCCATTGAGATTGGCCGGATCAATGGGAGTGGTACTATAGGCCTCGGCGACAAAACAATATTCAGTCGCAAGGCTCATTCCCTCGATGCGAGTTCCCGTACTGGTGGTTAAAAGGAGGTTGTATCCTAGTGTACCAACGGCATGACTGTATTGACCAACCTGATCAGTCAGAGGATTATAGTTACCCGAGCTGTCGCTTCTAAAAATTCTAATTTGATCGTAGATACCCAGAGTGGTGTCCGGTAAGTCCCAAGTGATATCAACCGAATTTAATCCCGAGGTTCCGCTTGGCTGACGTATTTCTTTAATTCCATTAAATGGTGCAATCGGTGGAGTCGTCTTAATCGATTTCACCTTGTCATGACCTTGATAAATGGTGCAGGCAGGATTATTACACGCCACAACCGCCGCATAGTAGGGGGTATGGGGTTCTGCGGTGGACATGGTAAAAGAGGATAGGCCGAGATTCGTTAGATCTGAAGTATAGGGTGTGTCGACTGCGGGATCAAAAGAAGTCTTGAGTGTTTTAGTAACGAAAATCCGGTAGCGATCATAGCTTCCGCTTCCAGCGGCCCAATTGATTTTAAAACTACTAAGACCAGCAGCAGATTTTGACACTTCAAGGGTGGAGGCCCCTCCGAAAATGATGGGGGAGGTCGTGGTTGTCTTACCTTGCGCAACTTCTCGATTGAGTTCTTCTTGGTTGGGGGTCGCTGAATTTCTCGCCCTCACTTTTACATAATAATTTGTTCCCGTGATCAAGTTACTAAGTAAAAGCTCACTGGTGGAAGGATTATTAACTGTCGTATAATAAGTCAGAGTCTCTTCGCTTTGGCCCACGTAAACATTATATCCCGATACGGCCTGGGGATTTGAAGAGAAGACATCCCCCGTCTCAGAAGCAGCTCTCGCAATATTCCACTTCACCAAGAGTTGCGACTCACCGGCGAGCCCCGGCAAGTTTTCAACAGCAACAACTCCATCAAAGAGTGGGACTTCATAATTGAGAGTCGTCACCGATAGTTCACGGTTGTTACTATCTTCGACATTATAAGTTTTGTCATAGGCCCGAACTAAAACGGTGTGGACTGATCCGATTGCGAGATTTTCAACCGTCGCATGATAGAAACCGAGACTATCAATATCATTGGGCTCTACACTCACGGCCGTCACTGGCGATATTCTGTTCCCATCGAGATAAATTTTATAGCTGTAGTTTCCAGAACCCCCGAGAGCAGGTTTAAATGAAACGTAAACTTTTGAATGCGCGATCGCCTCGACACTCGAAATACCATCAAAAATAATATCGTATCTTTTGTTGTTGATGGATTCTTTGAGATCACTACTATTATCTTTAATGGTGCCAACGCAACCACTGAGCCATAAAGAGCTAAGAAGATGAAAAAATAAAAGAAGGCCTGATACATTTCTAAGCATAATGATTGGTAATCTCCCAATCAACTTATCGGAGTTTTTGGACCTTTTCTTAATAAAAAATGGAGGGGGGTGCCTCGAATTTAAGGCATAAATTTCCCGTCGTTATCCTCTTTTATCTTGGCGATACAGCGAAAGCCTACATTCATGGTAGTAGCTGTGTTCTGGTAATTAAGATAGGTGGCATAAGTAAAGGGAGCACTGGCGGCAAAACCAGCCGATGTTCCGCCCCACGGGCCATTATCCGGCCAAGTGTAAGAGTTGTTATACATTCCTACTTGGAGGTAAGTAGCGTGAGTTGTAACCCACAAATTGAAACTATTTCCAAAAGTGGAGCCCATCCAGCGGGCATTGAAAATAGTGGTAGAGGGGCTCGGGCTAGTGCTTTTAGGAGTCACTAGAACATTGTCATCACTGGCCCCACCGCAAAGGCCCCCACCGCACTCGAGCGGTAAACCAACAATCGGATTGACGTAGTCAATGGCGGTCGGAGTGAAGAATTCTGCAAAGTTAAGATTCGGAAGGTAGCGATTAGAATTTGCGAGCATCTCAAAATAAGTTCCATCACCATTTTTCCAGTAATCCAGAACCTCCGGTTCAAATTGAATGAAAGGGATGGTCTGGGCGCCAGGATCTTTCCACTTGACGCTAATTCCAGTATTGGCCACTTGGGTGTACTGATCGGCCATCCACTCATTGGCATTTCCTTTAAGATCTTGAATCCCATACTTACTATGACAGTAATCAGTTGAGGCCACAGCATTCCCTGAAGCATTTATGGATGCACCAGATGAGCCAGTTGCTCTAACACTAAATCGAGCCGAGCTACCGGTGTCAGTTGCATGGGATGGCCAGTTGTCATAGATCAGATCCAAGGCCGTACCTCCGGCAGGTCTGGTCGCGTCGATTGGATTATAAGTGTTGCAAGCTCGAAGCTGAGTTCCGATGACAAATTTGCCATCATTGACCTTTTTTAAAGTGGCGTCTAGCAGGTCAGTTGGCGGTAATCCCATCCAATTAAATTCAGCTCTGGCCGGAAGTCTTCTCTTGATTAGTAAGCGGTCTGTTACGTTTTTTTGAATCTCTACTTTAAAACCTTTGCAGAGATTAGACGAATTGTACTGATTCAGGTGAAACACTGGTCCAAGTTTACTATCAGTTGAGACGTACTCTTTTGCCTTGGATTGACCCTGGGGAGTTGAGCTGGTATTGATTGGAAAAGTCGATTGATCCGGCGTAAACGGTGAGCCGATCTCTAAATTATTAAGATGCTCCCAGGTTGAACCATAACCACTGGCACTGGTGTTGACCCAGCAACCACCCCATCTGGTGTAGAATGGTCTAACATAAGCAACACTTCCTTTCTTGGCCGAGATGCCTGTGAAATTTGGAAGGGCCCCTCCTTGCATCACACAGTCTCCCGCCTTTATTCCTTGGGCCGGGATAGTTGACCCACCCAAAAATTGAGAATTTGTTCCAGAGGTATCGGTACATTTTTTTTGTGGATCAGGGTCATCGCCTCGACTAAATTTGCAGCCCATTTCAAACCGATCAGATAAAAAATGCGCGCCAGTATCAAAGAATCCGTTTTTGGAGGCGAGCCCATTGTAAGCACAACGGTAGTGGTCGGCCCGAGAAGAAGTTTTACCGATCATGCCGCACATTTGTCTGTTGACCATCCAGCGGTGGACTAAAGCTTGGTTTTTCAGAGGCAAAATCACCTTCACCACAGAATCGGAAACAATTGAGCTGTAATCAATCTTAAAACCATTGAGAAAGGCCTCAACCTTGTACCAGTAAATCCTTGGTTCATCGGCAACACCCGACTGTTGAACTGTGTAATCAATGAATCTGACTTCGTGCCGAAATTGACTGGTATTAACGTCAAGGATAGGAGTGCTACTTAGATAACCAGAAACAGGGTTTCCCCAGTCCGCATCATCGATGGTGGGTGGAAGAAAATCATGAACCGAAGTGTAAACTTTCCGGTAAACGCGGTACCCGTTACTAGCACCAGGATAAGCTCGCATATTTCCGAGTCCCCCGGTCAGGGCAAAGTCATCCCACACTAAACTCACGATCCCCTGAGTACTGCCCGTGACACCAGGAGAGGCCGTGCTGTCCTCCATGGGCATTACTCCATGAAAATTAGTATCCGAAGCGGTTCTTAGTCTTTCGATGATGGGTGTATTGGTTAGACCATTTATCTTGGGCCCAATTGCAAAAATTTCTTTCCAACCGGGATGGACAACCTGAGCGCTTGACGTTGAACAGGTGGCAACGTTTTGATTTGAGTCTCTAAAAACTTCGTCCGTTACGGGGTGTTTAAAATACGTCTTCATCGCCACTTGAAAAGTAGAAGAAGGAGCGAGACCCGAGATCTGATTACTCACATCCGTAACACTCGCCAGAGTTTTTGTGTAACCAGGGGCCCCGGCCATAGCATCGGCGATATTAAACCCGGAACTACCCACGCGGTAATAAATCTCAAAGTTACTGAAAATACCGGCAGGAGAAGGAGTGTTCCAGCCGATGGTGAAAGAAGTTCCTTGAACATTGGTGCAGTTGTTTTTTATTCCCGTAAAGCTTGGATAAGAGTACTGGGCCGTCGCACATACTTTTTTCTTAGAGTTGGTCGATCGTCCATTCGGAAAAAGCGGATCGAACGGATTAACGCTATAGGCTTCGGCGATAAAACAATTTTCTACTCCATTGGCCATGCCCTTGATTCTTGTCCCTGTGGAGGTGGTCAAACTAGCATCACGGCCCATAATACTAGGGCTCCCCGAACTGTAAATAGGAAGCTCATCAGTTGCCGGATCATAGTTACCAGAACTATCGGTAGAAAAAATTTTAACGTAATCGTAGACACCTGCACTTATGGCCGGCGCTTCCCAAACAAGATCAACCGAACTCAGTCCATCTTCTCCCGCGGGCTGGATGATCTGAGATATGCCGTTAAAGGGTGCTACAGGAGGAGAAGTTTTCACTGTGATAACCTTGCCTTGACCGGCAAAGGTGCTGCAAGTTGGACCGTTACAGGCCACCACTGCAAGGTAATAAGTGGTATTAGGTATGCCTACAGTTAAGGTTAAAGATGTTGTGGAAAGCGAGACGATGTCACTTCCAAAACTCGCGTCAACTCCGGGGTTAAATGATGCCATTGGAGTGGTGCTAGCGTAAATTTTATAGCGGTCGAAATTTCCGTTTCCTGGGTTCCAAGATATATTGATCGTATTAAAGCCTGCGGAAGTGGACGGAACGGTGGCCGTCTTTATTCCATCAAAGCTTATGGGCGCGTCTGTCTTCGTTCTTTTATCCAGTGATAAAACATTCAATTCTTCTAGGCGTGGAGTGGCCGAATTTTTTGCCCGTACTCTCACCACATAATCTTGCCCTTCGAGGAGACCCGTTATCAGGTATTGAGTCTCTGATGAAGGGACGGAGCCGTAGAGAGTCAAGTTGGTTAAATTTGTTCCGACGTAAATGTTATAACCTGAAATGTCGTGAGGATTTACTGAAAAAGGATCAGAGGATAAGGCAGCAGGTGTTGCTGGCGACCACTTGGCCAGGAGTTGAGTCTTACCGCTGATGCCTGCAATATTTTCCAGAGAAGAGATGCCATTAAAAAGCGGAACTAAATAACTAAGTGTGGTGGCCGAGAGTTCGAGAGTATTGGTGTCTTGGACCTCAAAAAGATTGTCATAAGCTTTGACCGTAAAAGCATACAGCTGACCTATTTTTAAATCATTCACGGTTGTATTGATATATCCATTGGCATCGATTTGTAGATTACTTGGAGAAACTGAAGCGACAGGGACTGCGTAGTTACCATTGATATAGATTTGATATGAAAAACTACCCGACCCTCCGGACGCGGGCCTAAATGAAACTTGCACTTTCGTATGGGCCGTGGCCACGGCACTAGCAATACCATCAAAGTAAATGGTCGTTGGACTGCCTTTATAAGTTTGCTCCGTCACTTTTGCATTGTCTTTCACGGTTCCCACACAAGAAGTGATTCCCCATAAAAAAAGCAAAATTAAAAACAAATTCAATTTCATATAAGCACAGTCCTCATATTATTAATCGGTCAAATGAAGAAGATCTTGAAGAGGTCATGCTGTAAATCGGATTGATCGACGTTATTTCAATAGATTAGTCCATCAAAAACAGACTAAAAGAATCACCCACTGAATATTTTCAGCTATTTGCTCACCGTCCCTCCTTTAGAAATCTCCATTTGACTCAGGGCCTCTCCGAGACGAAGTGAAAAAAGAAGAAAACCAAAGAAGTAAGGAAAGGATTTCCTCAGATCGGTAGAAAAGAGAAAACTAGAGTCGTGAACTATTGAGATGAACTTTTGATTTCAGGATCCCAAAAGGTCTTTGACCTTCAACTCTAATTTTTCTGCCGTGACGTCCTCTGGTCTCCAGGGTTCACTCACCACCAGTTCAACCTTGGACCAGAAGCGCTTTGGAAGGCCTGTTCCAGCAGCGCCATTTTTACGGCTGAAGAAACTTCCCCACATGCCCTTGATCGCCATGGGAATAACAGGAACTGGATTTCTGGCAAGGGCCTTTTCAACTCCGGCGCGGAATGGAGTGAGCTTTCCATCTCGAGTGATTTGACCCTCAGGGAAAATACACAAGAGTTCACCCTCAGCTAAGACTTGCGAGATTTTCTCCCACGCCTGTTCTAGAAGAACGGGATCTTCCTTCGCTCCTGCGATGGGAATAACTTTAGCACCTCTGAAGAAGAAGGCCATGAGGGGATTTTTCATAAACGAGTAGTGCATGACAAAACGAATCGGACGGTGAATGGTGGCCGACATCACCAGCCAGTCCACAAACGTCACATGATTACAAACGAGGATAGCAGCTCCTTCATGAGGAATATGCTCGCGACCGGTAATTTTTAAGCGGTAAATCATTCGGCCCAAAATTACGCATACAAAACGCATGAGGAACTCGGGGATGACAGTATAGATATAAACGGAGACGGCGGCATTTAATATGAAGAGCACGAGATAGATATCAACTGAAGTCAGACCAAAACTAAAAAGGATCATGAGGAAAATGGCGGCGACTACCATAAACAGAGCATTGAGAATATTGTTGGCCGCAATGACTCTTGAGCGTTCATGGCGGTCTGAACGAACCTGGATAAAGGTATAAAGAGGAACGATAAAAAAGCCGCTCATGATTGAAAGACCTGTGAGATCCAAAAGAATTTTAAACACGTTGGGCATTTTTAAAAAAGCGGAGACTCCCATGAGTTCCCCTGTGTACTCGTAGGGAACACCAATCAGGTAAAGGTGGAGAGCAAATAAACTGAGTCCGATTGATCCGAAAGGCACAAGACCCAACTCTACACGCTCATGAGAACATCTTTCGCAGATGATAGATCCAATCGCAACTCCAACACTGAAGATCGCAAGAAATAAGGTCACGACACTTTCATCGGCGTGGAGGATGTCTTTCACATAGACAGGAAAAATGGAGAGGAGTGTGGCGCCAAAGAACCAAAACCAAGAGATGCCCAGAATAGAAATGAAAACACTATGAGTTTTCTTACTGATCTTCATCACGTCCCAAGTCGAGCGGATAATGTTAAAGTCAATTTCTAGAGTCGGTTCGACTGCGGAGAGCTTTGGTATCTTCAAGCTGCAGATAAGACCCACAACCGCAAAAAATAAAATGGTCAAAGAGACATAAATCGCCCCATCGGCAAGGGCTATGAGAACTCCTCCGACAATGGTTCCAATCAAGATGGCAAGGAAGGTACCCATCTCCACCAGAGCATTACCTTTAACAATATCGTTCTCATCAATGAGTTCCGGCAGGATGCTGTACTTGGCCGGTCCAAAGATGGTAGACTGCACTCCCGAAAGGAAAAGAGAGATAAACAGCAAAGGTAGGGACTGAGTATAAAAGCCAATCGATGCCATACTCATGACGACGATTTCTAGAAGCAGAGTTAAGACGACAAGTTGATTTTTAGGAAGCTTGTCTGAATACTGGCCAGAGATGGCCGAAAAAATAAAGAAGGGAAAGATGAAGACCCCTCCACACAGGGCCACCATCTGATCCACTCCGAGACCCATGATTGAGTAAGCCTTAAAGGTAATGAGAATAACCATCGCATTTTTAAAAATATTATCATTGAGCGCTCCCCAAAACTGAGTCCAGAATATTGGCCAGTAGCGAGGAGAGGTGAGGAGAGATTTTTTCATGAGGTCCTGTATATAAATATTATCTGAGATCGGTTTTAGGTTGAGTTTCTTTCACATACTCAATCAAAATTTCTTTATGCCGATCCATGATTTGTTTTTTTTGAGCTTTATGTTTATTCACAAGTTTGGTGAAGGCTTCTAGATCTGCTCCGGCAATATGATGAGTCTTAGCAAATTTTCTTTGCTCTTCTTGGGCATCATGGCCAAATTTATTTAGACGGTAGCCTAGATCATCGGCGAGTTTTTCTTTGGAACTAAAGGCCGTCGTAGTTTTTGGAGCATAGGCTTCTGGCACGCCATTCTCAAATCCTTTTACATTCGGATCGAGTCCATCGACTCCCTGAATTTCCTCAGCGAGCTGTTCTGCAAATTTATCCAGCTGATCATCCAGATTATTGAGAACACTTTGGGATTTGTCCTGAATCTTTTTGTGAGTACCTTCGGTTCCGCTCTGACTGCCACTCTGAGTACCGCCGCCACCTTTGCTCGTGACTTGATCTGTATCTCTAAAGAAAAACCAAATTCCAATAACAAAAAAGAGGATCGCAATAAAATCGATTTTTTTCATTAGGCCGGATTAACCGAATCAAAAAATTTAACGTCGAGTTTTAAATCCTGACGAACTTTTTCCATCAGAGCAAGGGTTCCGAATCTTTCCGTGGCGTGGTGACCCCCAGCAAAGTAATGAACACCGGCCTCAATAGAATCATGCCAGTTGTATTCAGAAATCTCACCCGTGAGATAAGCATCGAGCCCATCTTCCATGGCCTTTGCCCACTCGTTATTGGCCCCACCGGTAATGATCCCGATGGTTTTAATTTTTTTATTTTCATCGGGAGTTGCAAGAATCACATCGTGCTGAAGCAGAGACTTTAATTTTTCTTTAAGCTCGCGGGCGGTGAGTGGAGTTGTGAATTCTCCCTTGGTTCCCATCGGCTGGCGTTTATAAAGAGCAAAACCTGAAAGATTGGTCAGACCCATATGTTTAGCCAGGGCCACAGCATTACCAACTTCAGGATGAGCATCCAGCGGAAGATGGTAAGCAAAGAGATTGAGATCATTTTTAACACAGAGTTTGATTCTCTCACCCCAAGCTCCCGTTACGGTGCGAGCACCCTGATGTTTCCAGAAAAATCCGTGATGAACGATGAGTGCATCTGCTCCCCAAGCAATGGCCTCTTTCAGAGACTCCTGAGTGGCCGAAACGGCAAAGGCAAGTTTCTTCAGATTGTCCCTACCTTCCACCTGCAAACCATTAGGAGCATAATCCTCAAAGTTTTGGGGAGTGAGGAGAGTTGAAAAGTACTGGGATAAATCGCTCTTGTTTGTCATAAGAGTATTATAAACGCGAGTTTAAGTCCGTGCATGATGCAAAGCACACCTTGCCTAGATTAGCTAAGTTCAGTAGAATCCACTCAATAATTAAGAGGGGATTTGTATGAAACTAAAACCAGGAATTGTTTTCGGTAGTGCACTTCAGGATCTCTACCAGTACGCCAAAGAAAATAAGTTCGCCATCCCGGCCGTGAACGTTACCGGCACAGATACAGTGAATGCCGTTCTTGAAACCGCCAAGGCCGTAAACTCACCGGTCATCATTCAATTCTCTAACGGTGGTGGACAATTCTACGCCGGTAAAAGTTTAAAGCTCGATACAGATAAAGCAGCGGCCTTGGGTGCTATCTCTGGTGCCCACCACATCCATATGATGGCCGAAGCTTACGGCGTGCCGGTTGTGATCCATACCGATCACGCCGCCAAAAAACTTCTCCCATGGATTGATCATCTCTTGCTCGCTGGAGAGGCCAATTACAAAACTCACAAAAAGCCACTTTTCTCCTCTCACATGCTCGATCTCTCAGAAGAGTCGCTGGAAGAAAACATCGAAATCTCTTCCAAATATTTCCGCCGCATGCAAACCATGGAAACAGGAATTGAAATCGAGTTAGGTGTAACAGGTGGCGAAGAAGACGGAGTCGACAACACCGACATCGATAACGATAAACTCTACACCCAGCCCGAAGACGTGGGTTATGCCTTTTCTCACCTGAGAGAAGTCGGTAGCAACTTCACCGTGGCGGCGTCTTTTGGAAACGTTCACGGCGTTTACAAATCAGGAAACGTAAAACTCTCTCCTATCATTTTGAAAAACTCTCAAGAGTTCGTTCAAAAACAATTCAAGACCGGCATTAAACCCGTCTCTTTCGTTTTCCACGGCGGCTCAGGCTCTCTGCAATCAGAAATCCGCGAGGCCATCGACTACGGTGTCATCAAAATGAACATCGATACAGATATGCAGTGGGCATTCTGGGAAGGTGTGAAGAACTTCTATGAAGATAAGAAAGCTTACCTTCAAGGTCAGCTCGGAAATCCAGAAGGGGCGGATTCACCTAACAAAAAATTCTACGATCCACGAGTGTGGCTCCGTAAGGGGGAAGAGAATTTTGTGAAGAGATTGAAAGTGTCGTTTGAAGATTTAAATAACATTAATCGTAACGGATAATTATTTTACGCATTGCTTCGACGGCGCCGGGCTTTGTCAATAAAGTTGTCACCTATTTCGTTTTATACAATCCGAAAACCCATCTATAGCTTTATTAGGCTATCAGCACCTTATAAAGAATCCCTGTAACATCAATACAAACGAAATCGACCCATTTTTATGGGTCAAAAACATTGGCCAGTTGATCGTGATGATTGCTTCGCTATCTGTCGGTAGCATCCGCATATGATGTGCCTCGGGCTGTTGAGA
>JBBARF010000007.1:0-61307 GCA_040399925.1 Bacteriovoracaceae bacterium
CTTCATTATAATAACTTCCGTAATAAACCAAACCGATATTTAAAATCGGAGCATCCCGCTTTTTATAAAGTCTTGGGAACATCCCCTGAACAAGATCTGTTTCATTATTCTCAACAATTGCTATTGGTACGATAACTCTTGGTTTCATGATTTCGGGATGAGCGATGATTTCTTGGGCGAGGGAATGAGCATAGACTTTAATATTTTCAGAGTCACAGAATTTCTTCGCGGTGTTTATTTGCAATACGGCTTCCGCCAGTTGAAGATCCGAAATAGCGTTTTCGAGTTGGCGGTTAACTTTATTTCTGAGTTCTTTGAACTCACTCTCAATATTTGAATTAGCTTTAAAAATATAAGCGCCATAAATCGCAGAAGAGAGCTTCTTCTGGCTTTTATCCCCTAGCGAAAGGGTGGGTCTACAATCCGCCAAAACTTGAGCAGAGAGTATCAGGAGAAATGTCAATAGAAAGAGGCTTTTCATCCCCAGATAATCTCATATTATTAATCATTGAATGGGGGTCGAGGACAAAATTACAGAGCCGCTTTCAGAGGTGTCTAAGGATTAATCACGGGGGTAGATTTCTAGGCCTTTATGAATTCAATTAGGGCATTTTTGGTAGGATCATCCTTCTGATAGCCCGGTAAGCCGGTCTATCAGAAGCCTCAGGCCTCAAATCGCCCTATTCTTTATTCCCGGTTTCAATTAGGTTTCCATTACCGTCATAAACTTCATATCCTTTTTTATAGACCATTACGACAGTACTTGGACCTAATTTATTAATCCATTCCCTGGCCGCTAAGGCATTCCCCGTTAAAGGAGAATGAACAAGTTCATGCTGAAGAATCATACCCTGATGATTAATCCAGTGAACGTCATGACCTGGAATTCGACACTTCGTCAGAACACCATCAAAGAGACCAACCTGGGTCTGAACCTGAGTCGGATTCACAACTTGCGACAGGGCCATTTGTTTATGTTTTTCGCGTTCAATTCTAATCGCTTCACGCGCTCTGACTCTTTTCTCTTCAGCTGCCTGACTTAAGGCCTGATGATGAGATTCAACGTTTGATGACAACTGTAAACTATTGGCTTCGGTTCTTTCAGCATTTAATCTTTCTTCTTCTTGAAGGGCCGCGAGATCAGGACCTACAGCTTCTAATCCTATAGAGTCAGTTGCAGCTGGATCCACTTTTGCGATTTCTTTTCTTTGAATCGCCTGATGAGACACAGAAGCCTGAGAACGGTCTGCTCCCTGAGCTTGAACTTCATGGGGCTGGTGATTGGGAGCATTGTGATCATGATTAAGATATGGGTCTTGTTTACTAGGTAGATCTTCAAAATGGTAATCATCATCAGATAAGGCGAGAATGCTCTTAACAAGTTCCGCCTTATTAACAGATGTCACTTTCGCCACTTCAGTCCCGGCCATCATGCTTTTTGAAGCGTAAAGCCCACCTGCAGCGAGTCCCACAACGAGTAGAGAAAGTGCGATATAACTTTTAATATCTGACTTCGCAGATTTAAATTCTGTTTTAATAGGACCACTAGGTCTTGAAGATGATGACTGGGGAAGCTTTTGCATTGGCTTTAATTGCATAAGGTGATCCTTTATTAGTCTTTTATCTCTACGGTCAAAACAAGTCCGGTTTCTGCTTCAGTAATAACATATCCGCGAGTCCACATATGAATTTCTAGATTTTCTCTTTGGGTCAGACTAAGAACGTAATCTCTGGCTTCAGCGGCCATACGTGATAAAGGAGGTAGATCAATGTGCTTAGTTCCCTTATCAGTTAAAACGAGTCCCCCGTTATAATTGCCCATGAAATGAAAGCCATGATCTTTTATAGGGCATTTAAAGACACTCCCTTCCTCTGCACCAAGCCTCTCAAAAAATTTCCAGTTCATGCGATAAGGAGTCCTGGAAGGAAAAAATAAAGAATTCATTTTCTGGGACAATTGGAGCGAATTTTTAAAAAGAGTTAAATTATTTGGTGGAGCAATTCCGCAAAGATTTTGATTTTCTGCCACGGGTTCAACCTTGGGTACCTCTGGGTCTGGAATTTTTACCTGAACCGCAGCAGGAGCAGGTGTTGCAAACTGTTTCTGCGCCTCGGCCATCGCCGTTTCCTGAGCTTGTAGTTCAGCCTTAGCACGGGCCTCATCATCAAGGTCATTCAGGCCATGTGAATTCATCGAGAACATAAGATTAAGAACGATCATGCTAATAGATAGCGATCTCATTTAAATAACCTCTTAAGCGGCTTTCTCTACCTTGAACTTCCCATCTTTAGTCACATCAATCCGCGCTTCTTTAAAGCCCTTACGTTTAATGTCAGCTAAGGGAGCAGCAAAGAGATCAAAAATGATTCTCTCTAGCTCTCGTACGCCAAAACGACTGATTTTTTGGTTTTTAAGAAGAACATCCATCACAGCTTCAGCAGCAATGTATTTTAAACTAATGCCGTAATCAGAAGCGAGTTTAGAAATTTTAAGTAATGAAATCTCGGCCATCACTGGACCTTTAAGGGCATCAAAAATAGAAATTCTATCGATACGTCCAAGAATCTCAGGACGGAAAACCTGAGAATCGGCGAGAGTTCCTTTAAGGGCATTGGCGAGTTCATAATTATCAGAGAACTGACTTTTAAGATTACTCATCTTATCGGCCAGCGAGTTTGACGTTAGAATGATCACCGACTGAGTGAAATCTGCCGTTGTTCCTGACCCCTGATCTGTCAGACGACCTTCTCCCATCATCTGAAGAAAAAGATCGAAGACAGAACTATGCGCTTTCTCGATCTCATCAAAAAGAATCACTCGTTTGGGTTGGGACATAATCGGGCGAGTGAGTTGACCACCTTGTTCAGATCCTACGTATCCGGGAGGAGAACCGATGAGGCGATCTTTAGAATGAGGCCCCGTGAATTCAGAGCAGTCAAAACGTAGCAGCGCTTTCTCGTCTTCATATAAAAAAGAAGCAATGGCCTTTGCAAGTTCCGTTTTACCAGTACCAGTCGCTCCTAAAAAAAGAAGGTTGGCAACCGGACGGCGTCTTTCGCCCTTCATCCACTCAAGAGAAATGAGCTTACATACATCTTTTATGACAGCATCCTGACCCTTAACACTCTTCAGGCAGTGGGCGTTGAATTCATCCTCCTGGATGACTCTTCCACCGTCATTGTTTTGCTTGAGCATCATGGCCTCTAATTGGGCCCAATTCGTAAGATTTTTTAAGTCATCCATATAATCTTCCTAGCGTTCGATGTTGAATTTCTCACAGACCGAACAATTAACGATTGTACCTGATAAACCGAATTCTTTGAGGTTACTGAAAGAGCTTTCTCTAATTTGTGTATTTTCTTTGTGAAACTTTCCCCAGAATCCATAAGGACCGCGACCAACCTTAATACTCTTAGCTTTAAAAGTCGTCTCGGTCGCATCAGAAGTAATGGCAACGTTTTCAAAATTATAAAACTGAGTATTAATAATCTCGAGATTGGCCGAGTTAGATAAACTTACAAGATTTTTAGCTTTTTCGAGGTAACTATCTTTGATGAAACCCGTACTGTTGTTAGAAAATCGGAAAGTCACACCTGAGAACTGTGATTCAGAGATAGCAACTTTAACCATCTCTCTGAAATTTAGCGTGAGTTTTGCGTGGTTGATTTTAATACGAGTAAACTCAAACTTTACATCTCCACCACCTACACTGATGAAATTTCGATCGTTATCTGGGAAGATGAGCTCAACATCAGAGATTTTAAGTTCTTTAAACTTTGGAAGGCTCAGGCTGTCCTTGAAATTTAGTTTTGTCTCTTTTGATCCCCGGATTTCGATTTTTGATACGAAAATCATATGAAAACCAAAATCATGCAAACCAGTTTCGAGGGTCACAATATCGTTATCATCGGCATTGCTTAGAACTGAAGCCAGATCGTGACTGTCAGCTCCACTACTCTTTCCAACAATCCATTCATTACCACCTTGCTTAGGTCTAGTTTTTTTAAGAATGGGCATATTAAGTCCACCCACCGTAGGTGAGGTTGTTGGAACAGAAGCTGGAGCTCTCTGTGCTTCCGCAACTTGCGCCACAGGCTGTGGTACAGCGCTGGCCTTGTTTTGATCAGCGACAACCTGGTCCATTTGATCTTCTAATACTTTCTGTTCATCTACTGCAGCAATGACCGGAGCAGGTTGGACTATATTTGCTTGAGTAGTTGTTGTCGTTGCAACAGAAGTCGAAAATGAAGACTGCCTGTTTGCGACTTGAGGAACAAGTTTTTTCTGTTCGGCAACCGGAGCAGCATTTCTATTTAATAAAAAAGGGAGAATATATTTTCCCGTCAGCATCGTTCCCGAAAGAATCGCAACCGATAAGGCCCCAAGAAAATAATAGTCCTTCAGGTAGTCTTTCATGAAACCATCCTGTCAGGGCGAAGTGATCCTGGAATCAAATTTCCTGCAGGATCAACCGAGATGGTAATCGCTTTCCAACCATTTCTTCTGGCCTGAGCGATGATGGGATCAGACTTGTGTCTTACAACCTGAATAAGCTGACGAACGCCGAACTGCTTAAACTGCATGTTCTCTTTTACGATTTCAATAATCGCACCTGGATCAACGTAAGAAACACTCACGCCGTGCTGATTATAATAAGATGTCACTTGCGCCAGACCCACGTGAGCAATCTCCATCGGAGCTAATTCTCCAAACCACAAAATCCCTTCAAAACGAGAAAGAAATGCTTTCTCCATTCTTGAATTAGAAGAAATATGCTCGAGCATCCCGTAACTATTTTTGAGATTCTTCATGGCTTCATCAGCGGCATGAGAACCAGCATTGGTCGTCGCCACGACAACAAGTCCCGGGCAGTGAAACCACTCACCCGTTTGTGGATCCATCAACTGACCTGATTCCAAAAAATGATACAAAGATGCATGAACCGCCGGGGCCTTATCAATCTCATCAAAGAGAACCACACGATTGGGATTTTTTTTCAGAGCCGTCAAAAGAATCTCTACAATATTTTCTCCGCGCAGCCCGTCCTGATTCATGGCAATACTTATTAAGCTACTTGATCCATACAGACCTTCAGCAAGAAGTTGGGCCATGAAAGTTTTTCCAGTGCCAGTCGGACCCACCAACAGAAAACTCCCAAGGTGACGGTTGCGATCAACAAGTTCCACATTGCGCTTAAGAATTTGAAGGATGGAATGAATGCTCTGTCCTTGACCTACGATGTTCTTAGCGAGCCAGAGTTTAATTCGGTGAATATCAGTACTTTTAATTGTCTTCAGATTTCCGCGTGTCTCTGGAGTCTTCTGACGCTTCAAAAGTTTCCATCTCCAGATCAAAACAATTGAGCTCGTCACGAAAAGAAAAGTCAGACCCCAATCAGAAACAAACCATGGACCATGCTTGGCTAAAGTCACGGCCGCTACGAGGAGCGACCCGATGATAAAGAGAGATTGAAGGTTTTTGGAAGCAGACATAGAGCCATTATGAAGAAGAACAGATTTAAGACTTAAGAAAAAGCAGAAAATCGCTTAACAGGCTGGTTTTTATAGGAACATGTGGCCACTAAATCTGGCAGGGCTAGCAACTTAATGTGCCAATTATTCGAGATTATAGGAATGCCTGAGCAGACCGATAAGAAATGGCAACTTAGTAAAGGGGACGTGATGATCTTTGGAAAATTAGGCGATAACTTTAAAGATGTCATGGGCCTTTTTAAAGCGACCTTCCTTTTAATAGGCAAAGACAAAGATCTCCTTCAACCTTTTTATAGAATTTTGGCCTACCGCTTAGTTTCTTTAAGTTTGATTTTTAGCACCATCTATTTAGGTGTCCAAGGCAGTTACCTCTCTGCCTTTGGAATGTTTATGGGATTTCTGGGATTCTCATTTCTCTCGGCATTTCTGCAGATCAGGCAACAAGCTGCTTTGTCATGGATGAGTTACGAGGTCGTAACCGGTAAAGATACAGATCATGAATCAGGAACAGCGAGACTGAGTGGGCACAATTTTCAATTACTCATCATCGCCATTATAAATAAGACGCTAGAAAAGGGTTCGCAAAAACAAGCAACAGGATTTAAGGGTATGCTTTTAGCTATCCTGACTTCTGTACTCACTGAAGTTTGGGATATCGTTCATAACTTTCTCATCCCTACCATGGTCATTGAAAAAAAGTCGATGAAGGACTCAGTAGTGCATCTAAAAACTCTTAAAAAAAATATTCCGGGAGCACTCGCAGGTGTCCTCGGAAGTGATCTTGCAGGTGGACTATTAGGTCAACTTATCACTCTTCCACTTTTGTTTTGTACGGGTATCAGTCTTTTTGGAGGAGCGCTACTACAAGGAACTCTTCCTGTGGCCTGGACCTTCCCAACACCTTTTGAAGGTATGTTTCACACCATTAACTTCCTACCACTTTTTACACTTAGTTTTTTATATGGGATTGCTTACTCTTGTATTGCAACGGCCGTATTGGGAACAAAATCAATTTATTTTTCGATCTTCTATACTTCGCTTAATCATCCTTTAAAGATTCATGAGTCATTCAGAAAAGATGTAACGAACTATCTGAACTATAATGGAAAGCTCAAGGGCCTTAAGTTCTTTGATAAATTCACAGAGAAAAAAGAAGAGAAAAGTTTTGAGATAAGTGCCAAGGGAAATTTTGATCAGAAATTAGTTGATAAGATTAAGGGCGCATTTGATAGCAATCTCAAAAAAGGTCACACAACCGAAGTTGTGATTAACTTCCTACTAAAAAAGAATATTAAACAAGACGTTATTGATTTTTCATATAACGAGTATCTTGAAGATAACGTCGCTCAAATTCTCCCTTTGATTAAAACTGAACTTTCCAAGGGACAAACAAAAGAGAGCGTCTCTCTGTTCTTGAAAGAAAAAGGATATCCCAAATGCGTCTTGGTAACTGCTTTTAAAAAAGTTTCGTAACTTGATATAAATAAGGGCCCTTTCGGGCCCTTAGTATTTAACACTTAATCTTCTTCATCTCCGGATCAAACATCGGCTTAAGCGACACTTTCGCCTTGTACGTTTTCCCCGCGATCTCGATATCCCAGTCTCCAGCATCGATGTACTTCTGATCAATCGGCTCGCCCGCTTCAATCATAAATAATCCAACCGATCCACCCAAAGTATGCCCGTAAGAACCGGCACGAACGTAGCCAATCATGTTCCCATTACGTCTGATCACTTCGGCGTGGTAGAGCATGGCCTCTGGATCAAGAACAAGAATCTGCGCCAGACGTCTGGTGAGAGGGCCTTGTTCTTTTTTCTTGAGAAGTGCCTCTTTACCTAAGAAGCCGCCCTCTTTTTTCAGATCAACGGCAAAACCCAGACCTGATTCATAAGGTTCATCCGTGTTATCGATATCGTGACCGTAGTCGCGGTAACCTTTTTCCATACGCAGAGAGGCCAGCGCCTTAAGTCCTGCGTGCTTCAAATCAAACTGCACTCCGACTTCGACGATTCTGTCGTAGACGTGAGTCGCCTGTTCCGCCGGAATGTAGAGCTCGTAACCCAGCTCTCCCAAGTAAGTTATACGCACACACAGAACGCGGGCAAAACCGATATCGATTTCTTTCGCCGTTCTGAATGGGAACGCCTCATTACTCATATCTGTACTCGTGAGTTTTTGCATGAGTTCGCGAGATTTTGGTCCCTGAATATTGAGCTGACCATAAGCCGACGTCACGTCCGTTGTAAAACAGAGTGAATCATTGGGCGTATTTCGCTTGAGCCAAGTTTCAGCATGTCGGTGCATAGTATCAGTCACTACCACAAAATATTTTTCGTCATCGAGTTTAGCTACCGTTAGATCAGCTTCTAATTTTCCAGTGGTGTTAAGCCACTGAGTGTAAGTGATCATATTAGTCTGAGCATCGACATTGTTCGCGGAAATATAATTCAGAACTTTTCCAGCATCGCGACCTTGCACGAGGAACTTCGACATGAATGACATGTCCATCAGGATGACACCTTCCCTCGCGGCCTTGTGTTCAGCTTCCCAGTACGGGAACCAGTTGTGTTTACCCCAAGAAAGAGTTTCAACTTCGGCTTTCACACCTTTAGGAGCATACCAATCAGCACCTTCCCACCCACTCACGTCTTTAAAGTAAGCTCCTGCGGCCGCTAGACGGTCATGGAAGGGAGATTTCTTCGCTCCACGAGCGGTTTCATAGGTCTTGGTTGGATAATGGCATTTATAAACCATCCCGAGAGATTCAACTGTTCTAGTTTTTCTATACTCCACATTGTTTTGATACACATGGAGGCGGTCAATGTTGAATCCCGTTACATCCACATCCGGAGTTCCTGTGACAATCCAGTTGGCCAGAACGCGACCCAGACCACCACCAGTTAAAATACCGATTGAATTTAATCCGGCAGCGACAAAATAATTCTTAAGTTCAGGAGCTTCACCCACGATGGGTTTTAAATCAGGTGTAAAACTCTCTGGTCCACAGAAGAACTTTTTAATTCCCACATTCATGGTCATCGGTACCCGGTGCATGGCCTTTTCTAAGTAAGGAGCCATACGATCCCAATCTGGTTGGATTTCTCCGAATGAAAAATCATTTGGGATGCCTTCAACTTTCCATGGAGCGCAGACGGGCTCAAAAAGACCAACCATCAGTCCACCCATCTCCTCGCGGAAATATCCGTATGATGATGGATCTTCCAGAACTGGTAACTCAGCTGAGAGACCTTTGATATCTTCAGTGATCATGTAGTAATGTTCTGCTGCTTGATTGGGAATATTCACTCCGGCCATCTGGCCAAATTGACGGGCCCACATGCCGGCGCAGTTAACCACGTACTCTGCGTGAATAATTCCTTTATCCGTCACAACACCTGTGACCGTGCCATTCTTTTTTAAAATTCCCGTAGCACTCACACCTTCAATAATCCGCGCTCCTTGCATCCGCGCACCCTTAGCCATGGCGATAGTGGCATCAACCGGATTCACTCGCCCATCGTCTTTGACGTAAAAGCCCGCGTGCAAATCATCCACTCGCGCTGGTGGGAATAGATCCTGAATTTCTTTGGGTGAAATTTCCTGAACATCGACTCCACAAAAGCGATTAAACGCTGAAACGCGACGGTACTCTTCCAGACGATCCTTATCAGCCGCCACTTCAATGAAGCCAATCGGCTTGAAGCCGGTAGATAATCCTGTTTCTTTTTCTAAATTCTCATAAAGCTTACGCGTATACTTTCTCATCTCGGTTGAAGTTTCCGAAGTTGATCCGAAAGTCACCATAAGCCCTGCCGCATGCCAGGTGGTTCCCGAAGTCAGGGAGTCTCTTTCCAGCAGCACTACATCTTTCCAACCCATGTGAGCGAGATGATAGGCCACGGACGTTCCAATAATTCCTCCACCAACAATGACCACGCGGGCCTGTGTAGGAAAAGTAGGTTGAGACATAGAGTTCCCCTTGAAGATGAATGATGAAAAACACTAACAATACCCACCCTTTGTTGTCAGCTTTTTCCTGCTGAGGACAGCGCCTCAGGATAAATTAAGGTAAGTTCTCGAGGACGCAGACCGAAGAGTTAGGTTGAGTAGACTTAAATCCTGGAGTTGAGGATGAGACAATTTGCCATCGTATCTATACTGGCCCTCATGACGATCGTTTCCTGCGCTAAGGAAAAAGATAAAAAAGCCCAGTCTGGATTTGGTGCTGATCCTTATACGGCCGCATCACTGGAAGGATATTTTAATCCCAGTTCACAAACGCCGATTGAAGTTAATGGGATTGTTTATAGTTTAAGTTCGCAAACTAATACTCAATTAGTGTATCAGGCGATTCAACAAGCAAGAATGTCGCAGATTCAACCCTTGTACGTAAATGGTGTCGCTAAGTACCGCGCGCGCGTGACGGGCTACGTGAATAATATTCAGTATGCCAACACTAATCAGTACAATCAAAACAATCAGTACAATAACCAGTACAACAATCAATACAGCCAACAGGCCAACATACTGACGGTGACAGCGATTCAGTTTTACTAGGTCATGGCACCAGCTCTTAAGGCCACCGTCATCAGTGGCCGTTACAAAGACCAAATTGTTCGCATCACCAACATCTCTACTAACGATACTGGTAAGCAGTTCGCCGCTTGTTTTTTAAAGACCGATGAACGGGCCAATATCCTCGTCTTTGAACTTCAGATCATTGAAGAGAAACCTGAGACAGTGTCTCCAAAGAAGTTTGCCTAGACCTCTTCCATGCAGAAGAATAAAGTGGATGTGAATAAGAAGGTTTCGATTTGTTCGAAATGCGGTGAAGAGTACACACCAGGACACGTGTCGATTTGTGAGGATTGTTTAGGCAGCTAGTTTTTTAAGCTTCATGTAGGCCGTGTTTATGTCTTTGGTTTTCATTTCCGCCATCTTTTTAAAATCAGGACCCATTGAGGCGACTTTATCCGGATGATTCATCTTCAACAGATCGTGATATTTCTTTTTGAGTTCTTGTGGCGAGTAAGTCTGGCCAGGCTTCAATTCAAAAAGTTCTTCAGCTGAAGTATTCACCTGAGGTTTTGGTTTGGGCTTAGGTTGCTCTTTTTTAGGTTCTTCTTTTTTCTTCTCTTGAGCTTTTGCCTTCGGTTCTTCTTTCTTGGGTTCTTCTTTTTTCGGTTCTTCTTTCTGAGGCCCCATCAGTTTCATGCGTCTTTGAAAGTCTTCGTAGTCTTCCAGTTTATAAGGTTTTTTTGAATCATCCCCGAGTCTTTGGTTCTGTTCAAAATCTTGTTTACTATCTTTCATTGATTTCAGGAAAAACAAAAAAGGAAGTTTGATAAAAACGATGTAACCGCCCAGTAAGAAAATAGCAATGGGTGCCAGATTTTTAAAGGCAGCAGTGAGGGTGGTGATGTAATATTGTGAAGCGTCCATCTAGAATTAGTGTAACATGGAATTTCATTCTCAAACTGCCCAATCTTTGGTCAGAGTTCTTTTGCTTTTGTCTAAGATTTAGGCAAAAATCTTCCCAACAAAGGAACACCTATGATTGACTTGTATTACTGGATGACACCCAATGGTCATAAGCCTGTTATCTTTCTGGAAGAGGCCGGTCTTCCTTATAAAATTCATCCTGTGAACATAGCTAAAGATGAACAGTTTAGGCCTGATTTTTTAAAAGTTTCACCTAATAATAAAATCCCGGCGATCGTTGACCATGAACCGATTGATGGAAAAAAACCATTACCACTTTTTGAATCCGGTGCCATACTCTGGTACCTTGCTGAGAAAACGAAAAAATTTGTCCCTGCTGATGTGAGAGGCAAGGCGGAAGTTTCTGAATGGCTTTTCTGGCAAGTGGCGGGTCTTGGTCCCATGCTCGGACAGAATCATCACTTTAATCTCTACGCCAAAGAAAAAATCCCTTACGCTCAAAAAAGATACATTGATGAGACCACAAGACTATATGGGGTTCTGGAAAAACAGCTTGAAGGAAAAGAATTTGTGGTTGGGGAATACTCCATCGCGGATATGGCGATCTATCCTTGGATCGTGCCTTGGGAAAAACAGTCACAGAATATAAATGATTTTCCCGCACTGAAAAGATGGTTTGAAATGATGGAAAAACGTCCGGCCGTCATGCGAGCTTATGACGTGGCCGAAGGCCTTAGCGCTCCAAGATAGTTAATTCTTGAAGAGCTGTAAGGGTATCAAGATTCACACCTAATGCTTGGTATCCAGCTCCAATCGCTGCAATCACACGACGTAGATTCTCCGGACGACACTGCTCACCCATCTGTCCAATGCGCACGATATTCAGACCAAAGGCACCTGAGATCTCCACACAATGAGTTTTTAGAAGATAACTCAAGAGATCTTTGGTGTTCACACCTTCAGGATTTTTAATCGCCACCACTGAATTGAGTCGGTATTCTTTTGGCGTAAAAAGCTC
Organism: Bacteriovoracaceae bacterium; assembly: GCA_040399925.1. Taxonomy (GTDB): domain Bacteria; phylum Bdellovibrionota; class Bacteriovoracia; order Bacteriovoracales; family Bacteriovoracaceae; genus Peredibacter. The sequence continues at coordinate 11,955 of JBBARF010000007.1, forward strand.
AAGTCCCATAATCTCTAAACACTTCTGAAGGTTCGTTGAGCTCTTCATATGGCGCTCAAATCTTTTCTCCAGTGTCTCTTCACAAATCAAACGAAGTCCTTCATGGATGGCGAGAATGCCAGGTACAGGAGCGGTGTAGTGATATTCTCCAAGACTCCAGAACTTATTGGCCCTTCGAGGATCAAGGCACCAGTGAGGCATAAGGGCAGTACGTTTTGAAACAAAGTCATACGCTTCTTCAGTAAAAGCAATGAGTGAAATACCAGGAATTGTCGATAGACCTTTTTGTCCACCAACCACCACGACATCGATTCCCCACTCTTCCATCGGGAGTGGCATAGTCGACAAAGTACAAACAGCATCAACGATGGTTCTAACTCCCATCTCGCGTGCCGTTTTGACGATGCCTTTAAGTTCGATATTTCTTACTCCACAAGATGTTTCACCTTGAACCAGAGTCAGCACATCGTATTTATTTTCTTTCAATGCTTTTTTTATTTCTTCCGCCTCAAAAGGCTTCATTCCAACGTGGAAAATTTCCGTGACATCTGCACCTACTCCGCGCCCAAGCTCAGCAAAACGAGCACTGAAAGTGCCGAGATTTAAAACTAAAACCTTTCGACCTGGCCACAACAAAGCCGTGGTCGCCATTTCCATGGCGGCCGATGAAGGACCTGCAATACCGAAAATTTTAGTTGAGTCAGTTTGGAAAACATACTGGGCCATGAGCTTCACCCGTGATACCACTTTTTTCATGGACTCACCTAAGTGAGAAATAATCATAGAGTTGGCCTGGGCCACTTCGCGAGGAATAGGCACGGGACCCGCACCCATGAGTAACGTTGGTTCAAGAGGGAGAAGATCGCTCAGAGGGATGTTGCAGGGTGACTGATGTTTCATCCCAGAATTCTCTCATGAGCGACCAAAGAATCAATGTTTTTTATTCTTGTTGATAGCGATCTTACGGGTTTTTTCTACACCATCGGCTTTTTTAATAAGTTCAATAGTTAAGACACCTTTATCGTAATAGGCCTCGACATTTTTATCATCTACATCCCATTGCAAAGGGATGGTTCGGTAAAAACTTCCGTAGCTGAATTCCGATCTGAAGTAACCTTTCTGATCATCTTTAAAGGAATTTTCTTTGGTCCCTTCGAGAACAAGGCAATTGTCTTTGAGGGAAACGTTAATATCTTCTTCTGCCATTCCAGGCAACTCAGCCGACACGTGGTAACCCTTATCAGTTTCTTTTATTTCGACCCTTGGCTTGAATCCTTTCTCTTCAGAGTCGAGATAAGGCGAAAAGAATTCGCGGGCGTAACGTCCAAACATATCTGAAAAAAGGTCCTCGCGTTGTTGTGTAGAAACTAAGTCAGATTTTTTTTCTAAATTAAACATAAATCACCTCCATGAATTGACCCCATATTCTCACTAGTGAGGGAAGCTATTAAGTGGAGATTACCTAGAGATTATCCGACCCTGGCGATCAACTACCCAGACCCGACGCCACCACCGACCCATCCGGTGCCAGAGCCGTCCCAAGAAACTGCCCGTTCTTCTTTCTGGACCAGGATTTATGACTTGGGGCTCATGAGTTACCGGTTGGTAAGGATGAGTTTCGGGAACGATCTCTACTTCCGGTTCATCATCCTCTGAAATAAAATCCATCTTCGCTAAAACTCCGCAAGCGGCGGGTTTGTCTGCGGAATAAATAATGATACTGCGACCTTCAAGATTTAAATCTTTTCCATGCATGTTTGAATTGGAGAGCATGAGAGAATAGGACGTTTCTTTTTGGTAATTAAAATTCGGTCCACTAGGAAATCCTTCACTTCCCGCTTCGCCTGAACTCAGGTCACCGTCAAAAGCAATCAGCATCGGTCCCAGACGATCAACAGGAGAACAGAAGGATTCAGCATAGAGGCCCTGAAGGTGACGTCCTTTAGGACCATTTTTATATTTGATGATGACCTGAAAGCGATCGCCCACTTTAGTCACCGTCACAAGACCTTTGAAGGAGCTAGTGAAAGAAGAATCGTAGGGTAAAAGTATTGCGCTATAACTACCCTCCGGTTCCAACAAAAATGTTTCAACCACTTTATGTGAACTTATTTTTTTTCCGCAGGAAAAAAGGAGAGGAAGGACAAACAAGGGTGTCAGTATTTTCATGGCATGATTGTGAGCAAAGAAGGCCAGAGAATCAACTTGAGGTTTTCAAAAGATAATTCTTAGAAGGCCTTCATCGCCATCAGACCAGCTCCACCGCGTGAGGGCAGCGGAAGGAAATTCCATGAAACTTCTTTTTTGGCGGGATCATCATCCGAAGTTGAGGCGATTTTGGTACTCGCCTTACCAATCACCCAACCCATTGCTATTCCTAAAGGATAATCTGAGGCCCAATGCACACCATTGTTCATCATCTGGAACATCAGGGCCGTAATCCAGACTCCACCCACCGAATAGATCGGAACTTTATAATCAGGATATCTTTCTGCAAGAACCGTGAAAGTTAAGGTGGCCGTCATGACGTGACCACTCGGCATAGCATCGTAACTGGCAGTCTTTGAATTATAATCACTAAATTTTGGAAAAAGATTCCATGAGCCTCGCTCAGAAGTTTTAACTTCAGGACTTTCACGCCCAAAAGATCGTTTGAGAGTTTGATTAAAGATCGTCGACACAAACATCCCATGAATCAGCATAATTCCCGTATTCACTTCATAAGTTCTATCTTTAGCGTATCCAAACCCTAACACGGATCCTGCGATCGCAAAATGCATCCAACCATCTCCTAAAAAATACATTGCTGAGCCAGTGTCTGTAGGAAGGCGGATGAGTTCTTGCCCAAAAGCACTGATAAAAGATTTTGTATTATCGTCATTACCAATACCGGAGTCTCGACCAAGTTTTTCAGAATAACGATAAATTTGTTCATCATATTGGTACAGAAGAGCGGTAGAACCAAGAACCATCGTCCAGCCTGGTATTGCTTCCTTGGAAAAAGCATTTTTTAAAGTCAGCTTAGAGGTCTGTGGAATCTTTTTAAAGGTATCAAGAAACTCTAATCTCTTTTCCTCTGCATAGGAGGGAGAAGTTAAGATGATCAGCGTAAGAATTAAAAATGCTTTCATGTAAGTATTATAAATCAGATACTAACATTAATTTTAATTAATTATCTGATGTACAAATCAAACAATCGCCGCAGTTTGAAACTCACAATTATTTTCTTTTTTATCAAGCTCGTTTTCGTTTAAGATGAAAAGAAGCATGAGGATTTTTTATTGCGATTGATTACCTGATTTACTCCAATGAAGTAAAAACAAATTCCAAGTTGCATTAAAAGAGTCTGCTTTTATCGATGAAGCCGTCACCTATTCTCAGCTCGTCAGTAAAAAGATCGATTCTTGAAAATATAAAGCGATAAAATATAGATTTGCCTTATCATAGAGGAATGAAAATAAATGCCTTCCTCTTTATCCTGCTGACCAGTTTGGTATCAGATGCCTTCGCTTGGGGCTGGGAAGACTTCAAAGAAGAAGCGGCCTCTCCTTACACCACTGACGCCCGCTATACTCTCTATGCCGGAGTTTTTGTAACCGCATCTTTGGCCATCTTTGAAGAATCGGTAGTTGATCCCTTCCAAAAAAAACAAATCAGAAATAAAACTCTTGGAAGTGCTTCTCACTGGGGTGACATTCTGGGACAGATGGTTCCCAATGGACTTTACGTTCTGGGGATGGGTATCGCCGGTCATTATGGTGATCCCAGAGGTTACGACCGCGCTATCGGAATGTTTAAGGCGACCGCCTATGCTTCGGGGGTTACCACTGTTCTTAAATACACTATCCGTGAACCTCGTCCCAATGATAACTCGACCAAAAATTCCTTTCCTTCCGGTCACTCCACGACGGCTTTTGCTTTTAGTGGCTACATCGCTGCAGAACACGGATGGAGCTGGGGTTCGGCTGCCCTACTCATGTCAACCTTCACTGCCTATAGCCGCATCAACGATAACATGCACCGACTCCATGATGTCACCAGTGGCGCCACTATTGGATGGATCTATGGTTGGGGAATGGCCTATCTACAAAAGAGAAAAAAAAAAGAAGCCGATATACGCAAGCTAGAGCAACAGGAAACTTTTATTGTCCCAATTCTTGACACTAAAACCGCGGGACTTTCTTTATATAGAGAATTTTGATGAATGATGAGAAGAAAAAAAATATCGGATCAGCTCTGGATAAAATGGAAGTTGAATCTCTTCAACGGGCACAAGAAAACCGAAAATTCCGAGTTATCGAAAAAAATCAGATAAAAAGAGAAGTCGAAGAGAAAATAAAAATTAAAACTCATCAGGAAGTTGAACAAAAAGACCTGAAAGCTTACGAGTTCCGCTCCAACACCACAGTCTTTGTACTCAGTTCTATTGGTTGTATGATTTTTGTGTGGAATCTATCTAAGGATCAGCGAACGACACTCATTGAATACGGCATCTATTTCACGCTGGTTGCAGGAATAGTTGCCGCCAAATCCAAACGTTAAACTAAAAAACTAAATCTCGCATTATCCCGACGGTAAATAAAATTATTCGCCAATTGCAGGATACTTTCCTGACAAATAGGTTTAGTTACATAAGCTTCAGCTTCGATAGAATCCATGAGCGGTGAAAGATCACCTCTGGCCGTTAAAAGTACTAACGGAATGCGAGCGATTCGCGGAATTTTAAGCCGTGCAAGGTTAAATTCATAACCATTGAGAACGGGCATATTGTAATCAAGTAGGATAAGATCAGGAAGTTCGTCATTTGAAAGTGAGTTAAGAAGTTCAAGAGCCTTGCGACCATCAAGGGCAGTCAGCATCTTATAGCCTTGGGCCCCAAGTGTATAAGAAATTGAATCCAGCATATCGATGTCATCATCAATTGTAAGTATGATTTTTTCTTCCACGCCCATCCTGGGTCTCCCTTTTCTTAATTCTATTTTATGCATGAGACCAAACGCTCATAAAGATAAGATAGCCATAATTTCCTTTCTAAGACATTGCTTCTTGCTCTGAGGCAATATGCCCGAGCATTTGGCTTCATTCTACGGGAATACACCATATTCCAATTGGTCTTGGACTTGCAATTCATACACCTAGGAAAATTCAAGGAGGATATATGAAGAGAGCTGTTCGTTTAATTTTATATTTCATGCTCTCGTTCACCATGGTTGAGTTGCCGGTGATGATACCGGCCACGCTGCAGGAATGATCTCAACATAAAGTGCCATTGAATTGATGAATCGAGCTGATCATCAGGCGAAGGTGGTTAATTTCCTTTCAAGTGCTGATGTCCAAAAACAACTGATTCAGTTTGGCGTAACGGCCGATGAAGCCTTCAAACGTATTTCTGGATTGACCGATGCTGAACTTCGAGATCTGACTAAAGAAATCGACAACGGAACTGCAGCTGGTGGTCTTGAAGGTGTCCTGATCCTTGTTATTTTAGTTCTCCTTATTATTTACCTCTTTAAACGAGTTTAAAAAATGAAGAGCTTACTCGTATTGAGTTTTGCCTTGCTCTTTGTGAGTTGTGCCACTCATTCACCTCAAACTAACCGCTTGGTAAAAGACCATGCGGGAAAAACTATTTCTCAAAACCATCTGGCACTACTCCGTTGTAACTGGTTATAGCTTTAAAGGTCCCTATGTCTGGCAACATGCAGGCGAAGAAGAAGTCATGAAAACCAATATGAAAATTTTTGAAGGAAATTACGCCAGGGCTGACTACTAGGGACTGATAGTCTGGTCGCCCGTATCGGACTAGGAAATATTTTTTATATGGCAGCTAAGTATAAAAAATCATCCACCATCCTGAAAGAGGCGACTGTTCTTCACCCAAAAGCGGCGGTAGCGTGGCACAACTACGCGGTGGCAGAGAGTGCACATAAGCATTCACAACTCGCCCGAGAGAGTGCCAAGAAGGCCATAGAGTTGGCCGGGCCCGACGAAGAACCTTTCTTCAAAGTCAGTCTAAAAGAACTACTCGATTAAAATTCTTAAAAAAAAGGGAGCCCAAAAAGACTCCCTTTTTTTGCCGGTCACTTTTAGTACATATCTCGACCGCTGATATTGCGATCAAGGTTAACATCCTTGTTCGAGCTAAAGTATTTACTTCGCTCTCCTTGCTCTCCAACAACAGAGACTTCACTTGCTCCACCTCTTTCGAGAATGTCTTTAGCTTTTGAAGACCACTCGCTGTCATCGACGTGAACGGAAATCAGAATCCCACCGTTTTTTACAAAGGACTCATAACGTTTGGCTTCGTACTCTGGAATCCCCAAACCAATAAGACCGCCGGCGATTCCTCCAACTGCTCCACCAATTCCCGCTCCGGCAACTGCGGCCATAATAGGACCTGCTGCCACGAAGGGGCCTATGCCTGGAATCGCCAGAGCACCCGCTCCAGCTAACCATCCAAGAATCCCACCGCCTAAAAGTCCAGTTGCCGCACCGGCCGCTGTTCCTTCAGGAGCTTTGGTATGTTTTTCATAAGCAAAGTCACGAGTTTCACCCTTATTTTGCATAAGGACTGAAATGTCTGAATTTCTAAAACCATCCCGCTTCAGAACATCAACAACTTTTTCAAGTTCTGTTCTGTTAGCAAAAATTCCGAAAACAGAATGACTGCCTTTTTTGTCGCTACTGTAACCCATAAAAACCTCCGTGTTATTTTACAACTTTAAGTTGGTTGCGGACAGCCCGAGACCCCGCATATTCTTGAGCAATATTTGTGATGGTAGAAATCTCAGATTGTTTATCCACTTCACCCTGAAGGGTGATACCCCAATCATTAGTCAGGATGGTAATATTCTGAGCTTTAGTCGAAAGTCCTTCAGTGTTGGTCAATCGATCACGGATTTTTCTTGTGATCTCAACATCGGCGGTCTTGGTGAGTGCCTGATCTTGAGCAACAACTTTTTTCTCCATGGTCGTTGCAGCATGGAGAACCGGAATTCCAAGAGCAAGTGTTAACATTAATAGTTGTGTCTTCATGACAGTCTCCTTTATTGAAAATGTCTTACCCTCAAACCCTACAAAGGTTTTTCGAGTCAAACATAGATTAAAAGTTCTTTTGTCCGAGATGTTTTAGATTTGCTTAAGATCGACAACGAAAGAGATCCGCGATGCGTTTGCAGAATTTATCTTTTTCTTTTCCTTCTTCCAAAGCGAAAAGTTCATTAACAGACAGAGCGAGCGCAACACTTAATTTAAGCGCAAGTTCTACGGAGGGATTTTTGCAGTTAGATTCAATAGAGATGATGGTTTGACGGGAACAGCCCACCATGTCGGCAAGTTCTTGTTGAGAGAGTTCTTTCTTGAGCCGCAATTCTTTGAGGCGGTTGGTAAGATTCATAAGAAAGAATGTAAACTAAACTTTACATCATGTCAAGTTTAGTTTACACTTCGCCAATGGATACCTTAAAAAAATTATTACGTCTTAGTCGTCTCGAGTGGCCGCTTTTAGGTTGGGGTCTGCTCTTTCTGGCCATCTCCAGTGCTGCCCTTCTGGTTTATCCTCATTCGATAAAAAAAATTATTGATGAAGCCATTGCTAATAAAGATCAGCACCAGTTAAATATGGCGGCATTACTCGCCTTCGCAGTTTTTGCCATTCAATCTGTGACTTCAGCATTAAGATATTATTTTTTCACGCTCGCTGGTGAAAAGACAGTGAAGCGTTTACGAAATAAATTATTTGGAAAAATTCTGGGACAAGATATCACTTTTTTTGATCAACAAAAAACCGGTGAACTTCTGGGTCGGCTCTCCAGTGACACGGCCGTTCTGCAAAATGCCCTCAGCGTAAATATCTCCATGCTGGTCAGAAGTTTAGTTCAGGCCTTGGGTGGGCTCGTGATGCTCTTTATGACGTCCGCTAAACTCACCATCTTTATTTTAGTGATTATTCCTCCTTTAGGATTTCTAGCTGCACGTTTTGGTAAAAAAGTGAAAGCGATCTCTAAACGCGCGCAAGACGCACTGGCCATTTCATCAGGTGTTGCAGAAGAAGGGATCGGAAACGTGCGCACAGTTAAAGCTTTCGCACAGGAAGGTTTTGAAAATGAGCGTTATCATCAACGACTGGAAACTTCTTTTGATCTTTCTCGTGAAAAAATAAAAGAAGTAGCGAGATTTAGCAATCTGGTTTCTCTGGTGGGATTAACTGCCGTTGTTTTCATTGTTTGGTATGGCGGAAATCTCGTGATCTCAGGCGAGCTTACCATTGGAACTCTCACATCATTTCTTCTTTATGTTATTACTGTTGCCTTCTCAGTTGGAATGCTGGGAAGTTTGTGGACGGACTTCATGTCGGCCTTTGGGGCGAGTGGAAGAATCTTTGAACTCTTGGAAAAATCAACGGAAGATTTATCAACTGGTCTGGGGGCTATTGAGCAGGGTGAGATTGAATTTAAAGATGTTCATTTTTCTTATCCCGCCCGTGCTGACTTTCCGGTACTCAAAGGGATTAACTTAAAACTTCATCCGCATGAAACAGTTGCCGTCGTTGGCTCTTCAGGAGCTGGCAAATCAACTCTTGCCCAACTTCTCATGCGTTTTTATGAACCCACTAGTGGTCAGATTCTTTTTGATCAGAAAGATTCAAGTCTCTACTCACTTCAGGGCATCCGGGAATCGATTGGTCTGGTCGCACAGGAGCCGGTACTTGTTTCAGAATCCCTGTTTGAAAATATTCGTTACGGAAAACCTGTGGCGACGGAAGCCGAAGTCATTGAAGCCGCTAAAAAGGCCTTTGCTCATGATTTTATTATGCGTTTCCCCGAAGGGTATAAGACTCTGGTTGGTGAGCGTGGAGTTCAACTCTCCGGTGGACAAAAACAACGTGTGGCGATTGCGCGAGCGCTTTTAAAAAATCCCCGCATTCTGATTTTAGATGAAGCCACCAGTGCTCTAGATTCAGAGAGTGAGCATCTAGTGCAAAAAGCTCTGGAAGATCAGATCGGCAAGCGGGCGACACTCATTATTGCCCATCGTCTCTCAACCGTTAAGCGTGCCGATAAAATTCTCGTAATGGAGGAAGGCCGCATCGTGCAAGTCGGATCACACCAAGATTTAGTTAAACAAGTCGATGGCCTCTACCATAAATTAGTTGAGCGCCAATTTGAAACCTCCAAGGAGATAACATGAACCGTCCTGTCTTGGCCTCTGAACAAATGGCGCCAGAAGTTCTCGCCGTCGTCACAAACTTCCATAAAGATGTTGTTGCGGAAGTCATGAGTGCTGTCCAAAACAATAAAGTTGTTGTGGTGGGAATGGCGAGCAACCCTCACGTTAAAGAGGCAAAAAAGGCGCTGTCAGGAGCTGGTATAGACTTCAAATACCTCGAGTATGGAAGTTATTTCAGTGGTTGGAAAGAACGTCTGGCGATTAAACTCTGGAGTGGCTGGGCAACTTACCCTCAGGTTTTTGTGGATGGAAAACTTATTGGTGGTGGAAACGAGACAAAAAAACTCGTAGCATCAGGTGCCATTAAAAAATAATCTGTTTACCCCGAGAGAGACACGCACTGAATTTCTCGGGGTCTACATTTCCCCCGCTCACGATCACTCCGACTTTTTTTCCACGCAGATCCATTTTTTTGGTCATGGCCCCTGCTCCTGATAAGCAACCCGTAGGTTCAACCACCATCTTCATGCGCTCCATGAAAAAAAGCATCTGTGAGCACAGTTCTTCATCAGTGACCGTTAGAATATCATCGACGTATTTTTGAATGATAGGAAAACACAATGGACCTATACTCTGAGTCTGAGCACCGTCGGCGATGGTTTTAGGTGTGGCGATTTTGACGATGCTGCCTGACCTGAGTGACTGTTGAGCATCATTACCGGCTTCGGGTTCAACTCCAATAACTTTGCACTTGGGAAGAAGATGTTTGGTAATCAGTGAACACCCAGCAATCATGCCGCCGCCCCCGATACAAACAAAAAGGTAATCAAGCTCACCCACTTCTTCAATCAGTTCAAGCGCCGCAGTTCCTTGTCCGGCCATCACGTCCGCATGGTTATAAGGTGGAATAAGCGTCATCCCACGATTTTTCGCAATCTCATTGGTGATAGCTTCGCGGTCTTCAGTCTCACGATTATAAGTAATGACTTCCGCTCCATAACCACGAGTAGCTGCAAGTTTCGAAGCGGGCGCATCGGATGGCATAACAATCACGACTGGAATTTTCTGTTCACGTGCCGAGAGTGCGATGGCCTGAGCGTGGTTTCCTGCGGAAAAAGCCACCACTCCTTTTATTCTTTGTTCAGCACTCATTTTAGAAATCGCAAAAAAAGCTCCACGAAATTTAAACGCTCCAATCCTTTGCAGATTTTCAGATTTAAAAAAAATCTTCGCTTTCGTCAAAGCATCGGCGTGAGTACTCGTGAGCACGGGAGTTTTATGGGCATGGCCGTTAAGAATTTTTGCAGCTTTCAGAATATCTAAATGAGTCATGGTCATGAATTAATTAAAGCAGTTTCAGCGCAGCTTGACCCGTAATATTTGCCTGGGCCATGACGGCCGTACCGGTATTTTCGAGGATTTGTGTCTTCGCCTGATTGGCAGACTCTTCAGCATAATCAGTATCTCGAATACGTGAATTCGCTGTACTCATATTCTCATGATAGGTCATGAGGTTATTTGAACTGGTAGTTAAGCGATTTTGCAGCGATCCCAAAAGTGAACGGTTACCGGATACTTTATCAATTGCTTGATCAATTTGACTTAAACTTCCCTGAGCAGAATTTTTTGAGAGGATACTTAAATTATCAATACCGAGTGAACTCGCACCAGAATTAAGTCCCTTCGAATTATACGAGATGACATCATCGGCTGAGTGATCACCCACACCGACCTGGAAATCCAGCGAAGGAGAGGTACCGTCCAGAAGTTTGCGCCCATTAAATTCAGTAACGCGAGAAATTCTCTCGAGCTCATTTTTCATGTGCTGATATTCGCCTTCGGCCATCTGTCTTTCTGAATCTCCCACAGTATCGGATGACGCCTGCATAGCAAGTTCTCTCATGCGCGTGAGAAGGCTCGAGGTTTCATTCAAACCACCTTCCGCTGTCTGGATGAGTGAGAGACCATCATTAGCGTTTCGATTCGCCTGACGTGAAGAACGAATTTCAGCTTTGAGTTTCTCTGAGATGGCCAAACCTGCGGCATCATCAGCGGCTTTAGTAATACGGTTACCAGAGCTCAACTTGGCGGAGCTCTCCTCACGGGCCTTGGTGACCTTATTCATCGAGGTTTGCGCAGCTAGTGCGTTGGTGTTGGTATTAATTCTGAAGCTCAAAGCAGGTGCCTCCCATCTGACTTGTCGGAGGGAAAAAGGGATACCTTAGTTATGAAGAAGGTTTTAAATCCTGACTAAAAGACTCGCCTGCGTCGAAAGCTTAAGAATCTGTTAAGACAGGAATCGGGCCAAACAGTGTAAAAATAAAATAGAAAAAATAAAGGAGTCAAATGAAAAGCTTATACATACTTTCTCTCTGTCTTTTCGCCTCTTTCCCCATCTTGGCCGACACAAAAATCCTCGATGAGAGTATCAGTGTAAATCCCTACTCTCTTGCAGGTGATAGTGAACGCACGCAACTTCATTTACCTGGACTACGGTTTCATGAGTCTAATGATTTTGCCGGATCCACCGACAAACTCGTGACAGAGTCAGCAAGCTTCAGTGTGATGGTCAATTGGGCCAGACACTTTTCGACCGCCCTCGGGTACAAGGGACGTTATCTTACCCCTGTACTTAAAACAAAAAACAATCAAGATCCCCTCCCCACGCCTCTAGGGATTCATGCAGAGTGGGCAGAAACCATGCTCAATCAATCATGGACAATTTTTGGTGATGACCAGAAATGGGCGGTCAAACTCGACGGAGGTATTGGTTACAATGATTTTGGTAATCACAGCTTCAATGACATTTATAAAAGTGTTCACACGGCGATTAACGATCCGGATGATTCTGATAAGTTTGGACAGCAGACGGGTGATCACTTCATCACGTCTACCGCAGGTGGGTCAGTAGTCTTGCCGATTGGAAATCAGTTGAACCTCATTGGATCCTATCAAATCATGAACTCAAAAGTGTTCAGAGAAGATGCGCAGGAGGCGACTCTGATCTGGAGTAAATCGAAGGATCTGGCCTTCAGTGTAAAGTATAGTTTAGTGAAACAAATTCGAAGTGAATTCTATGATCTTAAAAATAATCGTGAACAATTTTTTGCGGGTTTGAGAATTTTCCAGTGGTGGACACCATCATTTCAATTCGTGTCGGCCTACATCAAGGGTGACAAATACGGACAATGGTACTTCTCGCCCATTTCTCTGACATATCCCTTCTAGATTATATCCAAGCGGGAAGAATCTTCGGATTCTTTCCAATCTCGATACTCTCCTCAATCAGTGTTTCAATTTCAATGATATCAAATCCTAAAAAAGAATCCGCTTCCAGTGATTCAAAAAGCTCAAGTGCTCGATTGAAGTGATCTCGGGCATTCTTCATTTCTCCTAGCTGGATCTTAACACCTCCCGCCCCGAGTTTAATCATCGCCTTCAAAAAATCAGCGATTTTACCGTGACGTCCATGAGCATTCCAAAGAGCTTCGAAATAAACATGACTCTCCCAAAAGTAACCATAGTTATAAAGATCGATTGAAAAACGTAAGGTTTCACTTTTTTCGGGATGATCGTGGTCAAGCTGTGGAACGACTGGATCAGGCATCCCTTCCATATGGCCACCGGCTTTTTTAGGATGAGGATTTTTACCCGGAATAAAAATGTAGGGAGGAAAAGGCTTGGTTGTAAGGCGTGGTGTGCTCATAAAAAAAAAGGGGCCAGCGAAACAAGTCCGCTGGCCCCTCCGGAATCAGAGATTACTTAAGGTGCTTCCCGATGAGTGAAGCAAGTTCGAACATAGTAACTTCTTTTTTACCGAAAACTTTTGCAAGTTTTTCGTCAGCAAGAATGTTTCTTTTGTTCTTAGGGTTCTGAAGATTGTGCTTCTTGATGTAAGCCCAAAGCTTCTTAACAACTTCAGTACGAGCAACAGCTGCTGCACCGATAACGTCAGCAAGAACTGCTGATGGAGTGAATGCTTTCATGAAAGCAGCATTTGGCTTACGAGCTGATTTTGCTTTCTTAGGAGCTGCTACTTTAGCTGTAGCTTTTTTAGCTGTAGCTTTTTTAGGAGCTGCTACTTTAGCAGTAGCTTTTTTTGCAGTTGCTTTTTTAGCAGGTGCTTTTTTTGCAGTAGCTTTTTTTGCGGCTTTCTTTGCCATAAATCCCTCCAGAGGAATTAGTGAGTTGAGTTCATTCTCGACTTCGTTAGTAAATATAGTTTTGAACATTTGCTCCAGTCTGACAAACACTTATTTTAGGGGACAATAAAAAAATCGTTATTTTCTCCTCGGGAAATGTCTTTTTCTCCTCGAGAAAAGCCTTGAGGGGGTACCCCTCAGAGCACTTAACTTGTTGAGATCATGGACTCACGATACCCTTTCATAAGATCCCCATGACGACTCGAAATCTCCTGAAGTATAAAGATAAAAGAATCACATTCATGGGAAAAATAAGATGAAATATTTGGCACTGGCAGCGATTACGATGATTTTTTCAGGCCTCGGTCGAGCAGATTTCGATCAAGATGAGCGTCTTCGCAAGTTTGATCTGGCTTTAAATACCCTCGGTGTGGCACCCGAATCCGCTCCCGATTATAGTGATTTCCCCTCGAGCGGAGAGGTCAATTACATCGAAATGATGACCCATATGAAAGCTATAGATCCTGAAGGTGGACTGAGAAAGTATCTACAAATAGATGCTACCCAATTAAGTTTTTTAAATGGATCAACAGAAGTTGAGTACGCTCTCCCCCTCACAAACAGTCAAAGCTTTGACTCTCGCAACCTGATTGATCGCTTGGGTGCTATCGCCCTTCAGGTTAAGACTGGCGCAAGTTTACCGCTGACAGGCCTTAAAGTTGTTATCGATCCAGGACACATGGGCAGCCCAGAATGGGATAATGTTGATGGAAAGTTTATGTCTTATAATGGAAAGGTTGTTCGCGAGGGGGATTTAAACCTCTCTACTGCCCTTCTATTAGCTAACGAGCTTGAAAGTTTGGGTGCCGATGTTAAGGTGACCCGCACGACACTCGAACCGGTGACTCCTTATACACTGACAAATTTTGACCCCACTGAGCAGCGTGCAATCTACTTCTACAAGAGTCTTGATTCGTGGATGGCCAAGTATCTTACTCTTTCCGATAACGAGCTTAAGGCGAGAATTAAGCAGTTTCCAGAGGTCACCAAGGTTCATTCAGCTGCCTATAAAGATACCCTTTATCTGCAGGAAGATCTGAATGCCCGCATGAAGATGGTGGATGATTTTGAAGCCGATCTCTTTATAGGTCTTCATCTCGACGCTTCTAACCCAAAAGTTCTCCAGAATGTAGTTAATGACAGCGAAGTTTACGTTCCAGGGGCGACGGGAGCAAATGAAACGGGGTCCCGCTTAAACCGTGCTCGCGGCTTGAAACACCTCCTCGAAGTCAGACGCTGGAATCAATCCGTCCGTTTGGCGACTGTATCAGTTCGAAATGTTGCCCGAAATCTCAAAATCCCAATGATGACTACCCTTCGTATCCCAAGTACTGTAAAGGTAGCTGACGGAGTTTTTGCCCGTAACCTTTTCCAGACGAACCGTGCGGATAAGGGCCTGTGTATCTTCTTTGAATCCCTTCACTACGATCACGTGAAAGAGTTCCCGGTTCTGGCCGTTAAGGATCAAAAATCAAATTATCATGGAACTGACTTCGCCTACCCGGGACGTCTGACTTCTGTGTCAAAGGGAATTTCTGAAGGGGTGATGACCTACTTTAAGGAATTCTCAGCGGAGTAAGAATGAGTGCTGTTTGTAAAACCTGCCATAAACCAAAGGCCAACTACACCTGTGGTCTTTGTGAAGAACCTATTTGTAAGACCTGTACTGAGTTTTTGTCGGAGAACTTCTCTTTCTTGAAGAAAGTTCCGGTCGAGTTAACCCACTCTTCTTATTGCACCGTTTGTTTTGATCAAAGCGTGCGCGCTCCTCTGGATCAGTATAATGAGACGATGGAAGCGGCCAAAGAGATCATTATCTATTCTAAAGAGCAGTCAAAACTAACTCGTGGACTCAAGCGTCTTGAGGATCCTCTTAAGGTAGAAAACTGTGAAGATGAGGAAGAAGCCCTCATGCGCATGTCTTTTGATGCCGT
This sequence comes from Bacteriovoracaceae bacterium, assembly GCA_040399925.1. Classification (GTDB taxonomy): domain Bacteria; phylum Bdellovibrionota; class Bacteriovoracia; order Bacteriovoracales; family Bacteriovoracaceae; genus Peredibacter. Next base: position 27,259 of record JBBARF010000007.1, read on the forward strand.
AAAAATGAACTTCAATGCCCTGATTGATGTGCAGTTCAAAACGAGCAAAATCATCCTCGGTTCTCATAAAAAGACCATGGTTTCGGCCACCGCAGTTCCCGTGACCTTAGATCCAACCCAAATTCGCGGACATCTTGACCCTCCGTAATCTCCCTATTACGCTAAGGGGATGAAAATATTTTTGTTTGCCCTCCTTGTGAGTAGCCTTGTTTCTGCCCAAGACTTTACTTTTGATAAGGCCTCAGGGAAAGCTGTGCCAAGCTTTATCGGAGAACTCAAACTTCTCAAAGGCGAGGCCTATAGGAAAAATGGTGACGCTACCTCTCCTATTAAAGTCGGCCAGCGTTTTCATAAAAACGACACCGTCATCACGACTAATAAAACCTTCGTCAAAATCCAAATGATTGATGACTCCACCATTTCTCTGAGTTCAAATTCTGAGCTGAACTTCGAAGAATTTGAATTCACGGACAAAAATAATCGCCAGATAGTCATAAGTCTGATCAAGGGGCAGCTTAGAAGCTTGGTTAAAAACAAGGCGACTGCTCCAAACGATCTTCGTTTTAAAACGAAAACAACGGCAATGGCCGTTCGAGGGACCGAGCTTTTAGTGAATTATCATGAAGAAAAGAATTTTGAATTTTCTGAATTTGCCCTGATCTCTGGCAAGGGTGAAGTGACGGACCATGAGAATAAAACTCATGAACTTAAGAAAAATAATCGTCTGGTCGTTGTTAAAGATAAAGCGGGCAATCTCTCGACTGCAGCTCCCTCACCACTTCCAGAAAGTTTGATGAATCAGCTTCTGCAAGAAGAATCATTCCTGCCTTATTTCAACATGGATACAATTCTAGAAAACTCGCCTCTCTATACTCTTCTTCATCCGGTTAAAAAAACTGCCGTCGATGAGAAAGAAGCCGCTCGAATAAAAACTGAAGAAGGTCCTGGTTGGGAACACAATCTTCAGAAATTAAATGAAGAATTAAAAAATAATCAAAAGCGCCGTTAAAGGATTTAGTAAATGTCTAAACTCAAGGCCTGCTTCACTCTTCCTGCTTTCTCAAATAAGGCTTCAATCGCCCTGCTCATTATTCGTATTATCGCAGGAGTGGCCATGATTCAGCATGGCTGGGGTAAAATGCAGCAGCCATTTTCATGGATGCCACTTTCACCGATTCCTGGATTTTTTCAATTTCTCGCAGCCTTCTCAGAATTTGGTGGAGGAATTGCGTGGATCATTGGTTTAGTCACTCCGCTGGCCTCTCTGGGTATAGCGATCACGATGTTAGTTGCCACAATTTTTCACGCCATTGTGATGGGTGATCCGATGGTAAGTATGGGAGGTGGTTCATCCTACGAGCTCGCGATTATCTACTTCTCGCTGTCATTAGTTCTGATGTTGGTTGGTCCAGGGAAATTTTCTTTGGATACTAAGATCTTTGGCGAAAAGAAATAATTATTTAATAAGTCCTGACTGCTGGAGACTCATCTTGATTCCAGCAGCGGTTAAGTACTTACATTTCACTACATCTTTAGGCTCGTCTTTGTACTGACGAAAATTTGGAACCATCGCTTGGTTTTCCTGACACTCTTCATTCGGAGAACGAGGTCTTCCATATATCGAGTTGATTGAATGAAACTCCCTGCGATCATGGCCAGAAGAACTTCATTACTGGATACGGACCAGACTATCTTTTTGAAGGTGATCTCGCGGCTAAAGATCTAGGCACAAATTTTTGGGATGTGCTTAGAAAAGAAAATCGAACTTAATAGGCTGAATATTGGCACCAACCCCATTCATTATGTGCTGATCGTCAAAATCCTTACCATGGGTACGGTAATAAATGCTGAGTTGAGGAGCAAAGGTGATGTGCTCAATGCTCCATTTGCTTAGGGCGAATCTTTTACCATAAACCAGTTCATATATCATTCCGGAATCATCCAACTCAAAAGGAGCTTTATTTTCTGCACCTTCAAGATCATGTGAGTTCTCTTCCAAGTAATTATAAGTCGCAATACTTGGACCCAAAAAATACGCATTACTGATATCTTCCGAGAAATTATAGAGCGCAAACACTCCCATCGTATTGGATTCAATTTCTGCAGGAGAAGAACCTCGACTGCCTTTTTTATGAAACCTATGTTCCTGATGAAAGGTTTTATAAAAAGCTCCGACCTGAATACGATTGGTGAAAGAGTAGGCATAATTTAAACCGAGATTAGTGAAGACATAATCAACTCGTGAAAACTCTGATTTGCTATCTCCGGGAAGCTGTTCCGCGGCACCCGACCATCCAAATCCACCAGCACCAAAACTAACCATGTGCCGGTATCTCATGCGGTCAAAAGAGAAGGTCTCAAAAGAGAAAAGAGAAATAAGAGTGACTAATATCAGACGAATCATAATTAACCCCAAAGAATTGGCGGTAGAATTATGTCATGTCTGGATGTAAAACAATCTTAATCCTGTCTCAATAAGTATTGTACATCACGCTGAACAGTAATTTCTATTAAAGCGAGCTTATAAAACAATGCGCATCTTGATAGAGTCATAGAAAGGAATCTTATGAAAAAAATATTATTCACACAAAGAAATGATCGCGGGCACTGGGTTGGAGATGGCTTCCCCGTTAGATCCATTTTTTCTTATAACGATCATCCTCAAGAGTTCTCTCCCTTCCTCCTTATGGATTATGGAGGGCCCGCGGAATTTCCACCGACCACACAGAAGAAAGGTGTCGGCGAACATCCCCATCGAGGATTTGAAACTGTAACCATAGTTTATGCAGGAGAAGTTGAACATCGTGACTCTGCTAGTGGAGGTGGTCTCATTAGATCTGGAGATGTTCAATGGATGACGGCCGCTTCGGGACTCGTGCATGAAGAATTTCACGGAGCAGACTTTGCTAAAAAAGGTGGAGTTTTTGAAATGGTTCAGCTTTGGGTGAATCTTCCTTCCACTGATAAAATGAGTAAGCCTCGCTATCAGGGCATTGAAGATAAATCGATTCCAGTCAAAGATCTCAATGGTGGTGCCGGAAAGATTAGAGTGATTGCGGGTAATTATTTTGGACTCAAGGGTCCTGCTTTGACTTTTACTCCTTTAAACCTCTGGGATTTGCGATTAACTAAGGGACACAAGACACTTTATTCAGTTCCTCGAGGCCATACCACCGCGATCTTTGTCCTTTCTGGAGAAGTGACGATAAATGGAGAAAAAACAATTTCAGATGCTGAAATTGCTCTCTTAGATCGTCAGGGAACAGATTTTTCTCTGGAAACAAAAACTGATGCGAAGGTTTTATTTCTGGGTGGAGAACCCATTAATGAGCCCGTCGTAGGATACGGACCTTTCGTCATGAATACTCAGGCAGAAATTCATGAAGCGATGGCAGATTTTCAGAATGGTAAAATGGGTCGACTTAAACCAGTAAAGAAGTAATCTTAGTCCCATTCGTAAGAAATTTATGAATGGGACATTTTTCAGCAATAATCAACAGTGCTTTTTTATCTTCTTCCGTTAACTGACCAAGCAATTTAATTTCTTGAAGTCTAAAAGTGTTGTTGAATCAACGGCCATGACTATTTACCACTGAAGAAACTTGTAATCTTTTGCAGAAAACTTTTCTTCTGAGGAACTGCCGCGACAACAGCAGCAACGGCCAGTGTTGCAACTTTTGCCTGAGCTGCAACCTGAGGCTGCGCCGCAGTTCGGTGCTCTCTTGAACGATCACCTTGAGGGCGATTATCCCTCTGATTCCCACGAGAATTATTATTTCTTGGACGTTCGTCACGGCGAGGTTCCTGGGGAGGTGGATTTTTATCAGGAGCAGGAACGCCTCTGAGTTTTCCGATCGCTGCAATACCTTTATCGTCTTTACCTGGAATCGCAAAAGTTGTGGCGTGACCTGTAAGACCACGACGACCAGTACGACCAATTCGGTGAATATAGTCAGCTGCTTCACGGGGAACATCGTAGTTCACCACATGGGCCACATCATCAACATCAATTCCTCGACCCATAACATCTGTTGCTACGATCACGCGGTACTTGCCCGCTTTGAAATCAGCAACCGCCTGCTCTCGAGCGTCTTGTGGTAGATCGGAGTGGATGTATGTTACGTCACTAAAGCCTTTATTATGTAAAAGACGCCAGATCTGGTAAGCGCGTTCTTTTGCTTTTACAAAAACAAAAACCGTACCCTTCTCATCACGCAACAAGCGCATGAGGTAACCTATTTTTTGTTCTTCCCCAATCCAGAATAAACGTTGTTCAATCTTAGGAGTACTTTCAGCACTCTTTTCGATCAGGACTTGTTTGGGATTATTCATCGCACGACGTGCAAGTTTTTCAACTGCTGGAGCAAAAGTCGCAGATAGCATCAGAGTCTGACGCTCTTTCGGAATTTGCTCCGTGATCATATCGATTTGTTTTGAAAATCCCATCTCTAGCATTCGATCGGCTTCGTCAAAAATAAGCAGCTGAATGAAATCCAGCCAGATGTTTCCGCGCTCAAGGTGATCGCAAAGACGACCCGGAGTCGCCACGATGATATGAGGAGATTTGGAGAGAGCTTCTTTTTCTTCGCTTAGTGAAGCGCCACCAATACAGACAGCAACTTTAAGTCCAAAGGGGGCACCAAAGGCTTCAAAGACTGCGCCCGTCTGTTGAGCAATTTCTCTGGTAGGAGAAAGCGCCAGAATATAGGTTCCGTTTTTGCCTTTAAATCTTTCAACAGCAGGAATAACAAAACTTGCCGTTTTTCCTGATCCTGTTTGAGAAGAAACCAGGACATCAAGTCCTTGGATCGCAAAAGGGATGGTTTGAGATTGTACCGGTGAGGGTAATTTGTAGCCGGCGTCTTCAATGATTTTTAACATTTCAGCGGAGAGGCCAAGATCGGTCCATGCAGGACTTGGTGTAGATTCCATATTCCGGCATAGTACCAATGGCGAAAGGATCTCTCAAGGTAATAAAGCGTTAAATCTTTCTCTCCCGACCTAATCTAACCATCCATCCTATAAAGACTCAAAAGATTTTCAGATTGCACACGAGAGAATAACTCCTGATTATTTGTAACGTGCGTTAGTTAAACGTGATGCCTTAAGAGGACCTTAAATTTGTCAGAGATTGTTGTCGCTCTCAAGACGGCAGGTCCGAAAAAAGGTTAAGTTGACGAGCTTTCTGAATGGAATGAAGAAGCACTTACCCCTTTACCCATGCAGGCCCAATGAACATAGCAAACTATCCAACCGACCTGCTCGATGATGATAAATTTTCTGAAGAAGTTCTTGGCATTGAAAGACTTGAGCATCTTGCCACTGAACTTGCTCGGGAACTAAAACTTAAAACGACGTTGGATAAAGAAGTTAATCTCTTACCGGAAGTTAAAAAAGCTTCTGATGATCTACTTGCTGCTTACTTGCATTTATCAAAAGAGCTCACTGCTATCAATATGACACCGGCTTCAGAGTGGTTTCTGGATAACTTTCATATTATTGAAGACCAACTTCGAAGTATCAAAAGAGATTTACCCAAAAATTTTTACAATGAATTACCAAAAATTTCAGAAGGTGAATTCTCAGGCTATCCTAGGGTCTACGCTCTCGCTCATACTTTTGTTTTAAAAACTGATTGCCGTCTGGATCTAGAATCGATTATTCGATTCGTTAAATCATCCCAGAAAGTTTCTCCACTCACCATCGGAGAACTCTGGGCGATTGCGATTACTTTTAGAATCTCATTAATCAAACGTCTTCACCCCCTAGTTGAGCGGATAATTTGTGCTCGACATAAGCGTTTGGAAGCAGATTTTATTGCTGATAAGATTCTCAACCTTGCGACAAAAAAAACAACTAACCCATCAGACCTCGTTGCCTTTCTTTCAAAGAGTGTCGGGCAACAGGAAGGACTAAACCGCCCTTTCATGGTGCAATTAATTCAACGTCTACGTGAGCAAGATCCCTCAATTTCAAAAGCTTTTGACTGGCTTGAAGAAACTTTACAAAGAAAGGGGACAAGTACGGCAGAGATCGTTCGCCTCGAACATTACCGACAAGCAGCCGCACAAGTAACGATTGGTAACATTATTTCAAGCATGAGGCTGATAGCAAAAATCGATTGGCATGATTTCTTTGAAGAAGTCAGCTTAGTTGATCCCATATTAAAAAACGACCCTGCCGCGTCCTATCATAGGATGGATCGTGCCACACGAGATTGTTATCGTAAGGTTTTAGAAAAAATTTCTAAACGCTCCTCTGCTTCAGAAATTGAAGTCGCAAATAAGGCCGTCGAACTAGCGGGACGCGTTCACTTAACCGAAATAATGTCGGAAAGAAAAAAACATGTGGGTTACTTTCTACTTGATGATGGGGTGTTTGAACTTGAAAAAGAATTCAAGTACCGCTCCCCACTTTCAGAAAAGATCGTTCGTTTCGTCGATGAAGACCCTGGATTTGTTTATTTTGGAAGCATATCTCTCTTATTTATCTTTTTCATGTCGACGATTCTTTGGCTTTTTCCCATTCCGGGCAATAATGGCTGGAAATTAACCGGACTTCTTCTTCTTCTGATTATTCCAATCAGTGACCTTTCAGTCAGCACCTTAAATTATGTCATAACGTTAATTCGTTTACCCAAACGCCTCCCTCGGATGGACACAGAGAAAGGTCTAAGTGAGCATGCAATGTCGATGGTGGTGGTGCCTTGCTTATTAAGTAATCCAAATGTTATTAACGAGCTGATTAACAATATTGAAGTTCAGTACCTTGCAAATCAGGATCCTCATCTCTATTACGCCATACTGGGAGACCTAGGAGATGCAGCCACAGAAACGACGGATAAAGATAAGGAATTTCTCGCTCTTGCTCACAAAGGAATAGAGGCTCTGAATCGTCGCTATCAGACTAAGGGCCGAGCGCGTTTTTATCTCTTCCATCGCTCCCGCTTATTTAATCCATCTGAAGAGAAATACATTTGCTGGGAAAGAAAGCGCGGAAAAATCCTTGAATTTAACCGCTTGCTTCGCGGCGATAAAATAACGACCTTTATTGATCACGGAATAGATTATGATTTTTTAAAACAAATTAAATACGTCATTACGCTCGATGCCGACACGCAACTTCCTCTGCAAAGTGCACGCCAGCTGATTGGTACAATTACCCATCCTTTGAATTTGCCCATCATTGATCCAAAATTAAATCGAGTGGTTGCTGGCTATGGAATTCTTCAACCGCGGATCAGTGTATCTATTGTATCAGCCGCTAAAACCAGATTTTCGAAAATCTTTTCAGGTAATACAGGCATTGATCCCTACACTAATGCCGTATCGGATGTTTATCAGGATCTTTTTAATGAAGGAAGTTTCACCGGAAAGGGTCTATATGTTGTCGATGCCTTCGAGGCCGTTATCGGAGACCGTGTTCCTGAAAACTGTGTTTTAAGTCACGATCTACTGGAAGGAAGTTACGCGCGTGTGGGTCTAACGACAGATCTGGAACTTATTGATGATTTTCCTTCGACTTTTGAAACTTACGCTAAACGACTGCATCGATGGACCCGAGGAGATTGGCAGATAGCTATTTGGCTTCTACCTTGGGTTCGCGATTCAAAGAATAAACTCGTTAGAAATAATCTTTCGCCTATCTCACGCTGGAAAATCTTTGATAACTTACGTCGCAGTTTACTCAATCCTACACTTCTCCTCTGGCTGGTTCTGAGCTGGACGGTATTATGGGGAAGTCCATTTGCATGGACTCTGGCCATTGCCGTCGTTATGGGGTTTCCAGTTTACGCTCCAACCTTGGGCGATCTATTCCGTCGTCATGAAAACACTTGGGGAGAGCATATTGGTCTGTGCCGTCTGGAAATCAGAAAGCGCGTGGAACAAATTGTCTTCATGTTTATTTTTATGCCTTCTATCGTCGTAGATCAGTTGGATGCCATTATTCGCTCATCTTTCAGGATGTTCGTCTCTAAAAAAAACATGCTCGAATGGGTCACGTTTTCTCAAACTCAAAGCCAGGTTTCTACCAAATTTGGTTTAAAAGAAATCATTACCGCTGGACCCATCTTCGCGGGGCTTATAACCGTTCTTCTATTTGTACTTAAGCCCATATCACTTTTCATCGCAGCGCCTTTTATCATTGCATGGGCCTCTGCTCCCTTCATCTCACGCTTCACCAAGGAACGCGCCAAACCCAAACGCCTACCACTGGAAGAAGATGAACTGAATGAGTATCGACGATACGGACGGATGACATGGAAATTTTTTGAAACTTTCGCTGGTGCAGATAATAACTGGCTAGCTCCGGATAACTTTCAGGAAGATCCTTTGCCGGTTGTTGCCAGACGTACTTCGCCTACCAATATCGGTCTTCATTACCTAGCGATCCTCTCGGCCTATGATTTAGGTTATATTGGATTCAGAACGATGGTTGAGCTTTTGGAAAAAACAATGGTTAGCATGCTCAAGTTAGAGCGAATGGAAGGCCATCTTTTTAACTGGTATGCCACAACAACTCTAGAGCCTTTGAATCCACGCTATATCTCCGTGGTGGATAGTGGAAACTTAGCAGGACATCTAATCGTTTTAAAACAAGCAGTGATCAAACTCTCTGAAGGTCCTTTTGAAAGTCCACACCTCAAACGTGGTTTCAAGGATAACCTCTATATCCTCAAGTCTCTTATCGAAAAACAACAGAAAATAGCTCCTTTGCCAAAAGGTGGTTCATTTAAATTAGTGCTGCAAAAGCTGAAAGAAATCAAAGAGTACACATCCTGGGAAAAAACTATCATTGGTCTAGAAGAAGTCCATGCTATGACTTTGGAACTTTTACCAGTTGGATTTACTGAGATTCCGGATTGGATTGAAGCTTCCATTCTACAAGTTAAGTCTTATATGCTGGATGCACATTCTGATCATGGTGATCTACCTCAAAGATTAAACAAAATCGCAGTATCCGCTCAGGAATTTTATCTGGGTATGAATTTTAAATTTCTTTATGATGAAGAAAGAAAAATCTTTGCCATCGGTTTCAACGCCTCAGATGGGAGACGGGATGATTCCTATTATGATCTTCTTGCCTCTGAATCACGCCTTGCGAGTTTTTTTGCCATCGCTAAGGGTGATGTTTCATCGGATCACTGGTTCCGTCTTGGCCGTTCATTAACATCCGTCGTAGGAAGTCGCGCACTTATTTCGTGGAGTGCTACGATGTTTGAGTATCTCATGCCTTTGCTGGTTATGAGACGATATGAAGAGACTTTACTAGATCAAACTTACGATACGATTGTGCTTAGACAAATAGAATATGGTGATCAACGTCAGATACCATGGGGAGTTTCTGAAGCAGGATACAATGCCCGCGATTTAAACTTTAACTATCAGTACGGTCCTTTCGGTATTCCAGGACTTGGTTTGAAGCGTGGTCTCCGTGATGAACTTGTGATCTCACCTTACTCAACCATGCTGGCAGCGATGGTTCTTCCTAAAGAATCTCTGATCAACCTTCGTCGTTTGGAAGAGAGCAAGGTCTTGGGACAATATGGTTTTTATGAATCGGTCGACTACACTCTCGAACGATTACCTAAAGATCAAAAATCAGTGATCCTTAAATCCTATATGGCCCATCATCAGGGTATGAGTCTCATCTCCATTAATAATCTCGTGAACAAATCCATCATGCAAAGACGGTTTCATGCTGAGCCCCGTGTAAAGGCGGTTCAGCTTCTTCTGCAAGAAAGAATTCCAGTCACTCCTCTAATCGCAAAACCGCGCGCAGAAGAAACTCACGTTGAAAGCTTTGCCCATTTCAGTGAGAACCATCATACTCGTTCATACACTGATCCTGCTCTTTCAACTCCAAGAACAAATATTCTTTCTAATGGAAATTACTCTGTCATGATGACAAGTGCCGGTTCAGGCTTTTCGAAATGTGAAGACCGCATGGTCACTCGCTGGAAAGAAGATCCGACTCAGGATAACTGGGGGCAATTCATCTACATTCAGGATATGGAGACGCAAAAAGTCTGGTCCGCTGGTCTGCAGCCTCTGAATATTAAACCAAAAAAATATGAAGTCCATTTCTCGGAAGATAAAATCGAAATTTTCAGAGAAGATAATGGAATTGCTTGTCACGCAGAAATCATCGTCTCCTCTGAGGACAACGTTGAGATGAGACGAGTCTCGCTCACAAATTTCACTGACAGAACAATTGAACTTGAAGTCACTAGTTACATGGAAATTGTCCTTGCCAGAAGTAACGACGATGCCGCTCATCCGGCCTTTAGTAATCTTTTTATCCAAACTGAATTTCATCCTGAAACATCATCTCTTTTGGCCAATCGACGTCTTCGTTCAAAAAACGAAAGAGAAGTCTGGGGTCTGCATGCCATGACAGTGGAAGGTGAAACAGTTGGACCCATTCAATATGAAACGGACCGATGCCGCTTCTTGGGAAGAGGAAGAAGCAATCATAATCCGATTGTATTAAGTAACGAAATCGAACTCTCGCAAACAGTGGGAGCTGTTCTAGATCCCATTTTCTCTTTAAGACGTAGGGTAAAAATTAGGCCATATCAAACGGCGCGGATTATTTATTCAACCGGACTTGTTTTCTCACGAGAGGAAGCCCTTCGCGTATCAGAAAAGTACCATGATCAGAATACTTTCCTCCGCCAGGTTAACCTCGGTTGGGTCAAGGCCCAGATTGGGTTACGTCACTTAAATATTAGTCTGGAGAAGGCCCACATTTATCAACGCCTAGGTGGACGAATCCTCTATCTTGCTCCTTATCTTCGAGCTCAGTCTCAGGTTTTGATGGCAAACAAAAAAAATCAGTCAGCTCTCTGGGGCTACGGCATCAGCGGAGACATTCCGATTCTCTTGACCCGCATCCATGATGAAAAAGATATGGATATGATTCGAGAACTTTTACGAGGACATGAATACCTTCGTCTTAAAGGTCTCAAGATTGATCTTGTGATTTTAAATGAGCACGCCACAAGTTATATGCAAAACTTGCAAGATGAACTCATGAGACAAATCCTCATCTCGGGCTTCCATTATCTACTGGATAAACCCGGAGGTATTTTTATTCGCAAAGCCGATCAGGTCTCGCCGGAAGATTTAGTTTTACTTAAATCTGTGGCAAGACTTAGTTTATTTGCCAACAAAGGAACATTGGTCGATCAACTCAGAAGAAGACCTCATGAAGATGAGCTTCCGATGCGTTTTATTCCAACACTCCAGAAGAAAAAATATCAACGCCCAGCTACTTCGCCACAAGAACTTCAATTTTTTAACGGGCTCGGTGGTTTCACGCCAGATGGACGTGAGTATGTAATCACTTTGAAGACCGATCAGTGGACTCCGGCGCCGTGGGTGAACGTTGTCGCAAACAAAAAAGATTTTGGATTCGTTGTTTCAGAATCAGGCTCTGGATATACATGGTCAGAGAATAGTCGAGAGAACAGGCTTTCTACGTGGAGTAATGATCCAGTCTCAGATCCGGTATCTGAGGCAATTTACATTCGCGATGAAGAAACAGGTGAATTCTGGTCCCCTGTTCCGCTTCCTATTCGTGGTCATGATACCTATGTCATCCATCATGGTCAGGGTTACTCAGTATTTAATCATGAGTCTCATGGATTTATCCAAGAACTCACGATGTTTGTTCCTTTGGATGATACGATTAAGATTGCACGTTTGACGCTTAAAAATAATTCCGGTCGGGATCGAAAGATTTCTGTCACAAGTTACATCGACTGGGTTCTTGGTTTCTCACGTGCTCACACCACTCAAACTCTCACTACAGTCTGGGATCAGGAAGCCGAAATCATTCTGGCCAAGAATACTTACAATAATGAGTTTGCACATCGTGTGGCGTTCATGACTCAATCTGGGACCAATAATGGATTCACTTGTGATCGAAAAGAATTTATAGGTCGAAATGGATCGATGAAAAAACCTGCAGCGATGGAACGTGCAAGCCTTGGTTCTCGCAGTGGTGGTGGTATTGATCCTTGCGGTGCTATCCAATCTTTTATGGAAGTGAAGGTGGGTGCCACCTATGAAGTGATCATTCTCCTTGGTCAGGGTAACGATGAACTTGAGGCAAAAAAGATAGCTCTCAAGTACCGTGAAGTCGAAGTCGTGAGTGAAGCCCTGAGCGATGTAAAAACTTACTGGGACGAAACACTTTCAACCATTTCCATAAAAACTCCTGATGCTTCAATGAATATGCTGGTAAACCGCTGGCTCTTGTACCAGACTCTCTCCTGCCGAATCTGGGCCCGTTCCGCTTTCTACCAATCGGGCGGAGCTTTTGGTTACAGGGATCAATTGCAAGATGTGATGGCGATGGTTTACTCTCATCCCGAAATTACCCGAGCGCAAATAAAACTCGCGGCTTCCCGTCAGTTTCCAGAAGGAGATGTTCAGCACTGGTGGCATCCGCCGACGGGACGTGGAGTGCGCACTCGCTTCTCTGATGATCTTCTCTGGCTTCCTTTTGTGACAAACTATTATGTGGAAGTCACAGGAGATGTTTCAATTCTTGATGAAATGGTGCCTTTCATTGAAACACCTGTTTTAGGTGAGAGTCATGATGAAACTTATACACAGCCAAGTGTCTCTGATGAAAAAGCTTCAGTGTTTGATCACTGCTTTAGAACCATTGATCGCAGTTTAAAACTCGGTGATCACGGACTACCGCTCATGGGATCAGGTGACTGGAACGATGGGATGAGTCGTGTAGGAAATCTGGGCCGTGGCGAAAGTGTCTGGATGGCATGGTTTCTTATTAAAACACTCAAAGGTTTTATTCCTCTGTGTGAATTGAAAAATGATGTTGAGAGAGCGACAAAATACCGCGCTCATATTGAAACCCTCAAGGTCAATATCGAAAAGAATGCGTGGGATGGAGAATGGTACCTGCGCGCTTACTTTGATAATGGCGAGAAGATGGGCTCACACGGAAATGAAGAATGTCGGATTGATGCTATCGCTCAGTCTTGGTCTCTTATCTCAGGTGCGGGAGATCCTGCCAGAAGTAAAACCGCTCTTAAAGCTGTGGATAAATTTCTTATTAATCGGGAAGATCAGATTATTAAACTCTTCTCTCCTCCTTTTGATAAAAGTTCCCAAGATCCGGGCTACATCAAGGGCTACCTGCCTGGAGTCCGAGAAAATGGTGGACAGTACACTCATGCCGCGATCTGGACTATGATGGCGTATGCTCAGATCGGCGACGGAAAGACTGCGACGGAACTTTTCTCTTTGATTAATCCTATTAATCGCTCTTCTACTCTTACGGGTTATCAGAAATATAAAGTTGAACCTTATGTAATTTCGGCGGATATCTACGCCGTCTATCCGCACGTTGGTCGCGGTGGATGGAGTTGGTATACAGGATCATCGAGCTGGATGTACCGCTCGGCGATTGAATCTATTTTGGGATTAGTCGTGACCGAAAAGACTCTCTCGCTCAAACCTTGTATTCCAAAGAGCTGGGAGCAGTTTGAACTGACTTATCGTAAGGGAAAAACAATTTATAAAATTTTGGTTTTAAATAACCAGACAGAAGACTGGATTGAAATGAATGGAACCCCCCTTCAAGGACTGACCATTCCTCTTCAAGACGATAGGAAAGATCACCAGCTTATTGTCTATAAAAAATAATTTTCACACCACCAATATTTCGTTCCAGTTGGTGGTGAACCTGCGGGAAATAAAATCTTTCCGTAGCCGCCAGTCATGAGTAATCCCGCAGGCCGCACTCTTAATGGTGTGTGGCCCAAAGCGGTTATTGATATCATCCATCAGTTTTCCCAGAACTTCGTTATCAGTTTCAAAAGGTGTAAAAAGATCCAGCTGATTTTCTGATTTAGGAACGATTTGATTAAGAATCACTCCGCCTTTCTTGTAACCATAACCATCGCGATAAATCTGATCCAGAACCCCATGGGCAGCCTTGATAATTTTTACCGTATCGGCAGTGCCACTCATAAAAGTATGACTTTGAACGCCGTAGTACTGAGGAATATCTTTATGAGCATTGGTGTGAATAAAAACCGCGAGATTAAAACACACGCTATCCTGATAGCGAAGCTTCTCGGCGGCCTTACTAGCAAATGTTGCAATCGCCTCCCTTAAATCTTTTTTATCGTAGATGTCTTTACCAAAACTTCTGGTTGTGGCGATATTTTTTTTATCCTCAGTCTCTTCCATATCAAGGCATGAGACTCCCCTGAGTTCTTCCTGAACCTCACGGCCAGTTTTAGTCAGCATCTTCTGGATCATCTTCTCGTTCGAAAACATTTTAAAATCATAGGCCGTTTTAATTCCCAGCATCAGGAGTTTTCGAGTCGAAGCTGAACCAATGCCCCAAATATCCCTGACAGGAAAAATTTTAAGGATCTCATCAATATCTTTATCCCTGACCAGAGTCAGAACACCGGTTCTTTTCTTGGCCACTTTATTGGCAATTTTTGAAAGGACCTTAGTTTTAGAAATGCCTACTCCGACAGGAATGCCAGTGGTTTGTAAAACCTCTTTCCGGATTTTCATTCCGTAGTTCTGCAGATCAAAATGATCAAAGCCATCAAAATTTAAAAAAGCTTCATCGATCGAATAAACTTCCAGATTATCGGTGTAAGTATCAAGGATACTCATGACCCTTTTGGACATGTCATCATAGAGAGTGTAGTTAGAAGAAAAAACGGCGACGTTATGTTTTTTGATCCGGTCCACAGTTTTAAAATACGGCTCACACATCTCACCGAAACCAATCGCCTTCGCCTCTTTAGAAAAAGCAATGGCACACCCATCGTTATTAGAGAGAACAATCACCGGCCTTCCACGGGTCTCGGGATGAAAGACTCTCTCGCACGAGCAGTAAAAGGAATTACAATCAACCAAACCAATCATTTGATCAATCTCCTGTGGACGGAAGCAATGACTCCCCAGATGAAATCTTCTTCGGCCTCAACGTCTCCGACTTTTTTATTAAAAGGCAGAAGCCAGCAGGTCCCATCAGGAGCACGGGAAAATTTAGCGATGAGAAAGTTATTGGAGACCACTGCGACGACAAGATCCCCTTGTTTGGGATCCAGCGAACGATCCACAATCAGGTGATCGCCTTTTTTGAGTTCAAAAAGTTTATTGTCACTCCCGACTTTAAGAGGAAACATCGCGGGTGGGTTGCTCAGGAATTTCTGATCTAGAGAAAGCCTATCCTCTGCGAACTCAGCGCAGGGACTTTGGAAGCCGGTCATTTCTTGTATTTCAGCCATTCTGTAATTATACGTATATTTTCCGTAAATAAAACAACTGGAAGATATTTCCCTCTAAAACACAAGAATCTTCACTGTTTAGATGCTGTTTATTGCTAAACAAAATACCCCCTCCTATAATAAGACCTATGGCAGCAGTAAATACTCAATTCTCCATCGCCGTTCACATTCTGGTCGCTATCGGCACCGCTAACTGTGAAATGACTTCCGCAAAACTTAGCCGAAGTGTGAACGCGTACCCAAGTTTTGTTCGTCGGATTCTTTCGAAACTTTCAAAAGCAGGGTTGGTTAAAACCACCACGGGTAAATCTGGATTCTGTTGTTTAAAGAAAAAATCAAACGAAATTACTCTGCTCGATGTCTACGCAGCAGTTGAAGCCCCTGAGGCCTTTGCTATTCACGACTACCCGACAAGAAAAACCTGTGACGTAAGTCTGGGAATTAAATTTTGTATGGAAAAAGTTCTGACAAAAACTCAGAAGGCCATGGAGAGCAGCCTTGAAAAGACGACTCTCGCTGCCGTGATAAAAGATCTAGCGAAGTACTAATTTTAAAATTTCTGCCTTCGGTTGATTTCCCACTAAAGTAGAAACAACATTAACAATAGCCGCTTTAAGACTGATTCGCTATCTTAGTGTCATGATCAAAACTAAAAATCAGTCGGCTTTTGTCCTTACACTTATTCTTGGCTCATTAATGACCGTGAGTCCTTTCACGATTGATATGTACCTTCCGGCGTTCGGGCAAATTGCTGCCGAGTTTGCAACAACTGTTCCGAGAGTTTCATTATCACTTTCAAGTTATTTTGTAGGCCTGGCCGTGGGTCAACTTCTCTATGGTCCTTGTCTAGATCGTTTTGGAAGAAAGCCCCCTCTTTATTTTGGTCTTTCACTCTATGTTCTAGCAACCCTTGCCTGCACTCTTTCTCATAATGTTGAGACACTCATTGTTTATCGCTTCTTCCAGGCCCTTGGCGGATGTGTTGCCTCTGTAGCGTGCGTCGCGATGGTCAGAGATTTTTATACGCCACAGGAAAGTGGCCGCGTCCTTTCAAGGCTTATGCTTATTCTCAGTGTCTCACCTTTATTTGCACCGACGGTGGGAAGTTTAGTATCGACGGAATGGGGATGGAGGGCCGTCTTTGTTTTTCTCGCCGTGATCGTGGGACTTATTCTTATCTGTACTAAATTTTTTCTTCCTCATGGAAAACCGGCCGATGCAACAGTCAGCTTAAAGATTGGTCCTGTTGTTTCAAACTATCTTGAGATTTTTAAGCATCCTATGTTTTTAGGTTATGCTCTTGCTGGTGCTTTTTCATTTTCAAGTCTGTTCATTTATCTTTCAGGTTCTCCCGCCCTTTTCATGGGAACGTTTGGATTTTCTGAAAGAGAATTTGGTTTAATCTTTGCCCTGCTCTCTGTCGGTATTATCGGAGGAAGTCAGGTTAATATTTTCCTCACTCGAAAATTTTCTGGACGTAGCATTTTTAGAACTGCTCAGATGGTGCATGTCTTGATTGCTACTCTCTATCTTGTTTCTGCGGCGTTTAATTGGTTTGGCACAAATCCTTACCCACATATTTTCATGATTTTTCTTATCCTCGCATGCTTGGGGTTAACATATCCCAATGCTGTTGCGCAGGCTGTGGCGCCCTTTGAAAGAAACTCAGGCAGTGCTTCAGCTCTACTAGGTTTTTTGCAAATGGCCATCGGTGCCCTTGGTGCCGCTATCTTCAGTCAGCTCACCTTCGCTTCGGCAGTCTCTATGGGCATCTTGTTTGTCTGTTCGGCCACGATTGGATTTGGTATTTCTCATGTCTATGGCAAGGGCGACTGAATCTTTTCTTGAATAAAAACTTAGTGTATATTCGCCCAAAAGCGAGGGTTTTATGCTTGTTAAACCACTTCTTAGAGGCCACTTTCATCAGGCGATGTTTTTCATCTCAATAGGTGCCTGTACCACTTTACTGTTTCAAAGTTCTACTCCCCTTCAATGGCTGGCCATCAGTATCTATTCACTAGGTGTACTGACGATGTTCGGAATAAGTGCTCTTTATCATCGGATAACATGGAGTCCTGAAAAGAGAATCCTTCTCAAAAAACTCGATCATGCGGGAATTTACGTGATGATTGCGGGAACTTTTACACCAATTGCCTTACTAGCTTTGAATGAAACCTCTGCGACCAAACTTCTATGGACGATCTGGATTGTGACGGCAGTGGGAATTGTGCAATCAATCTTTTTTGTTAACCTGCCTAAGATTGTAAGCAGTTGTCTTTATCTCGTAGCGGGCTACCTCGTGCTCCCTTATATTGGGGAAATAAAAAACTCAATTGGGCCGACTAATGCAGTCTTGATTATAGCAGGGGGTCTTACTTATTCAGTGGGGGCCCTGGCCTACGGACTTAAGCGTCCGGTCTTAAATCCTCAAATTTTCGGGTATCATGAAGTTTTTCACGTTTTAGTCTCTATAGCAGCTATTCTGCATTTTATTGTGATCGACTCCTTGGTCTGATTTTTGTTAGAATGAAGGAAATTAGGAACAGGAAAATGCTATGGGAAGTTTAAAAGACGAACTAATGAAAGCGGGACTAAAGGCCACTCAAAAGCCTAAGGATCCGAATGAAAGAGAAGTGATCAAGAAAAAAAAGATCACGGAAGAAGTCACCCATCAGCAACAACGTAACTTCTGTGAAGAATGCCAACAGGTCCGCCCAGATGTTGAGCTCTATTTTCATCGCAATCCAACGACAGAAGCTGAATGGATTTGCGTGAAATGCGCTGATCAGTTAAAAATTCTTGATACTTTCCGCCAAACTGCTCAAAGTGACACATCCATCAGAAAGATGTTCCGCCGCGAGCATGGTGTAACCCGTCCTGCGACTGACTTTAAGGCCCCTCCTAAGAGCACGAATAAGCCAGGTCCTGTGAATGGAAATCGGTAACCGGAAAAACTTACAGTCAAAGCTATCCGCTCTTGATTTTCGACCTCAATCTCCCTAGATTACGGCATGAAAACAAATATCTTCGCCTTACTCATATTGGGTTTTATTCATGCTGCTCATGCCTCAGGAATTAAAATCCTCGAAGATGGTGCCTCTAAAAAACTTTATTCGTCCCTCAATGTGACTGTTATAAGTGCTGATGACATAATTGAAAAACATTTTATTGCAGCTGATGTTTCTATCTCTTGCTTTAAAAGTGTCGTGGATAAATCGGCCAGCTGTCATGTTCCAGCGGAAAAGACTACGTTGAATGGTCTTGATGCAAAAAAACTCTATAGTGCCCTCAAAGTAAAACCTGAAGACCATGATGACATCATCACCAAAACTCTCGCTCTCGAGGGATTCAAATTTGAATGTGAGTTCTATGTTGTTGATAAAGACTACTCCTGCACCCTTACTCCCTAGACAAAAGACGACTCCATTATGACAGTTATAGAACTTATGAAACGCGCCTCTCACTGCGAGCTATGCTCATCGACGACTAATCTCTCCGCATTTGATTTAGAATCAAAAACAAAAAAAGGTGCCGACGCAGAAGTTTTAGTTTGTGAAAAATGTAGTACCGCCATTAACAATAAAGATTTTTCAGACACTCACCACTGGCGCGCGCTTACAGACGCTATTTGGAATGAAAATACTCCCGTGAAGGTTCTCTCTTATCGCATTTTGCAGGAGCTTAGTAATGAAGCTTGGGCGCTAGATCTCATTGATCAGATTTATCTTGAAGATGAAGATCTCAAATGGGCCCGCGAAGGAGTTGTAGAAGTCACAACGACCGGTCCGGCCAAAACCTGTACAGACAGTAATGGCACTCCACTCTTAGAGGGGGACTCCGTCACACTCATTAAAGATTTAGATGTTAAGGGAGCGGGTTTTACCGCCAAGCGTGGAACTCTGGTGAAGAATATCAAGCTCACTGAAAATCCAGAGCATATTGAAGGCCGCGTGAATGGAATCGGTATTGTATTAGTGGCGAAATTTATGAAGAAAGTTCAAGACTGAGCTAGAATCCAGTGACTGGCCTCAAATAAATTTTTACATTCATGATCCGGTTCTGTTTGAGCAACATCGACTTCTGCCTGTCCCACTAAAATACTTTTACATCCTGCCCGATGACCGGCCTCAACATCACTCATGCGGTCACCCACCATAAATGATTTTGAAAGATCAATATTAAATTTCTTTGCTGCAGTTAAAAGCATACCGGCTTTTGGTTTTCGGCATTCACAAGAATCTTTTTCGGTATGGAAGCAGGCCGAGATTTCATCAACAGGAAGATGAGAATGAACGTGATCATTTAACAAAATAACCTGCTCCATCGACACCCATCCGCGGGCCACATCAGGTTGATTGGTAATAACGATCAGAAGAAATCCTGCTTTTTTTAATAAAACCGTCGCCTCAATAACACCATCAATGAATTTAAATTCTTCTAATGAATAAGGCGCACGCTGCTTGCCCATCTTAAGAAGAGTGTGATTGATAACTCCGTCGCGGTCTAAAAAAATGGCGTTGTTCATTCCCTCATCTTGCCCTGCTGGGAAAAAGGTGTCAAAAATCGAGACAAAAAGTCTTAACCTGAGCTTAACTTTCCTTTTAAGCGTCATCAAACGATGATTGATTTCGTTGGACGGGAGCAGATGTGAGACAGGTCTTATTTCTCTCCCGCCTCAACGCCAAACCGGATCGAATTGTTTAGGATAGATCCAATCCTCCCAAGAAACTTTAGGTCTTAAATTTTGCCTTTTAGCTCCTTAATTACTAGCATTAAGCATTCTAGTAATTAAGGAAGTGAAAATGGCCTCTGCAAAATTGTCCACTCAGGACTACAAAACTCTTGGACTCGCAGCTCTAGGTGGAGCTCTGGAATTCTACGATTTTGTTATTTTCGTCTTCTTTACTAAAACACTCGGAACACTTTTTTTTCCTCCTAATATGCCTGAGTGGTTATCGCAATTTCAAATTTATGGAATTTTTGCTTCTGGCTATATCGCGCGTCCTATTGGTGGAATCGTGATGGCGCATTTCGGGGATCTTCTTGGCAGAAAAAAAATGTTTAGTCTCAGTGTTCTACTCATGGCGCTTCCTACTCTCTTTATTGGTTTTCTTCCGACCTATGCTCAATTGGGTTTAGCGGCTCCCTTGCTTCTTCTTGTTCTAAGAGTGATTCAGGGAATTGCCATTGGTGGCGAGGTTCCAGCAGCGTGGGTTTTCGTGGCAGAACATGTACCTCAGGGTCGGGTTGGAATTGCTTGCGCCAGTCTCACCTCTGGACTAACTTTGGGAATTCTTTTAGGATCTCTGATGGCGACTAATATTTATCAACTCGCTCCGGAGGCCGTACTTAGTTATGGCTGGAGAATTCCCTTTATCGTGGGTGGAGTTTTTGGCTTCTCTGCCGTCTGGCTCAGAACTTGGTTAAAAGAAACTCCGGTCTTTGAAGCGATGAAAGAGAGCAAACAATTAAGTAAGGATGTTCCACTTAAAACTGTTTTAAAATCTCACCGTGGAGCAGTACTACTTTCAATGCTTGTAACGTGGATGTTAACGGCCGGAATCATGGTGATTATTCTCATGACCCCGACTCTCATTCAAAATCAATTTCAAATTCCTGCAGCTCTTGCATTCAAAGGAAATAATCTCGCTTCATTTTGTCTGGTGATTGGTTGCCTTGCGGCCGGATTTTTTGCAGATAAAATTGGTTACGTGAAGGCCCTCTTTGTCGGGGCTTTTATTCTGACTTGTACAAACTATGCACTTTATATTGATCTGACCCATGGAGGGGCGAACTTTTTTCCTCTTTATGCTCTGGCAGGATTTTCCGTGGGAGTGGTCGGCATTGTTCCTTCAGTGATGATTGCGGCTTTTCCTCCTAGCATTCGTTTTTCAGGACTTTCATTTTCCTACAATATGTCCTACGCCATTTTTGGAGCACTGACCCCGCCCTTTATCTCTTACTTAAGTTCTCACTTCGGTGGATTGGCGCCGGCCCATTACGTGGCGATGACGACGATCACTTGTATGGGTCTATGTATGATGATGTTTGTGAAGGGATCTGAAAATTCTCCGGCCTGAAACCGGAGGATATCTATAACAGAACTATTTAAGAGCTTTAACAGCTTTCAGAACTTCAGAAGGCTCTGCTCTCTTACGGTAATCAACATCAACGAATGAAAAAGCAATATTGCCGGTTTTATCCACTACGTAGGTAGCAGGAATCACGAGTTCGTTATTTCCATTTCCTTGATAGATAGAAAGATCAATGCCGCCTTTCTTTAAACCATCAATAATTTTTTGATCGACCTTATAAACTAATCCAAATTTACGTGAGATCTCGTGATTTTTATCACTGAGAACATCGAAGCTGAGTTCATTTTTAGAAACGGTCTGGCTGGTCACTTCAGCTGTATCAGGCGAGAAAGCAAGGATTTGAGAATTTGCTTGTTCAAAATCTGCATCTAATTGATCGTAGTGCTTAAGTTCGATCATACAGTAAGGACACCATCCACCACGGTAGAATTTTAAAACAATCGGACCTTTAGCAAAGACACTTGAAATAGGAGTGCTCTTCCCATTCAGCAAGATATTAAAGGCAGGAATCTTGTCCCCAACTTTAAGTGCCTTCTTAGTGATGCCAGCTTTTTTCTGATCTTTGATATTGTTTTGATATAGTTCAAAGACATCTTTTGGCATTTTTTCGCTGAAAGTTTTTTCTTGTTGCGAGAGGGCCTCTCCTAAATAGCCAGTTGCGCGGCCAGTATCAGCAGCAAAAGCCGCAACACTTAACATTAAGAAACAAAGTTTTATTTCATCCTCGAAGCTCCTTTTAAAATTGAGCTTCAGACTACAGTAGATCCACAGCGATTTAAATAAATGTTAATCTGACAGAGGAAAATCACCCAGAAAGATCCCGACTAATTAAGTCTTTCTTATATTTACTTACTTAACACTGTCTTATTTTGACGGGCCCCAACCTCTCTTTTAACGTGGTAGTTAACAAGGTGGGTTTATGAAATGGATTTTGTACCCTTTGCTCTCTATGCTTACACTCCAGAACGTCTTTGCTTGGGGTCCCGATGGCCACAAGATAGTGGCCAGGATCGCTGAAGATCAACTAACTCCAAAAGCTAAAGCAGCTATTCAAAAATTGATACCCGGTCAAACTTTGGCCGATGTCGCAATTTGGGCCGACACTATTAGAGGTCAGGCACAATGGGCCCACACTAAATCGTGGCACTTCTTAGATATCGCTGACGAAAGTGATTACGAGTCAACTCCTCCGGCACCTGAAGGCGACATCCTCACGGCCATTACTCAAAACGTTGCTGATCTCAAATCAAGTACCACTACTCTTGAAGAGAAAAAGAACGCTCTCATGTTCTTAGTTCATTTTGTTGGTGATATGCACCAGCCTCTTCACGTAGGTCGCCCTGATGATCGCGGCGGTAATTCAATCACTGTTAAGTTTGAAAATAAATCAACCAACCTTCATGCTCTTTGGGACAGTGGTCTCATTAAGAAAAAAGGTGTGGATTATGAAACCTACGCGCGTGAATTACAAAATCAAAAAGCTTTTGATCCGGCCCCTTATGATATCGCCGAATTTAAATTCAGCGCGGTTATTTCTGAAGACATGGCCCTTCGTCAGCAGATCTATCAGTTCCATGCTAAATCAGAAGGCTCTATTATTTTAGATGCCGGGTACCTGAAACGAAATATAGCTTCACTGGAATCTCGCCTGCTTTTAGGTGGAAATCGTCTCGCCATTATCTTCAATAGCATTTACAAATAAATCAGCACTTGTGACCCCTTCGGGGGTCATTTCAAAACAATAGCCGTTTAGTTTCCCCTAAAATTTATTGATGTTAGAAGTTGTGTACTTCTTTTGTCTGACATTCGAGCCCATTCAAAGCACCATCTCCACTCAACATTATTCGAAGGAATCCACTGTGGAAATGAGAAGACTCACCGAGCTTAAAGCAACCAATCCGTACTTACGTTTGGGAACTGACGTTACTGAATTAGAAAAATCTATTCAGACACTTGGTCTTATAGCACCCCTGGTGATCTCCACTGATAACGTGATTCTGGCCGGTGCTCGTCGCTATCAAGCCTTGCTTAATCTTGGGTACACAGAAGCACCCGTGATGGTCGTCGATAAAAATGACCTGGAAAAAGAACTCGTATCGATTGATGAAAATCTCGTTCGTAAAGATCTTTCAAAAATTGAAGTTGAGTCGCACTTACGTCGTGCTAAGGCCATTTACCAAAAACTTAATCCCGAGCCGGAAATAACTGAAGCGACGACTTCAGAAGAAGATCCGAAAAAAATTATTCTTCCCGCTGAAAAATTTCTGAATATGGTGTCTGAGAAAACCGGACTTTCTCCGAAACAGATTCATGAAGCCATTAATCGCGATGAGATGGCCGATGAAATTGTTAAAGAGGCCCGCAAGAATGGTGAACTTTCTCTAAGTCAGACAAATGAAATTGTCAGACTGAACAAGGCCGATCAAGTCGCGGCTATTGATCACATCAAAGAACTTCCAGTGCGTGAGATCAAAAAATTTGTTAAACTCGCTAAAGCTCAGGGTGTCGACAAGGCCATTCATGCGACCCCTAGTCTGCCCTTCCAAAAAGAATATTTGGAAATCGATTCAAATCTAAAAAGATTGATTAAAAAGTTCAAACAGCTTCAGCTTGAAGGTATTGAACTTTCAGATTTCCCAGAGGAGACTCAGAGTCTATTCAGTGATCTCTTGGAATTCAACGAGGGATTTGTTCCGACTTCATCTCGTAATGACCTGAGCGAGAATTCTTTCCAGTAATTTTAAAATAAAAGAGGGCCCGCAAGGCCCTCTTTATATTTTTTTCTTTCGTTTTTTACCTAACAGAGAACAGACAGTTATTCCCACCGGTACTCTGATAATTCCCCGCCACTAGTTTTGTTAAGAAAGCTTGGGGTTTATTCGGCGAAGCCGGCGTAGTTCCCCAGTAAACAGCGTACAAATCAGAACCAATCATCAAACCATATTCAGGAAAAGTACTATTATCATTTGAACAAAATTTAACCGGTGTCACAATTGTGCCATTAGTACCATTTGTCCCGTTTGTTCCATCAATCCCATTAGTTCCGTTGGTTCCATTTATACCATTTGATCCGGCCATACCTGGGATACCTTGAACACCTTGGATACCTTGTTCTCCGTTGAGACCATTCACACCGTTACAGATTTCTACAGGGAGAGCTGAACCACTTGTGATCTTCACTCCACCCGCTGGGCAAGTTACGCTTGAAGCAACACTTTCAATTGTTATGGATGCATTTTGTCCATCGGCTCCGTTTGTACCATCTGAACCGTTAGCACCATTTGTACCATTACATAAGGCCTTAACTTTCAAAATGGATTCGTCTATATCGTGAACGCCGTCGGCGTTAACATCTCTGAAAGTAAATATTGAAACACCACCAGTCGCACAAGCTAGACCTGGATAAATGTCTTCGAAATCAACACCAGTTGATGAACCATTAATACCTGCAATCGTCGCTCCATCGCGTCCGTTTTTACCGTTCTTCCCCTGGTTTCCACAAGAAACGAGAAGAGCTAGTGAGAAGATAAAAAGCGCGTTTTTCATGCAACATCCTGATAGAGAGTTGTTTAACTCAAGTAAAGATAGAGCAATCTGAATGCCAAGTTAGGCGCAGGGTAAGGTCTTAAGGAATACGTAGGGATACCAGAATAAACCATGATAATCAGTGATTTTATCACCCCAAAGACTGTAAGAGTTAGTCCCAATCTGGCCATCATTTAGACAGAGTTCATTTAGTCTCTGCGAAATTGGCCCTACCTACTATCCATAAACATAGGACTTTTTAAGGTGGCTGTTTCGCTTCCATATCACATGAAATGTTGCCATCAGAACTGATAAGAAGAAGATCATTGGAGTTAAATAGTTGAGATCATACTTCATCGCCAGAGCAAGCAAGCTTATATTTAATAATACGATAAATATGAAGTCACCTTTAAAGGCCCAGTTCTTCTTCTCTAAAATGCCACCCCAATTAGTAATCATTAACCAAAGGACTCCGGTGAGTCCTACTCGTTCAACAGGAGTAAGAGGCCACTTAAGATTGATAATCAAAAACATAAGAGCCAAACCAATACTCATTTGAAACATCAAATATTTCCTCGTCCAACTCTCCGTCTTGATCTCAAATTTAACTAAATCTTCTGCCTTCACTCGTTTGCGATATATCTTACGGCGATCTTCTGGTCTCCACCCTAAAGGCATAAACCAAATTCTCATCTTATCCCAAAGATTTTTTGTGGCCTTACAATCTGCCCAGAGAAAGCTCCAGTAATGAAAATAAATACGGTTAGGATTATAAGATTCAATCGGAGTCAGTGCTCCGTAGATAGGCTCCTCTTCTTCTGCTTTGAATGTTCCAAACATCTTGTCCCAGATTATAAAGATCTCGCCAAAATTCTTATCTAGGTACTTCTCATTCATCGCATGGTGAACTCTGTGATGAGATGGTGAATTGAAGATCACTTCAAACCATCCCATTTTGCCAATCGCGCGAGTGTGATGCCAGAAGGCGATGAGAAGTTGAACCGCTGATGCTGCGTAGATGGCCTCTGGTCTAAAACCTACAAGGACCAATGGCCACATGTAAGTGAAAGAAAAAATTCTCTGAGTAATACTCGCACGAGTCGCAACGAAGGTATTGAATTCTTCGGATGTATGGTGGGGCATGTGCGCTGCCCACAAAATGTTAATAGTGTGATTATGGCGGTGAAACCAATAGAAGAAAAAATCAAAGAGAACGAGAAGGATCAAAAAATTCGGGAGTGTCGTTGGAATGGTGTAAAACCTAAACTGATAGAACCAACCAAATCCCTCAACAACCAGAAAGGCCACCAAAAGATTCACGCACTGATTCCCCAGGGCAGTCCCGAGACTTGTCACAGCATCGTTAAACTTTATGTAGTCCTTTTTAGTCACAAAACAGTAAAGGACCTCCATCAGAATCAATACCACCACGATAGGGGTAATAAAGCTGTAGATGTTAACTAAACTGATTTCATGTGCCATGGTTTTTCTCCTGATTTATTCTAAGATATCAGGACCAAGGTATTAACAAATTGACCTAGAACAAGGACCTCATGCTCTATCCGCAACTGGTTGAAAATACCCAGAAGCTCGCTCCTATTACTGAAGAGGAGTGGGAAGAATTTGCACCATGCCTGCATTTTGGGAAAGCAGTGAAGGGTGATCACCTCTCCCGCCCGGGCGAAGAAGCCAAGTACATCTGGATCGTGCTCAAGGGGGTGATTCGGAACTATGATCTGGATGACAAGGGTAAGGAATACACTAAAGTCTTTCGAGGGCCAGGTCAGTTTATTGGATCCTATCCGGAGCTTCTGCAAAAGACACCCACCAGACTTTTTGTTCAGGCGACGACTGATGCCAACTATCTTCGGTTCCCCTATGCGGCGGTTATCGTCATGATGGATAAATACAAATCATGGGAGCGTTTGGGGAGAATTTTAGCGGAACAAAATTATCTGGAAAAAGAAAAGCGGGAGTACGATCTCATGCATCTTTCGGCAGAAGAACGTTATAACGAGTTTGTAAAAATTCATGGCGAGATGGTTGAAAGTATTCCGCAGTATCAAATTGCGAGTACTCTCGCTATCAGTCCAGAAGCTCTTAATCGTATACTTAAGTCAAGAAAAGCGAATTAATCATCGGAATCCTTAACTCCAAAAGGAACTTCATTGCCTTTGGATTTTAAAGCATCATACAGGAAATAATTAAAAGACTTAATCAAACGCATCTGAGTCTCAGCGATTTTTCCAAAACCTGGCTTCATCAGTTGCTCCAGAGTTAAAGGTGCTGACACAGTAAAACTCTTGTACTTTAAAAACTCCACAAATTCATTGTCAGCATCAAATCCTTTGGGTGCACGCTTGAGCATTTGATCTGTGCTTAATCCTTTAAACACTTTCTTGAATTTCTTATCTGCGAGGATTTTTTCGAACTTCTCACCGTGCTTCACGATATAACGACGGATGCTGTTGAGTTCATCAGCTTCCGGCATCCAAACTCCACCGGCGACAAATATTTCCTTAGGAGATACATGCAGGTAGTAGCCAGGTAGTGAGCTCTTTTTTCCACCATAACCAAACCATGCTCCAAAATTTTCTTTGTAAGGACTTTTATTATCCGAAAAACGAATGTCACGATTAAATCTGAACGTGCACTCTTTGACTTCAAGATGGGGCAGCTTAGGATCCCATTCCTGAATCCGAACAATGAGCTCCTGAACAAGGAATTCAAATTCCTTCTTGGCCACGATGTACTCATCCTTATGAGCATGCATCCAAGGAGTGTTATTGTTTTTTTTGATTTTCTTGAGAAATGCTATGGTATTTTTCATTATTTTACTGATCCAGCTCAAGATCTTTAAAGCCACAAAGTTCTTTAAGAATTCCTGCTACTTTCGAGTTTGTGCCTAGGACCACGTGATCCTGGTTTTGACGGGTCCAGCAGGCCGGCTGCTCTTTATAAAGATCAGTGTAAGTGGCAATGATTCGTGGTTTTGCTGAAGTGGCAAAAGCCGAAAGAGAAAGAAGGACCGACAGCCAGAGGATTAATTTTTTCATATAATTTTATAGTACGGTTTTGAGGACCTTAGGACGGAGCTTGTACTAAATTCAGATATAATTTAAAATCTGTTCAAAAATTCGACATCTATAGCTGTAAAAACTGCACATCTTATTTCTTTGCGCTAGCACTGGGCCTATATTCTTAGAAAATAAATCTTGGAATAAATGATGAAAACTACTTTCGTCTTAGGTTTTGCCATTCTCGCCTCAGCGGCTCACGCCGAATACCGCTTCAATGGGGAGCATCCTATTAAATTAACCAGGGATGCAAGGAATGAGGTCGTGGCCTCCGTTTGTTATGACAACTTCACTCGTTGTAACGGTTCCCTCTCCTTGGGGTCGTTCACTGAGGTGAGTCTTTATATTCAAGGCCTCATCTGGAATCGTCGAGATGTGAATCTGGGCAATTATGACGTGGTTTTGAGGGATTCTTTAAAAATCGTCAAAAACTATGACCTCGAGGTCAAAAAACGTGAAAGAATAATTAATGATTTAGTACGGAATAATCCAGAAGCAGCTGAGTCCCTTAGACCCTATTTAGAGCAGGCAAAAGGTAAGCTCAGCGATGCCAGTGCTTACGTTGCCAGGCTCACTAGCGGAAAAAAACAAGTATTAGACGTTTTGAGCGAAGTGGATGAGACTTTTTCCGATCACAAGATTAAAAATTTTCAACAAATCTCTGCTTATAATTTTAGGGATTTCCAATGGAATCATTGCCGTTCTTTCAATGATCAAAACGATTGCTACCAGTCTGGACTTCAGTTTTTTCTTACCGACGTGAAGAGCAATTTAAAATCTCAACTGATATCTAAAGCGATAAGATCGCAAAATACAGGAAATCATTTTCCTCAGATTCTTCCTTCAGGCATCTCAGTCGCTCTTCTTTCAAGCGACATTAAAAATTTTGGAAACATTAACGTCGCTCAGATTGCTCTACCAGTTCCGATGGAAGTTTCTGACGACCATAATAGTGAATGTAAAGCGATTCATTCGTCTGGTGTCCTCAAGGGATCTGATGTGTCTTGCCAAACATTTGGGGCCAACTGGCGCTACCCAACACTCAAAGAGCTGCAGGCGAATCGTTCTGATTTAACAAAGCTTTTGAAAAAGTTGACGCCGAATACATTTTTACAAACCTCTGACGCCAAGGGGTTCGTGAATCCTGGCGCTGCTCACCTCACTGTTTGTAAACCTGTTTACTACAACCCATCAACTCAAAAGACCCTCAATAACATGCCAGGAATCCTTCGGGATTTTACCTTTGGTAAGGAACCCAGCAGAGGAGCAAGTGCCGTTTGTGTTTGCTCGAAAGACTGCTAGGGACTTTGTTATAATTCTGTCTATGAACTACACAATACGCCCCATTCTCCCTCAAGATAATTTATCGATGGAGAATATCATCAAATTAACCATGACTGAATTCGGTGCTTCCGGGGAAGGATTTTCCATAAACGATCCTGAGGTGCTTGGGATGTTTGAAGCATACACTGGACCTTGGCACGCCTACTTCGTCATTACTGATGGTAAGGACATATTTGGAGGTGCAGGAATTGCACCCTTAACAGGTGGTGATCCAAAGGTCTGCGAACTCAGGAAGATGTATTTTTCTCCAGAAATTCGTGGGCAAGGCTTGGGCCAGGCCCTCATGGATAAATGTTTAGTTGAGGCCAGGCAGTTGGGTTTTGAAAAATGTTATCTAGAAACACTCAAAACCATGACAGCAGCGGAAAAGCTTTATGTGAAGAGTGGTTTCAAAAAAATCAACTCCTCCATGGGTGCGACTGGTCACTTCAGCTGCGATAGTTTTTATCTCAAAACTCTTTAAGTGAGTTTACTGGCCGCCAGCTCAGGAAAGACCTTCGAAACCTTACTGATGAGATAATCACCATAACTCCCTTCATAAGCATAAAGATCCTGATTATCCCAACGAGTAACCCGTGAGGGTTTAAACTCAGCAGATAATGGCAGTGGGCGAACAATGGCGTGAAAACCCGGATCAAAAAAGAAAGGATATGAGTATCTCTCAGTTTGAGTAGTATTCCGTACGCGATGAGGAGCAGACCGATAAAAACCTTTGGTCAAAAAATCTAACATATCACCAATGTTACAGACAAAAGTGTTGGCCACTGGTGGAACACTCATCCATCCACTCTTGGTCTGAACCTCAAGCCCTCCTACCATATCCTGCTTGAGCATAGTGAGGATTCCGTAATCAGTATGAGCACCAACACCCCAAGGGTAAGTCTCTGCATCCTGAGAGGCCATAGGGGGGTAATGAAAGATCCGGAACAAAAGTGTTGGATCTTGAGTGTAATGCTTGAAAAAATAATCCTCTGGTAAATCCAGACTCAAGGACAAAAGTCCCATTAAATGATGACCCAGCTCTGTCACCTCTTTCATATAAGTCAGAACCGTTGCTTTAAAATCTTTGATCTCGGGAAAGAGATTGGGTCCATGCAGTGGCTCCCCTTTACTGATCTGCTCATCACCAAAATAGATTCCTTCTTTTAGATCTTTTTTCCCAGAGGTGAGCTCTCCCCCAACGGGAAAATAACCACGCCAGGCTCTACCGCCTAAATCCATCGAGATTTTATTTTTCTCGCTTTCTGAAAGAGCAAAGAATGTATGACTTAAGGATTCAAGTTTGTGTTGAAGCTCAAGCGAGATGCCGTGATGGGAAATAAGGAAAAAACCATTCTCCTCACAGGCCGAACGAATCGCCTTCGCCGAGAGGTTTTTGTCTTGTGAAATATCAATAACAGGAATCATTCTTTTCTGTGAACTGAGAGAACTAAAATTTTCATGCCGTGCCTTGGAAGAGGTTTCTTCTATCAATGTAGGCGAAATCCTCTTCTTTGGAATCTCATTTTATGAGACTTTCTTAGGAATTCATAAAAAGAAACATAACGAGAACTTAAAAGTTAATGATGGATCACGCGTGGATGCTTCGTTACATAAGCTCGATAAGCGGTAAGCAGAACAATCGCCCCAATCACTGAAGCAATCAGACCTACAGCTTCGCCTTGTGCATACCAACCAAGACTTGATCCAACGAAGTAGGCCAGAGCAGAGCCAGCAATACCGATAAAGGCAGTAATGATGAATCCCCCTGGATCACGACCTGGCATGAGGAATTTGGCGATAATACCGACAATTAGTCCCACAAATAATGTCCAAATCATAAATACTCCTTTGATTTGAAAACACCCTTGTTCATCGTGCAAAACTAAAACCATTTTTTGAGACTGTGCGTTTTGAGAGAAATTAGTTAATGTCTTATTAAAGGAATCAACATGAAGATACTCATCCTCTTCGCTTTATTCTGCTCAGCAGTAGAGGCCAAAGACATCGTCGTCTTTGCAGCTTCGAGTTTGACTGATGTGATGACTAAAATTGCAACAGATTTTGAAAAAGAGCATAAAGTTAAAATCAAGTTCAGTTTTGATGCCTCTTCTCGATTAGCTTTTCAGATTGAACAGGGAGCAAAGGCAGACCTCTTCTTCTCGGCCGACAAAGAATGGAATAATGCCCTCGCCAAAAAAGGTTTTACATCTGAAGCTCAGACTCGTGATCTTTTAAGTAATAATCTGGTGGTGATCACTCATAAAAATCAAAAATTTATCATTAAAAATCTCGCTGCTCTTAAAGATGTACAATTCAAACAACTGGCCTTGGCCGGGGATAACGTTCCTGCCGGAAAATACAGTTTTGAGTCACTGATGAAATCTGGAGTCTATGAACATGTTAAACCGAAGGTCGTATCGGCGGACAATGTTCGTAACGTTCTGGCATGGGTTGCAAAAGATGAAGCAGACTTAGGTATAGTGTTCTCAACTGATGCAAAATCTTCCTCTGATGTAAAAGTCCTCCTCCAAGTACCGACAGATTACCATTCTTTAGTTATCTATCCTGTTTCGCTGATTGGAAAAAATCCCGATCCTGATGCGGCAAAATTCTTCGTTTACCTTCAAACTCCAAAAGTAAAAAATATTTTTATCGATTTTGGATTTAAGTCTGTAGGGAAATAATGGATCTCAGTGTTGCATCAGCTATTAAGCTCTCCCTCATCGTAGGTTTCTGCGCGACACTTGTGGCCTTAATTCCGGCCATTTTCATGGCAAAACTTCTGGATCATAAAAAGCTCAAATTTAAAGCGCTCTTAAATGTGCTGATCTTTTTTCCTATGGTGTCTCCACCGGTCGTGACGGGCTATCTTCTCCTCATGTTACTAGGCAGAAACAGCTGGATAGGAAAAATTCTCGAAAGCTTCGGCATTCATGTGCCTTTTACGATCCTCGGTGCGGTGATTGCTTCGGTAGTGGTGGGTTTTCCCCTCTTGGTCATGTTCATCCGCGCAGCTTTCGCAGGTCTTGATCCACAACTTGAGCAGTACTCCCTGAGTTCTGGCCACACTCCCTTTCAAACTTTTATGAAAGTTTCTCTGCCTCTTAGTTTTCCGGGAATTCTCGCCGGCGCCATTGTGATGTTTGCCCGTTCTTTAGGTGAATTTGGAGCAACAGTTGTCCTTGCCGGAAATATGGAAGGCGAAACAAGAACGATCTCTCTGGCCATTTATAGTCTGATGGATTCAGCTTCTAGATCAACGGACGCCAATACCCTATTAATTGCGAGCATTGCCCTGTCATTTATCGCCCTTATTGCCTATGAAGCCTGCAACCGCTTTTATTGGAAAAAGATCGAATGGAAACAATAAAGGCTTCTCTTACATTACGTCTTCAAAACGAAGAGAAGCTCATTCATTTTGAAGGAACTCGTATTGCTTTAGTTGGACCCTCTGGTTGTGGAAAAAGTACCCTCGCCAAAATTTTGGTAGGAGTCAGTGACAAAGGTTCTGGCAGCTTTCATCTGGGTGAGACTGATCTCATGCAACTTCCTGCTTGGAGGCGCAAGATTGGGTATACGCCACAAGACCTGATCCTCCTGCCTCATTTAAGCGTGAAAGAAAATCTTCTCTATCCGGTTAACTCGACACTGAATCAGGATGTGATTGAGGGCCTCGCCCTTGGTCATTTACTAGAACGGATGCCAAGGCATTTGTCTGGCGGAGAGAAGCAGCGTGTGGCTCTCGCGCGTTCATTTTCAGGAAATCCTAAACTACTTATATTAGATGAGCCGTTTTCCTCACTTGATCTTAAAACAAAAGAGAGAGTGGTGAATTTTGTGAATAACACCACTCTCTTTTTAAAAATTCCATTTGTTTTTATTTCTCACGATGAAAATGAAATCCAGCTACTCGGCTGTACCTCAATTCATTTTAGTTAACTAGATCTAGAATTCTTCTTCTACTTCAACGCTTTCTTCGACATTCAAATCTTTGAGGCTTCCACGATCATTTAATTTTCCAACCATGGTATCAAGTGAACGAAGAAGCTTATCCGATGCTCCATCAATGGCCTGATGAATAGTATCAGCGTGATGGCTCACGACGATGGGCTGATGATTAGCAACTCGCGCTTCAAGTAAACACCGCTTATCATTAGATGATGTCTTCCCAGCATTTTCATCGGAAAGATGAACTTCAATCCGAGTTAAGGCATTTTTGTAACGCTCAAAGTGATCAGAAAGGACTCCATCGACGTAAGAGTTTAATTCTTTGCTACCGACAATATTGTGATCTGTGTTTACTTGGATGTTCATGCTTTTCCCTCTGTTAAATCGATCAAGGCTATTCGGCATTTTAGGTCCAATCTTTAAAGAATTCAACAAATGCTTAACACTTATAGCGCCCTTAAGATTGTAACCTTTATCGATCAATTATTATGACTAATTAAGATGACGAAGAACTATTTGACTGTAAAGTCATCCATTCTTTCTTCGACACGCATAAGAATTGCGTTAAAATTATGTATTACAGTCCAGTTTCAGGAAATTCATTTTTTTCAGGTTTATGATAAGTCCCACCCAACATATCGATGAATCCTATGAGTGGCAGGCGATGGCCGTCTAATCTTTTTACAGCGTGTTCTTTTTTTCAATTCCTCAGCTATCTAGCCTCAAGTCCTCTATACTGGGATGAATGAAAAAGACCATTTTCCTCGCTCTCTTAGGCCTACT
>JBBARF010000008.1:0-54455 GCA_040399925.1 Bacteriovoracaceae bacterium
CGCATTGAAGAATTCGGTCGAGTAGTTCTCGAGGCCATGGGCACGGGTCTTCCCGTCATCACTACCGATAAAGTCGGCGGCGGCGAGCTTCTCACCGGCGACTCAGCCGAGTTCGTGATCCCCTCTCACAACGCCCCGGCTCTAACCCAAGCGCTGGAAAAACTCATAGGCGATGCTCCCCTCCGTGAGAAATTGGGTCTTTTGAATGCCCAGCTCGCTCAGGGCGAATCTGAGACCCTTGTCTCGGCGAAGTTTGATCGCGTCTTCCTTGACAAACAGCGCTAGAAAGACGATTGTCCGCCCATGCAAAAATTTAATGAACTCGCTCTTATAGAGCCACTTCTCAAGAACCTTGCGGATGCAGGTTACGAGATTCCAACGCCGATTCAGGCCCAATCCATTCCGAGCCTTCTTGAAGGTCACGATCTTCTTGGTATCGCTCAAACAGGAACTGGTAAAACGGCATCATTCACTCTTCCAATGCTTCAGCATCTCGCTGGTAGAAACTTTAGCTTAAACGCTTGTGAGCCACGTGCATTGATTCTCGCTCCGACTCGTGAACTTGCTTCGCAAATTCAAATGAGCATCGAGAAGTACGGCAAAGGGATGAAACTCAAATCCCACGTGATCTTCGGTGGTGTTGGTCAGGCCTCTCAAGTTGCGGCCCTTCGTGGCGGACTTGATATCGTGATCGCAACTCCCGGTCGTCTGCTCGATCTCATGAACCAAGGTCACTGTCGTCTCGGTCGTGTTGAAATCTTCGTTCTAGATGAAGCCGACCGTATGCTGGATATGGGATTCATCAACGACATTAAAAAAATCGTACCGAAGCTTCCTGAAAAAAGACAAACGCTTCTTTTCTCTGCAACGATGCCAGGAGAGATCGCGAACCTTGCGAATAAACTTCTTAAAAATCCAAAACGTGTTGAAGTCACTCCGCAGGCGACAACGGTAGAAAAAATCGCTCAAAGCGTGATCTTCGTTTCAAAGGCCGACAAGTACCAACTTCTCCGCAAGCTTTTAACCGAAGAAACATCAGAACTCGTTTTAGT
This sequence comes from Bacteriovoracaceae bacterium, assembly GCA_040399925.1. GTDB lineage: Bacteria > Bdellovibrionota > Bacteriovoracia > Bacteriovoracales > Bacteriovoracaceae > Peredibacter. The sequence goes on from JBBARF010000008.1 coordinate 1,053, forward strand.
TTTCACTCGCACCAAACATGGTGCGAACAAAATCGTGGACTACCTTTCTCACCATAAAATTCCGTCAGCTGCCATTCACGGAAATAAATCTCAGAGCGCTCGCGAGAATGCTCTTGAGAACTTCAAGTCTGGTAAAATCAAAGTCCTGATCGCAACCGATCTCGCTTCGCGCGGGATTGATGTTCAAGGTGTTTCTCACGTCATCAACTACGATCTTCCCGTTGAAGCCGAAGCCTACGTTCACCGTATCGGTCGTACCGCTCGTGCCGGTCGCGAAGGAATTGCAATTTCATTTTGTGATGAATCTGAAAGAGACGCTCTTTCACGCGTTCAAAAACTTATCAAACTTAAACTTCCGGTTGAGTCTTTCAAAGGCGTGCCAGAGGCATCAGTTAAATCTTCTGAGCCGGATCGCCCTTACCGTGATCCACGCGCGGCTAACAACAGAGGTGCTAGAAAACCTCAGCACAAAGACGCTCTTTCACAGGCCGACCGAGAAAAGCGCGACAATCAAAAATTTCAGCAGGACCACAATAGAAGTATCAATCGCCCTCAAAGCAATAATGCTGAAAGACGCGAAGCTCGGGTTGATGAAGGTCGCAGACCTGCCCGCTCACAAGGCAATACTGGCGGACCAGAAAACAGAGTAACAACAGAAAAACAAAAACCGAAAGTTGGATTTAGATTCAGGAATAAAAATGACAAACATTAAAGATCTCGCAGCAATGACTGACAAAAAACTCCGTACAGTGAGAAACAATCTCAATAACCGTCTGACTTCTTTTGAGAAGGGCGGAGAGAAGAACCTTCCTCCCAGCCACTCGCTTTCAGGAATGGATCTTAAAGACTGTAAGGCCTTGCTTGAAGCCGTTTTTAAAGAAATGAAGAAGAGAAGCAGAGCTTAATTACTGATAATATTTTTTTAGTAATTCATCTACGATGACCTTGTAGCCGCTCCCAAGATTTACTTTCTTAATAATCTGAAAATTTACTTCGAGTTTCATCTCGGTATTTTTATATTCGTAAACTTTAGATCTCCAACCAGACTCTAGTCCCAGAATAATTGAATCAGGGTGCTTATCTTTTGAGGCCCCTGTCCACTTACTCGATTTAACTTTCTCTATTTTCTTATCCCAATCAGCTGGAACAGTTAATTCCAGAGTCAGAGCTCTTTCTAACAGATCGGTGCGTTTTGTCTGAGTGCTGAAGACATCGTCAATTCCCACTTCATCATTGGCATAACGAAGAGTCAGAGTCCCTTCTACTTTAGTTCCCTTAGCTTCTTTAAGAACCAGCTCATAAGCATAAACCGGATGATTCCATACCCCAGGAGATGGATCCATATCAGCGACAATCATTTTCTTATCTTTTTTAATGTGCTTCTCGAGAGCATTGATCAATAAATGCGGATCTGGATCATCATAGAATTTTTGATTATGATCAGGACCTTCCGCGCGGTAAGCATTTCCCAGATACATCTGATCAGGAACAAAAAATTGTCCGGCATAATGAATGGCGGCCAGGATTCCCTTGATATCCGTTGGAGTAAAGGTCACTCCATTAATGGTCTTCGTTTTTGTCGGTTCAGCATATTCCATGGCCGAGAGTGACCAACCTGTGCACTTTCCGGCAAAACCAGAAGCCTCATAATGGCGATGAGAGGGGTTATTATCAATATAATGAATTTCAAGTTCGTTTTTGGTCGCACGTGAATACATGTTCGGATAGTTGCCTACCCCGTAAGCCGCATCCACTTGATTTTTTACCCAGAGATCAAACTTCATCGTCGGAGAAAGAGTTTTTCCCTTTTCCTTGTTCAGTTCATTAAAGAGATTGGTACATTTTTTTGCCGTATCTGAGATGCACTTATCAAATTCAAGGGCGAAAGACTTATCATTCTGAACGCGGCCATCGACATTATTATACCAACCAAGGGCAAGTTCTCCCTTGCGCATACTCCACCAAGTTCCGCCCCAAGGGGTCTTGGCGGCCTTACCACTACTCTTGATTTGAGCATGAGAGTACAGAGGAATGAGAAGTGCGATAAGCAGTAGGTATTTCATGGGGAGATTATCTACTAACCAGCAAAATTATCTATAAGACAGGTAAAAACTTCAGTGTCCTTATAGCCCTTAAATCTTAGAATGAAGCCTCTTGTTCCCAAATATCTTGATTCCCGCCCGTTGATTACAGTTCCTGCAAAGTAGCCGTAAATTGTCCTCCGTGGTCTTACCTCCCAAAGCAAATGGTTTGATGTGATCCAACTCAAGCCGTTTTCCGCTTCCACAAATCCTGCATTGTCCCTCATCTCTTTTCCAGATCGCGGCCTTGATCCCGACTGAAATATACCGTCGATCCACTCGGGCCCCTTGGCTTTTTCTCTGAATATGTGACGGATCCCAATTCTTCTCAGCTTCTTTACATAGACTCAGAATTAACGAATCCATGTCTGCGCATTTATGTGAATTCATTTTTTGAACATGCTTGAGTCTTTGCAACGTTTCTTCTTTAAGATGTAAAACGACTTTTTTTGGAGATGGTGAATCTTTGAGTTCCTCCAACATTTTCTCACTCTCCCTAGTGGATTTTCCGGTCATTTTTTCAATAATCTTTTCCTTCTCTGTAGGGACTTGGATCTGCATTTCATTGAAGAAATGATGGGCCTGATTTAATTGAGTGAGATTGAGGTCTCCGCTTTCTATATGTTTCATTATTTTGGGCATAGTTTTCAATAATCTGGTGGCACTTACCCTGCGGGAGGCCTGCCCCTCAGAATATTTCAAAACCTTTACGCAATAATCAAATAAACTTGAACACCTCAGATCTGAATATAGTTTTCTGGAATCGATTTCTTTTAAATGCCAGAGAAGTTCGGACAAAATCTGTCGCTCCTTCTGAGCGAGAGAAAGAGTTGAGGATAAAAGTAATTTATCGGAGAGAGATGTTAAATTCATTGACAACAAAATACGGAAAAGATACGTAAAAGTCAATGATATATTTTATCGCGCCGTCGAAGCTGTGCGAAAACTTTTTTTCAGAACCACACAAGGAATTACAAGATGAAAAAAGCAAAAATTCTAAATAGTAGAAAAACTCAGATAGTTATTCTGCCCAAAGTGTACTTCTCAAATCCAAACGAAATAATCTTCCAAGAGCACGAATTAGGAGTTCTACTAATTGATCCTGAAAAGAGATGGAAGTTGCTGGAAGAAGTTTTAGGGAGCATGGAAGACGATTTTTTTCCGAAAGGTAGGGATTTTGTATCGTGGACTAAAAGAATTAAACTTAAATAACAGAATTGGCCTGATGCCACTTAATTAATCTCTTAATGCCTTCCTCAAACCCTATCTTCGGCTCCCACCCCAGCATTGATTTTGCCTTAGAGATATCCGCCCAAGTGACATCCATATCAGCCTTGATAGCCTCAGCGTTCTTAATCGTAGCCTTTAGCCCCGACTCTTTTTCCATCAACGCAATCATCTGGTGAAGGGTATAAGGATTATTGCCGCCACCCAAGTTGAAAATCTCGTAACCGACATTCTTCGCCGCTAGAATCGTCCCGTCCGCAATATCATCCACAAACGTAAAATCCCGCGACTGATTGCCTGTTCCAAAAACGGGAAGCTCTTCGCCCTTAAGCAGTTTCTCGGCAAAAATATAGGGCGACATATCCGGACGTCCTGCAGGTCCGTAGACCGTGAAGTAACGAACAACGGAGACATCGATGCCATAAAGATAATGATAAGTGTAGGCCATCACCTCTGCAGCTTTTTTAGAAGCAGCATACGGAGAGATCGGCGTATTCACGGCCAGATCTTCTTTGAAAGGCATCGCCTGGCCGGCATAAAGAGATGAGGTTGAAGCGAGAATAAACTTAGGTGTCTTATGCAGCTTCATGCACTCAAGAAGATTCAGCGTTCCCTGAGCATTGGTGCTCATGTAAATATCAGGATTTTCCATCGAGTAACGAACACCAGCGCGAGCCGCAAGATTATATACCACTTCGAATTTGTGTTCATTAAAGAGTCCCATCAGGGCCCCTTTATGCTCAATATCGATGGCCAGAAATTTAAAATGGGGATGAGTTAACAAGGGACCAAGGCGCTTTTTCTTCAGATCAATATCGTAATAGTCATTAAGGTTATCTATGGCCACCACTTCAAAATTTTGCGCGAGGAGTTTTTCCGCGGTTTTTGCACCGATGAAACCTGCCGCACCTGTTAAAAGAACCTTTTTCATATAGGAAAGATCATAGCAAGAGCCCATGGGTTATGCCATCATAAATCATGTTCAGGAAACTCCTCCCTCAGCTGATTTTGGCCTTCATCTTCCTTATTCTGACGGTGTCCCAGCAGTATCTCTTTTATGGGATTAAGGGACTGCCGATTATTCCGCTATCTCCGGCCAAATACCTCGGGATTACGTTCGTCTTTTTTTTGTTAACGTTTACTAAAAATCATAAAGTGCGCTTTTTGTTTTTGTCCTTCATCCTCATTCTGAATTATTTCCAGATGGCCCATCTTTCTTATTATGGGACCCAAATTCTTCCCGCAGAAATTTATCTCTTATTCTCAGAGATGCGCGAAGTTGGTGGAACTCTGGGTGCTGAGCTTCAGCATATTTTTATTCCTCTGACCTACACCATTATTCCTCTGGGTTTGGGCTGGTGGGCGAATAAAAAGCTTGAACCGAAAGTTCAGTTTAAATTTATCCCCCTCTTGTTCTGTCTCTATTTTGCTTATAAGCCCAGCCGGACTTACGTGACAGGAAATACGTGGGGCAGACAACCCTCAACTCGGGAACTCTCCGGACTCAACGTTTATCTCTCTTTGTCGTATTTCTTAGGCAAGATTCTCCCCCATAAAATATCCGGCCATGAGTTTAAAGGAACAAACTCATCCCTTGATCTGGTACTTGAACCCAAAAAGAAATCTGACTGGGACAATGTGATCGTGGTCTTAGGCGAAAGTCTCACGCCCAATCATATGCAACTTTTCGGTTACGCACGCGCAACAACTCCCACTCTCCAAGCACTTAAAGATCACCCTCAGTTTAAATTTGTAAAAAGTTTATCCAGTGGGGTCTCAACCGATATCAGTGTAGCGTTTTTTCTTAACCTTGGTTTTGGATCGGCCGGTGTAAAAAAAGCTGCCCAAGGACAAAACTGCCTATTTAAACTCGCGAAGAATAATGGTTTTGTAACATCATTTTACTCCATGCAGTCTGAACATCAGCTTCGTTACATTGCTCCCTATCTCTGCTCAGCTTATCTGGATGATTATAAAAGTATGGAGGATATAGCCCCCCATACGATTGATCACAATGCGGCGATAGATCGAGAGATGTTACCTAGTCTTGAAAATCTCCTCATTAAAAAACAAAAAAACTTTGTGATCCTTCACCAGCGCGGCTCTCATGCTCCCTGGAGTGCTCGTTATACTAAAGAATCAAATATTTTTAAAAATGATGGCAAAGAAACTCGCCTGGATGATTACGATAACTCAGTGGTTGAGTTTGACCACTTTTGGGATGAACTCACGACTCTGCTTTTAAAAGTACCTGGAAAAAATCTTGTGATCTATCTATCCGATCATGGAGAAGGTCTGGGCGAAAATGGTTTATGGGGTCACGGAACACTCACTCCTATTTCTTTTGAAGTCCCACTTCTCATCCAGTCTTTTAATGCTGATCTTCCTCGCGGAACTCAAGATCTGCCTGAGTTTATTCCACAGTACCATGTTTCTCTCTTAATCGCAGAAAGCTTGGGCTTCAAGGCCAATCAGGACTATCGCAAGATGCCTAAGGATTATGTAATCTACGGGAATGACATTGATGGATTTGCTGGAAAGGCACTGATTCATTTCGCCAGTGGTGGATATACGTTTAAAGTTATTCCTTGATTACTTTTAGAATCACAAACTCCTCTCCTACTTTCTTAAAACGCACATTGAGTCCCGCTATGGAAACTCCGTACTCTTCAGTTGAGGCGTGATCCTGACCTGGCCGAGGATCCAGCGAGATCACTTCCTCAATCAGTTTCTGTTCATGAGGAATTTCAGTTTGCCAGACGACAGGTAATTTTGCAGGAGCTTCAGAGAAGTGCATCGCCGTAGCAGCTTCAATTTTATCAGCATAAGGAATATAGGGCTTGATATCAAAGATGGGAGTTCCATTCACCAGATCCACGCCACTCACATGAAGGATAATCTCTTTATCTTTAACTTCCACTCTTTCACACTTCACCACCGATAAACCCAGACGATTCGGACGATGCGGAGATCTTGTTGCAAAAACTCCAAACTTCTCTTTACCTTGAAAACGTGGAGGTCGCACCAGTGCTTTAATATCTTCCAACGGAACCAGATGAAATTCAAAAATGAGCCAGAGATGAGAAAAGGACTCGAGACCACGAAAAGCTTCTGAATAAAAATCATCTTTCGGAAAATGCATTTTGCCCCAGGCATCCCCCACTAAGAGAGATTGCCTAGGTACTCCGAATTTCTGCCGGAAAGGAGTTTCAATCACAGTTATGCTTTTCATTTAGCGGTAGCGTCCAGAGAGCTTGTGTTTAGAAAATGGCTTCATATCGTTTAAACCAATGACGACAAAAGTCTTATTCTGATCAGCAAAGGATTCTTCCAAGGTCTGGAAATAATCCAGTGTCGTGTGATCCACCAGTTTAACCCGAGTGATATCAATTTTAAGATCTTTGACTTCAGGAACCGATTCAACAATTTGTTTAAGTTTAAACAGATTCCAGAAAGTGGCTCCATTCTGAATAATAATCAGGGCCGTGTCTCCCTCTTTCTGAATTTTGATCGCCGCAATAAAAAATTCCTGAACCGTCAGTCCACGAATCATAGCGATCAAAATTTTCAAGGCTATTCCCGAGAACACACCAATCAAAAGATCTGTTTTAAGAGTCATGAAGATCGTCACTATAAAGATCAGGAGCTGCTCAAAACCAATATGGTACATGTGGGCAAACTCTTTAGGGTTGGCCAGACGCCATCCTACAAAGACGAGGATTGCGGCCAAAGAGGCCAGGGGAATTTGCTGAAGAAGAGACGGAAAAAAGAGAATAAAGAACAGAAGGAAAAACCCATGAAATAAGTTTGCCCAAGGAGTTTTACCTCCATTATTCACGTTCGATGAAGAACGAACAATTTCTGCAATGATTGGTAATCCACCGAGAAGTCCTGAGACAGCACATCCTAGACCAAGTGCCGAAATATCTTTATCAAAATTGATTTTCCGTTTCATAGCATCAATCGAGCGAATCGCTGTCATGGAAAGAATACTTTCAAGCGAAGCCACCAGCGCGATGGTAAAAGTCAAAACCCAAAAGGTCAAAGTTCCGATGGCGCTGAAATCTGGAAAAACAATTCCATCCGCCATCTGAGCAGGAAGTTGAACCAGGTTGGTAGGGCCCACTTCAAAAATATTGTCCCAGATCTGATAGGTATGCTTATCGCTCAAACCAAAAATGTGGTCAAAGGCAATACCAAAAAGAACCACCACCATGGGACCCGGAATTTTCTTAAAAAATTTAATCGGAATTTTAGGCAGTACAATCAGAATTCCCAAACTAAAAAGACCGATGAAAGTAATCTCAGGATTGAGTCTGGTGAAAATGCTAGGGATTTCCATGATCAAAGGGATGATCTCTTTATGTTCAGCCTTCACTCCGAACATGGTGAAAATCTGCTTACAAATAATGATGATCCCAATAGAGGCCATCATTCCATGAACAGCAGCTGAAGGGAAAAAAGTGGCGAGTTTACCCGACTTAAAGACCCCAAAGAGGAATTGAATAAGACCTGCAAAAAAGATGGCCGCAAGAGTAAGCCTGTAGCCTGCGACGATGTCACCATTACCCAGTTTTTCGGCCCCACTCAGGATCACAACGATCAAACCGGCAGCCGGGCCCGCGATAGTCAGGTAAGAACCCGTGAAAAATGACACCACTAATCCACCCACAATAGCGGCAATAATCCCACTCATAGCAGGGAAACCGCTGGCCATGGCAATCCCGAGCGAAAGGGGGAGGGCGATCAAAAAGACCAGAAATCCCGAGAGGATATCGGATTTATAATAAGCTTTTAGATCACTGATTTTGAGTGAGATGAAGTTCATAAGGCCGATCCTTTGCTCTCTAAATGATGAAGATGATGATGAAAGATGTCTAGAAGTATGAAGAAATGAGATTTTTTCCCAGTGTCAAAAAGCACCTTAGACAGGAGAATTGATTCACTCATATAATAGGTATCAGAAGAACTCGCGGCCAGGACGGCAGCGGGAGATCGATACCAAGGAAGGCCACGCATGATCACTCCAGATTTTACACCAAACATTGATTGGAACAATTTCAACTCAAGCCTCGTGATTGAAGTGACTCGCCCATCTGGGATCTTCACTTGTACTGGTGTTGCTATCAAAAAAGATCTGGTTCTCACGGCAGCTCACTGCCTTGAAGGTGAGATTTTAAAAATCAGAGTTTTCAACAATTCTGCCTACGATCCAAAATCAACATCTTTTGGAGCACTTGGTTTTGAAATACATCCTGACTACAACTCTAAAGAGTCTAACTTTAAATCTGATCTAGCGAAAATAAAACTTGATGGAGATCTTCCTAAGGAGATCAATTTCTTTCCCATCATTAAAAAAAATTCACTTCTTAGCGGAAACATATTCCGTTTGGGATTTGGTGCTCGTTCACAAAAAAATATCCGCACACTTGTGACTCCGGTTTTGAAAGATGTAAATCAACTGACAAATACTCTTGAGCTCGATGATATGTACTCTTACTCAGGTGATTCTGGTGGACCGATCTTCCTTCAGCGCGAAGGCCAAATGTACCTCGTAGCGATCCACTCGACCCTCTCCTACGGTCCTTTTGGTAAGTTTTCGTACAATCCCCTTTTGGCCAATCATACAACATGGATTAATCAATAAGATTACCCAAATGACCCTGTGCTCTTCGCTGCAGCGGCTTCCATTCATAGCTTTACCATGGTTAACATAGGGACTAATCTCCTTGCTACAAAGGAGAAATCACATGTTCCTCATCCAATTATTCATGGTGGTTTTTATGATCGAAGGCATGGCCTATGCAGAGGATTGGACGAAGTTCAACTCCAGTGTCATCGTTGAAGTAACCCGTCCTGATGGTGTCTTCACTAGCACCGGTGTAGCGATCTCAAATCAAACTATTGTTACAGCAGCTCATTCCCTAGATGGTGAAGTCAAAAAAGTCCGAGTCTTTTTGAACGAATCTTATAATCCTAAGTCCCCAGCCCTTGAAGTCAAAAACTTCACCGTTCATCCTGATTACAATCCAAAAAAATCACGCTACCTCGCCGATGTGGCCAAAATTAATCTCAAAGAAAAACTACCTGCATCCATCGTTTTATATCCGATCTATACCAGCACTTTGGTGGTAGGAAATATCTATCGATTGGGTTTTGGTAGAAGAAATAAAAAAAATAACCGAACAGTTATTACTCCGACTTTTAAGCAAATGGACTACAAAGAACAAATTGTGGAATTGAATGATAAGTTTTCTATGTCGGGTGATTCAGGAGGCCCGGTCTTCCTGCAAAAAGATGGCAGGTTCTACATCATGGCGATCCACTCGACGTTTTCACATGGACCCCAGGGGGAGTTTTCTTATAACCCCCTCCTGGCGCCGTATTTATCATGGATTTATCAAAACTAAAAATCGTAACGAAAGCTTGAATCAAGTTCGGTATCTTTAGTGATCGTCATAAGATCTTTTAGTAATCCAGTATTCAGATCATAAACCCAACCGTGAATCTTAGGTAGATCACCCTTAACCCATTCACGCTGAATGATCGATGTATGGGCAATGTTCTTAACTTGCTCCATAACATTAAGTTCAACCATTCTGTTGACTCTGGCAGCTCCATCAAGTGAATCAACTTCGGCTTTATGGAAAAAATAATTGTCTTTAATATTTCGCACCCAATTATTCATCAGGCCTAAACTTTGATGAGAAAGAGCTGCTTTCACTCCTCCACAGCCATAATGACCGCAAACGATGACGTGTTTTACCTTGAGGTACTTTACGGCATATTGGAGCACACTCAGGGCATTCATATCTGTATGAACTACGAGGTTAGCAATATTTCTGTGAACAAACATTTCACCCGGGTCAGTGTTAGTGATCTCTGATGGAGGAACCCGTGAGTCAGAACAACCAATCCATAAATATTCAGGATTTTGATCTACCGCCATTTTTTTAAAATATTCAAGATCAAGATCCAGCTTGCTTCCTGCCCATGCTTTATTTTCTAGAAACAATCTTTTAAGACTATCCATTTGTTATCTCCTGAAAAAGTGAGCTTAGTGATAATGACGATTTTTTAAGAGTGACATTAATTTTTTTATTGGCACATCTCTTCATATAATCTTCTACGGCTTCTTCAATGTCGGCATCGACATAGACTCCGCGAGAGCCGTCGATGAAAACATTGGTGCCTTCAGGGATTGAATCAAAAATACTTAGCAATCTTGATTTTTGAAGAAACGAAACATCCTTATGAAAACGTATGAGATAGTCATTTCCTTCTTGAACTACAACAATCGCTTTTGTCACACTCGATTTAATAACAAAGATAAAGCCCACAACAATTCCGAGCAAGATTCCCATCAAAAGATCAGTAAAAAGAATCGCGAGAATTGTAATGATGAACGGAATGAACTGGTCCATACCCTTTTTCTTAATCGACTTATACAGCTCAGGCTTAGTTAATTTGTAACCCACAAGAATCAAAACAGCCGCCAGAGTTGCCAGAGGGATAAGGTTTAAGAGGTTCGGAATCAAAAGAACAAATACCAGTAGCCAAATACCGTGTAGAAAAGCTGAAAGATTAGTTGCCGCCCCAGCTGAAGCATTTACAGAAGTTCTCACAATTACCGCAGTGATAGGTAGTCCGCCAAGAAATCCAGAAATAGTATTTCCCACACCCTGAGCGAGAAGCTCTCTATTTTTTGAAGTCACAGATCCTGTTTCATCGATTTTGTCAGCGGCTTCAACAGAAAGAAGAGATTCAAGTGAGCCTACCATCGCCAGTGTCACGGCCGTAATCCAAAGCTTAGGCTCAGAGATGAAAGCCCAGTTCGGTGCTAAACGTCCCGATGTCAGACCTCCACCCATTGGTAATTGAACCAGATGAGTTTCTGTGATGATGAATGCTGGGAAGAACTTTTTGAAAACTTCATTAATAATGATTGAAACGATAATGGCCACTAATGCACTTGGAAGGATTTTAAAAAATCCAGTCTTGTTCTTGGCCTTTTTATCCCACATCAAAATGACTACAAAAGAAGTCACGGCAACAAACAAGGCTCCCGGATGAAGCCATTCAAAAGTAGCCAGAAGTCTGGTGAACGTATTGAGACCGCCCTGCTCACTAAATGCTGTATCCCCCATGAAGTCTGCATCGTAACCAAAAGCATGAGGCAGCTGCTTTAAAATAAGAATGAGGCCAATAGCGGCAAGCATTCCTTTAATAACTGATTGGGGAAAGTAATTTCCAATTGTTCCGGCCTTAATCAGCCCCATGATAATTTGCAGAATCCCGGACAGAACCAGCGCCACGAGAAAAGCCTCAAAGCTTCCTAAGATGGTTAGGGAATTCAAAACGATAACTGTCAGTCCTGCAGCTGGACCCGAGACACTAATGCTCGAACCACTGAAAAGACCTACAACAATGCCCCCAATAATTCCGGCAACAATTCCCGATGAAAGTGGCGCACCAGAAGCTAAAGCAATCCCTAGACATAGTGGTAGTGCGACTAGGGAAACAACGAGCGAAGCCTGAGCGTCACTGCGCCAGGATTTAAAATCGAGCATAAATAGGTTCCTTTAAGACATTATAGAAACAAGGTGGGTAAGAAGAATATGGCATTACATTTTAAAATTTCAATGCTCGGTATTAAAATTATTTAATTTGCCAATAATATTCATGCCTTATACAATTAGCGTCATGGATAAAATCATCTGTTTAGGAAAGAATTATAGCGAACATACTCTGGAAATGAAGGAGAAGGCTCCCGAAAAACCAGTGCTTTTTATAAAACCTCCCAGTGTATTCATCGAAATCAAAGACAATAAGAGCATCGCTCTGCCTTGGGAGCGTGGAAGTATTCATCACGAACTGGAAGTAGTTTTTAAACTTTATAAAAAAAATGTCATCGGAATTGGTTTGGGTCTGGATCTCACACTTCGTGACGTTCAGAAAAAACTTAAAGAGAATGGTCACCCTTGGGAGATTGCCAAAGTTTTCAAAAACTCGGCCATCGTCACTCCTATGAAAGCGACTCGTGATTTTACTGATTGGGTGAACACGCCTTTCACATTAAAAGTGAATGGTGAACTTCGTCAGACGGGTAAACTTTCTGATGCAGTCCTTGATCCCAATCAAATCATCCATCATATTGATGAATTTTTCCCTATCCGTGACGGCGATCTCGTTTTCACGGGAACTCCTGCCGGAGTTGGTCCGCTTAAGGCCGGCGATTCCATCGAAATGGATTGGGGTCCTATTCATAGTATCTTCACGGTTGTGTAATGGATAAACGTCAACTCTCCCACGATATTCTCAACTACATTGAACGCCTGCGGATCATGCATGATATGGCCCGTGACCAAAAATATGGGCTGATTTCAAAGGAAGAATTGATTCATGATCTGGATGCGACGCTGTCGCAAATCGAAGAAAAATTCAAAGAACTACTTCAATAATCGTCGATGAAATCTTTTGGTATTTCGAAATGAAAAACCGGAGTATCAATTTTAAAAGTCTCCCCATCCTTTCCTTGCATATTGAAATGACCCCACATATCGCCTGACATCGTAGGAAGTGGACAGAAGCTAGAATACTCAAAAACATCTCCAGGGGTGAAGTGCGGTGTTTGTCCGATGACTCCCGGACCCTCAACAAACTTCACAGAGCCTTTGGCGTCTTTGATGTTCCACTTGCGTGAAAGAAGTTGGGCATTTTTGTGCCCAATGTTTTTTATTATGATGTTGTAGCGAAACAAATACTGGAATTGCATTGGATTTGATTTATCGAAATCAAAATCGGTGGTGATCTCGATGCGGAATCCATTACTTTCTAAAACAAAGGGATAGCTCATAAGAGCTATCCTATCATAAGTGAGACATAGTTGAAATATTAGAGACTTCGACTTTAAGATTTACTCTCTGCAAAGTGCCTGTATCTGACACACTAAAAACTGTATTTCCTGTGCTGATGAAGAAATTTGTACCAAAGGTTTTAATATCCCCAAGAAGTAGAGCTGGACCTGCGTCAATTAACACGCCTGAATCAGCCACGGTGAAGATCTTAGACTGAAAAGTGAAATAGTTATGACCACGTTTCATCTGCCAACCGTTGAACTTGCCCAAATCTTTTTTAGTGTAAACAAATCCGTCAGATGAAACGGTAAAGAGCTCGCCCGTACCCGTCGTAAAATAATTTCCACCGGCATAGTTTATGGCGCCTACATTGAGGCCATCTTGTTTAACTTCTGAAACCTGACCAGAAGCATTTACGGTGAAGAGGGCGAAGAATTTTTTTCCGTCATCTTTTTTCTCGGCCACAAAAAAGTTTCCGCCCTTGGTTGTTACATTTCTGTACTCACGTTCTTTAGAAACTTCATAAAAAAATCCATTATCATCAATCGTATAAAGAGTTCCACGTTTCGAGATGAAGTAGTTCTCTCCCATCACTTCGATATCCGAGGGAACTTTATCAGAGTCATTCTTATTAAAGTAATTTCCGTTACGATCAACGGTGTGAACCTTGCGGTCTTTATCAATGAAGTATCGTCCACCCATATATTTAATGTCGTAAGGGAGATGACAGTTTCCTAGATCATAGGCCAATCCCGCTTGATCAATGGTTATGATTTTTCCATTATTCATCACCAGCATCGACTGAGAAAAACTTAGAGTTGAATATAAGCTGAGAACGAAAAGCATAAATTTTTTCATGTGAATCCCCTAGTAAATGTGGACTTCACAGTCTTAGGCTTAGGGCCCTACTTGTACAACTTAAAGCTGCCTAAAGTATGAAATTCTTACCGGCTTTATTTCTTATCAGGGATAAAATCGAGTGAGACAGAGTTGATACACCAGCGTTGACCCGTAGGAGCTGGTCCATCTGGAAAAACGTGGCCTAGGTGAGAACTGCATTTTGAACACTGAGCTTCTACCCGATGCATATTATAGGCGTAATCATCAATGAGTTTTATATGATCGTTTTTCACAACATCTGAAAAACTTGGCCATCCTGTGCCTGAATCAAATTTTGTATTTGATGAAAAAAGTTCCTGCCCACAAACAGAACACACATAAGTACCCTTCTCTTTATGCTTATTAAACTTTCCAGAGAAAGGGCTTTCAGTGCCACCAAGGCGGCATACGTTGTATTGTTCAGGAGTTAATTTGTTTTTATAGTCATCCATGCATTTATTATACTGAAAGCTCCTCAATTTGTGACAATTCCCATACTATACAAGGAATCAACAAAGGCACTTTTCTGAATTCTTTCGAAGTCTACGCAATGGCCATAGGCGCTAACCTGACTTTTTCGACATCAAGCATGGTTTTCTCCATCTATGCCCGTCGTTTTGGTTCAATGTGGATTAATCAGGTCAAGGTTGTGGTTGCGTTCATTGCTTTTGTTATCGCGATGCTCGTATCTGGAGAAATGACCTCGCTTTCACTCACCACCACTTCTCTAATGGTACTTAGTGGAATCGCAGGTCTTTGTGTAGGTGATATTTTTCTCTTCCGTGCCTATGCTACTCTTGGTTCTGCCAGATCTCTGGTGCTGTATAGTTTTCAACCGCTGATGCTCGGTATCTACGGATACTTTTTTCTCAACCAGATTTTCTCTCTCAATCAAACTCTCGCCGTTATCTGTATGATGATCTGTGTTTTCATCTTCATGCTGGAACGAAATAAAATGACGGGCTCTTGGGATTATCGCAGTTTTATGTGGGCCTTTCTGGGTATTACTCTGGATGCTATTGGCGTGATGCTGACTCGTTCAGCCTATGAAATAGATCCAAGTCTTGAAACTTTTCAGGTCAATGTTGTTCGCTGTGCAGGTGCACTGATTGGATTTTTTCTCATCAGTCCAAAAAGTTACCTCAATGTCGCCAAGGATTTACAAACACTTCGCAAGAGAGAAGTCTCATTGGTGGTTGCTGCCGGTATTTTTGGTTGTTTTGTCTCTCTCGCTCTTTATCTCGCTGCTCTCAAATTCGCTCACGTAGGAACTCTCACGGCCATTACCATTACAGGCCCTATCTGGGTTTCAATGCTTGAATCAATCTACCATAGGAAGTGGCCTAACATTTATCTGTTAGGAGCGTTTGCATTCTTCTTAACGGGATTTTATCTGATGCTTATTGCTTAGAGGCAGTAGGCTTAACTGGTGTTGCTTTGATCGTGCCAGCGCAGCCGACACCAGAACTGATTTTTCCATGTAGGAAAACGGTGTAACCCTGAAAGGCCTTAAATTTTACATCATACAGACTTTTAAAATTTTCTTTATCAAAAAGCTGCTCGGCTTGAGTGATGCCGATTTTTTGAAAATCTTTTTTATTTTCATTAAAAATTTCAAGTACTCTTACGTCAAAACCTTTACTAAACTCCGGCACAACTAATTTCAAATTCTGATCATGTTTACGGGGATCCGAACTATACAAGTATTCCGGTCCCAACACTTCATGGGTCGTGACCAGCTCCACACCCGACAAAGAGAGGTTACTGGACTTAATCTTACTCAGAGCAATTTTGGCAAATCCCGCTCGGGTTTCGGCTAAATTTTTATTTGAGGCTTTGTTAATTTTATTAAAATGCTCGACCTCAGCAGGATTCAAGGTGCGGGGTTTTTGAATCGGAGTATTCGCAGAACTAGAGATGATTTGGATTTGTGTAAACTTCCACGTGACATGATCCTTCACAAAATTCTCTACCGCTGTTTGCACCGGAATGATCTCTGAATCACGAGCATCACTTTTCCCTTCTCCTAGTTTGGAAGGAATAAATATCTTTTCCACGACACTCTGGTCCTGTTTACAGGCATCGAAGGGTGCTGCCGAGATAGTCAGTGGAAAAACAAAAATTATTGCTGTTAGGAGCCTCATGCTCCTACTTATCGGTATCTAGCTGTAATTCTTGACACATTTCAACAGGTAATTGCTAAACATTTTTTAACTATTTAATTTTACAGGAGTTTTCCGTTGACAAACCATGTAAACAAATTTTACCCTAGAGTATTCAACATTGAGAAGGATGAGACTAGTGGATATCCAAAAAATTCTGAAAGAACGTGTTCTTATTTTAGATGGCGCCATGGGCACCATGATTCAAAAATATAAACTCGAAGAAAATGATTATCGTGGTGAACGTTTCAAGGACTGGAAGAGTTCTCTGAAAGGTAACAACGATCTTCTGGTTTTATCAAATCCAAAAGTCATTGAAGAGATTCATAATAAATATCTTGAAGCTGGTGCCGACATTATCGAGACCAATACCTTCAGTTGTACCAAAATTTCCATGAGTGATTATCATATGGAAGAGTTGGTGCCTGAGTTGAATCTCGTAGCGGCCAAACTTGCCAAAAAATGTGCTGATGAATTCACTCGGAAAAATCCATCGAAGCCTCGTTTTGTGGCGGGTTCAATTGGACCCACGACTAAAACCGCTTCTCTCTCTCCTGATGTTAACAATCCAGGTTTCCGTGCCGTTGATTACGATGAACTTGTCGCCAACTATTATGAGCAAACAAAGTATCTGGTCGAAGGCGGAGTTGATATTCTTCTAGTTGAAACCGTTTTCGATACACTCAACTGTAAAGCAGCTCTTTTTGCAATTGCTGATTACTTTGAAAAAGAAAATAAAGACCCCCTTCCTGTCATGGTTTCCGGAACAATCACGGATGCTTCAGGAAGAACGCTCTCCGGCCAAACCATTGAAGCTTTCCTTTACTCTGTTTCACATTATCCTCTACTCTCAATTGGAATTAACTGTGCGCTTGGTGCTGAACTCATGCGTCCGTATGTTGAAGTTCTCGCTAAAGAGTCTCCTTTTAATATTTCTGTTTATCCGAATGCAGGTCTTCCGAATGAATTCGGCCAGTACGATGAAACTCCAGGCCACATGGCGAACACTCTTTCAGAATTTCTAAAAAACAAATGGGTTAACATTATTGGTGGTTGCTGTGGAACAACCAATGATCACATCGCTGCTATTGCCAAGACTGCTGAAAATTATGCTCCTCGTACCCTTCCAGACATAGAAAAAATTCCACGTCTCTCAGGTTTAGAACCTCTTAAAATTTTCCCAGGATCAAACTTTCTTAATATCGGTGAGAGAACCAACCTCACTGGATCAATCGCGTTTAAAAAACTTATCTTAGAGAAAAACTTTGAAGCGGCCCTTAAAGTGGCACGTGAACAAGTTGAAAACGGCGCCCAGATCATCGATGTGAACATGGATGAGGGCATGATTAATTCCGAAGAAACAATGGTTCACTTCCTGAACCTCATTGCTTCTGAACCGGATATCTCCCGCGTACCAGTGATGATCGATTCATCTAAATGGTCAGTCATTGAGCAAGGACTTAAACGCGTTCAAGGGAAATGTGTTGTTAACTCCATTTCACTCAAAGAAGGCGAAGAGAAATTCATTGAGCAGGCCAAACTTGTACGTAAATATGGAGCAGCTGTAGTCGTCATGGCCTTCGACGAGAAAGGCCAAGCCGATAGCTTCGAGAGAAGAATTGAAATTTGTGCCCGCGCCTACAAAGTTCTGACGGAAAAAGTAAAATTTGCTCCTCAAGATATTATCTTTGATCCCAATATCCTCACGGTCGCGACCGGAATGGATGAGCATAACAATTATGCTGTGGACTTCATCAAGGCCACAAAATGGATTAAAGAAAACCTCCCTTACGTTAAAGTCAGCGGAGGAATTTCCAATCTTTCATTCTCATTCCGAGGGAATAATACTGTTCGAGAAGCTATGCATACAGCTTTCCTCTACCACGCCATTAAAGCTGGTATGGATATGGGGATTGTAAATGCCGGAGCACTTCCGGTTTATACAGATATCCCGGCAGACCTGCTTGAGCTTGTTGAAGATGTCATTTTTAACAAACGTCCCGATTCGACAGAGCGCCTGATTGAATATGCTGGCCGTGTGAAAGGTCAGGCAAAAGCTGAAAAGAAAGATGAAGAATGGCGCTCTCTTCCGGTTGAAAAGCGTCTTGAGTACGCTCTTATTAAAGGGATCGTGGATCATATTGACGCCGACACTGAAGAAGTAAGAAAGAAAGTGACTCGTCCTTTGGAAGTTATTGAAGGTCCTTTGATGACTGGTATGGGTGTGGTGGGAGATCTCTTCGGTGAAGGAAAAATGTTCCTTCCTCAGGTGGTTAAATCCGCTCGAGTGATGAAAAAAGCCGTGGCCTATCTTCAACCTTACATTGAAGCAGAAAAATCCAGCAAAGTTCAGACTCATGCTGGAAGAATCCTCATGGCGACTGTTAAAGGTGACGTTCATGACATTGGTAAAAATATCGTAGGTGTTGTTCTCGGCTGTAATAACTATGAAGTGATTGATATGGGAGTGATGGTTCCTTGCGAGAAGATTCTCGAAGAAGCTAAAAAACTCAATGTCGATATGATTGGTCTTTCTGGTCTGATTACTCCTTCTCTAGACGAAATGGTTCATGTTGCAAAAGAAATGGAACGATTGAATTTTAAAATTCCACTTCTTATCGGTGGAGCGACAACGTCAAGAGTTCATACGGCAGTTAAAATTGATCCTCATTACAGTGGTTCAATTATCCATGTATCCGATGCTTCTCGTGCTGTTCCGGTTGTTGAGAAATTCCTCAATGAAAATCATAAAGTTAAATTTCACGTTGATCAGAAAGCTGAGTACGTAAAAATGCGTGAGCAACATGAGGCTTCTCAGAAAGCTGAAAAATTCCTCACATTATCTGAGGCGCGCCAAAACAAAGTCAAAATTGACTGGGCAGCAACAGATATGAAAAAACCGATCAAACTCGGCTTAACTGTTCTGGATGACTATAATCTCGCTGAAATTATTCCTTATATTGATTGGACACCGTTCTTTTTGACTTGGAGACTTCGTGGGGCCTACCCATCAATCTTCCAAGATGAAACTTACGGAGTGGAAGCGAAGAAACTATTTAACGATGCTCAGGATATCTTAAAAGAGATCGTGAAGAATAAATCACTCAAAGCAAAAGCTGTTTTTGGTCTGTTCCCGGCCAATGCTGTGGAAGATGATATCGAGATCTACGCCGTTGAAGATAAGGTTCATGAATGGAACTGTGATAACCACGGTAAACATCAGAAAATTCTTCAAGTAAACAATACGTCAAAAACTCTCGCGACTCTGCATATGCTCAGATCTCAACGTCAGATGGATGAAGCCACTTCGGCCAATCCAGCACTTTCTGATTTTGTGGCGCCTAAGGATTCAGGCAAAGTCGATTACGTAGGAGCTTTCTGCGTAACTTCAGGAATTGGACTGGATGAACTTTGTAAGAAATATGAAAAAGAACAGGATGACTATTCTCTCATTATTGTAAAATCACTGGCCGATCGTTTGGCCGAGGCTTTTGCAGAACGTCTTCACCAGAAAGTACGGAAAGAATACTGGGGTTACATTCCAACAGAAGATATTCCTACGGCAGAATTGGTTAAAGAAAAATACCAAGGAATCCGTCCGGCCCCAGGTTATGCCGCCTGTCCTGACCACTTGGAAAAAATTAAGCTCTTTAATCTGCTCGATATCGAAAAGAACATTGGCGTAACTCTGACTGAGTCTATGGCGATGGTTCCACCATCTTCAGTAAGTGGATGGTACTTTTCTCACCCTGAATCCCGTTACTTTAACGTGGGAAAAATTGGGCGTGATCAACTAGTAGACTACGCAAAAAGAAAAGACATGCCGTTAGCAGATATGGAAAGATGGTTGTCTTCAAATTTGTTTTAAGAGGTTTTTATGGCCAAGGTGACCGAACACATTCAGAACGCAAAGAAGACTCTCTTTTCATTTGAGATTCTTCCTCCAAGTACCGGCGAAAGCATTCAAAAGCTTTTTGATAATATTTCGCCGTTGATGGAGTTTAAGCCCAAGTTTATCGACGTGACTTATCACCGTGAGGAATTTGTATATAAGAAGATGGATAATGGTCTGCTTGAGCAGAAATCTATCCGCAAGCGTCCGGGAACTGTTTCAATCTGTGCGGCCATCATGCACAAGTTTAATGTCGATACCGTTCCCCACATCATTTGTGGAGGCTTTACAAAGGAAGAAACTGAGTATGCACTCATTGATTTGAACTTCCTCGGTATTGATAACGTTCTTGCTCTTCGTGGAGATCCTATTAAGGGCGAGAAAGGTTTTGTACCAAGTCTTGGTGGACATAAATATGCGGATGAACTCGTATCACAAATGTCTGCCATGAATAAGGGAATCTATCTCTCAGATGAACTAGAGAATCCTACTCCTACTAAATTTTGTATTGGAGTTGCAGGATATCCTGAGAAACATTTTGAAGCTCCTAATCTGAAATCAGATCTTAAGTACCTTAAACAAAAAATAGAGAATGGCGCTGATTACGTCGTGACTCAGATGTTTTTTGATAACAAAAAGTTTTTTGAGTTCGTTGATAAGTGCCGCGCTGAAGGTATTACTGTTCCTATTATACCGGGTCTTAAACCAATCGTTTCCCGTTCACAGGTAACTAATCTTCCACGCAGCTTCTTCATAGATATGCCGGATGATTTAGTTGATGCCATCGATAACTGTAAAAATGATAGTGATATCAAAAATGTCGGCATTGAATGGTCTATCATGCAGGCCAAGGAACTTATTAAGAACGAAGTTCCCTGCTTACATTTCTATTCTATGGGCAAATCAAGCGCCATTTACCAGATCGCCTCGTCTCTTTACTAATTTATTTTCTCGGACACTGCTCGCAACCAGAATCTTTTTTGGTTGTGAGCTCTCTGAGCTCTTCGACTTTTTGATAAAAGAAATCTTTCACTTTCCTTCCCTGATCATTATCCAAAAGCCATGCTAGTTTTGAAACCCCAGGCAGGGTCGCTAAAAGATAATCCACCACTTCCGAACCTGAAATTATTTTCATTTCAGGGGTTATTAAATGAACTTTTTCTAAGCAAGCAACGCGGTTAAGGTCGGGAAAACGCTGATAAACACTTTCATCACGCGCTGATATAAAGTTGAGTGATTTATCCAGGTGTTCCAGACCCTGTTTAAAACGTAAACATAGAGGGCATTCAGGGTCAAAGAGGATGAGGGGCAGTTGGTCTTTCATACCTTGATATTATATCATGACTTGGAATCAACTGTTAAAAAGGATGAAGTAATGGAACGGAGAGATTTCCTCCAGTTTTTGGGTGTATCGAGTGTCGCCCTCACGATGAGTGAATCCCTGCTCGCTCGGACGCTAAAAAAACCCTTAATAACTAAACTCCCAAGTCTCGCTCCAAGTACAGCAGATGAACTCCAGACAATTTCTGGTCTGGATTATCGCATCCTCATGCGCTGGGGTGACAAAATTAATGCCACTCAAAAATTTGGCTACAATAATGACTTTATCGCCATTCATTCTCTCTCTGATGATAATGCCATTCTCTGGATCAATCATGAGTACATGCTTCCACTTTTTGTCAGTTCACCTGAAAGAACAAAAAAGAATGTTGATATTGAACGATTAGAAGTTGGTGGAAGTCTGATCGAAGTCAAAAAAGATGGTAAAGACTGGAAGTTCGTAGCTGATTCCAAATACAACCGTCGTCTTGATGCCACCACTCCGATTCCGCTTATATCTGACAGACCTATAATGGGCTCCAAGATTGCCATTGGAACTCTCGCGAACTGCGCTGGTGGGAAAACTCCTTGGGGAACATTTCTGACCTGCGAAGAAAATTACGACATGGCCTGGGGTGAAAGGTACCGGGATGGGAAACGAACTGAAAGTTATGATAAATGGGATTCAATCTATGACATGCCACCAGAACACTATGGCTGGGTGGTTGAAATTGAACCACCGACAGGAAAGGCCAAAAAGTTAACTTCACTCGGAAGAATGGCCCATGAGTGCGCCGCTGTTACGCGTGCGAAGAATGGTAAGGTCGTCGCCTACACGGGTGACGATACTATTAATGAACACTTCTATAAATTCATCTCAGATTCAACAGACTCTCTAGAGAAAGGCAAACTCTACGTCGCTAATCTTGAAAAAGGACAATGGATCTCGCTTGATATCAACGATCAGCCAGAACTTAAAAAAACTTTTAAAGATCAAACCGATGTACTGATTTATACCCGTGAAGCAGCCAAGATGGTGGGTGCGACTCCACTGGACCGGCCAGAAGATATTGAATTTGATCCACTGACGGGACATGTGTTCGTGGCGCTGACTAATAACAAGAGTAAAAATAATTTCCACGGATCAATTCTTAAAATTAAAGAAGATAGTGATGATCCAGGGTCACTAACGTTTAAACACGAAGTCTTTGTTACCGGCGGAACCAAGGGTGGCTTCTCTTGTCCAGATAATATGGTGTTTGATCCTAAAGGTAACCTTTGGTTTACATCCGATATCTCGGGCTATGCCATGGGAAAACCTCCCTATGTTGAATTTGGAAATAATTCACTTTTTGTTTTCATCCGTTCAGGTGAACATGCTGGAGAGATTGTACGTGTCGCCAATGCTCCGGTAGATGCCGAATTCACAGGACCTTGTTTTTCACCGGATTACAAAACTCTCTTCCTCTCAGTTCAACACCCAGGGGAACAAAGTAAAAGCAAAGAAAACCCTACCAGCCATTGGCCTGATGGAGAGATTCCCAAACCCTCCGTCGTCACATTATCTGGAAGCTTCTTAGATAAAGTTATAGAAGGCAAAGTATGAAAGAAGAAAAAATGAAATCACTCATCGAAGTTTTTGTGTGTAACAAAGACGGAGGATGTGGAGAGATGGGTTCTAAAGATCTCACCGATAAATTAAAAAAATGGGCCAAGGAAGAAACTGATAAACAAGTTCGCATTTATCGCAGTGGTTGCTTAGGCAAATGTGATGAGGGTATCGCTATCGCTTGTTTCCCAGAGAATAAATTTATTTTGAAAGTTAAAGTCGATGATGTGAAAGAAATAAAAAAGGGCCTCATAGAGGCCCTTGAGAAATGGAAATCTTAGAAAGTTAACGACTGCTTGTTAGTCACAGTAATGTTCTGAAACTTCTTAGAAAGTGATCCCTCAAAAGAGAAATCATATTTTCCAGGCTTCATAATGATGTAGTAACTGCCATCCGGATTAATTTTATATTCCTGAGACAAAGTTGTTTCACCGGCTTTGAAAATTTTAACAGTCTTGTACTCATTAAGAGAAACATGACCTTGAACACTTGGGCCGTTTAAACGCTCAAGCAAGTGCATCCATCCAGCTCTATTGAGAAGAACCGTTTTATCTCTCCATCTATCATAACTAGGATGAAATCCTTGCATCGTGCTGTTGACTTCAATCACATAAGGGATAACCTGCTGTTGTACGTACATCCAATCAATGTCTCCACCATCAACACTGTAAAGAAGTTCCCAAGCAGTTCCTGGCTTGTAATCTAGTTTCTTTCCGAGCTCCGCTCCGATCTCTGCTACCGCTTCACCCGTAGGAGTTTTGAGCGGTTTACATCCGAAAGGATAAATAACGATCTCAGAATATGAATGGTAAGAAATATTGAATACTGGCTTAATTTCAGAAACAAAATTCATCATCGCCTGTGTTTCAGGTTCTGAAGCTGGAGCAGTCCCACGATAGTCTGAATCACCAGTATCTGAGCTTGATCCATTACATGAATTCCAGCCTTGAGGATAATTTCTGTTGATATCCACACCATGATTATTCCGTGTGTTCTTTCTCCACATCGAATTTTCATTCCACATCTTGTTGTTTCCATCAAGATTGAACATTGGAATAACCCAGATCTCAGTGTCATTCACCCATTTAGTCACTTCTGCTTTTTGGTTATAGTTAAATGTGAGGTAATCAATAATGTCTGTCGTGATTTCGGGAGTCATGACTTCACGAGCGTGATGCATAGCATTAAAAAGAATAGTTGGCTCTTTTTCATCAGATTTTGCGTTATCAGAGATTTTAATGGCGTGAATTTCACGACCTTCAAGAGTTTTACCAATAACTTTTAATTCAGTGATATCAGGGTAACGAGCATGGATGTCTTTAACAAAATCTTCAATTTCATCCGAGTTTTTATAACGTGAATCAGGGGCGGCTGCCAGATTCTGAGGGAAAGAAAACTTGATCGTCGTTTTCTGTGCCTGAATGGTATTTAATTCTTCTTGTGTAAGCAGAGCTTCAATTTCCATCGTCTTATAGTTGATACCAGTAATGTCGAATTCATTGGCACGCAAAAATTCTTTCATTGAATCGTTCAGATCAAACCTCACGATCATAGCATTATTAGCTAATGCTGATCCTGAGATTAGAGCTGATGCTAGTAGGATTCCTTTCCACTTAAACATTTCACACTCCTTGAGTTGGCTAAATAAACTTAACGCTAAGAGGACATCAAATTTAGTGGAGTAAGTAAACAGAAGGAAATGTTCAGTAAGAAGGTATCAGAATAATAGTGGAGTAAAAAACTTTGCTACGCTGAAAGAATCAAGGCTTTATCAGGCCACAGGTCGAGCATCTCAATTTTAAACTGCATGATCCTGTCTTCCTTATACTCACACTTCGTCATGGCTTCCACCATAATTTTCATGCAGTCAAAGTCACGAATTTTGCGGTTGTAGAGCTCCAGACCTTTTTTTACCAAAATTGTCTGTTCTTGAATACGAACAGAGTCAACGAGGTAATCGGAAATTAAATAATCTTCACCATCTCGGTCTTCAGGTGTGAAACGACTAAGATATTTTTCGGCCTGATCAGTTTTTTCATTCTCAATTAAAACCGTTACGATAGCGCGGATGAATTTAGAGAACTCAGAGCATGACACAGCAACGTTATCAAAGTACTGGAAAGCAGTTTCAGTATTTTTATTCAAAAGTGAATGCTTCCCAGAAATATACATTCCCGCACCAATGTAATTAATCATCAAGCTAGAACGTTCTTCGAGTGAAGTAAAGATTTCGTAATAAAACTGCATGTCTTCAAAATGTTCCGTCTGAATCGCAAGACGGATAACTTGGGTTAAACGGTCTGAATTAGCAGGGAAATACTTCGCCACTTTTTTGACAACCTGATAGGCTTCATGCAATTTACCGTCGCGCATAAAGATTTCATACAAACCTATCAGACATTTATAGTGAATGTTATTGAAATTCAGACCTTTATTATAAGATCCCTGAGCTTCATCGGCCTGTGAATTCAGATATTCGGCTTGTCCAATATAAAAAAGAGCAAGAGCGGGTTTAGAGTGCAAGGGAATGGCTTTTTTCAAAACTTCTATAGCTTCCAAATATTCGCCATTATTAATAAGCTGCTTACCCTCTTCAATTTTAAGGATGTATTCAGAAGGCTGAACTTTATTCGCAATAGTTGAGACAAGATTATTTTGTATGCTCTCTACTGTGTAGGGCTTAATAATAAATGAATCCACATCTTCTTCTGCTGCTTTGGCTACAGCAGTTTGAGAAATGTTTGATGTGACGAGAATAAGAGTCAATTGTTTATTATCAGGTTCTCTTTCTCGAATGAGTTTAAAGAGATCAAATCCAGATCCACCACCTATACTATAGTCAGAAAGAACGACACCAATCTTCTTAGTATTAATAATTTCTGTAGCCTCTGTAATACTTCCGGCCGTATGAATCATATGACGCTTACAACCAAGATCAACCATGATTTTCAACAAACGGCTGCGAGAGCTCGCATTTTTGTCGATGATCATAACGTCATTCTTTTCTATAAAACTTTTAAAAATCTCTTTTTTATCCATACTATTTACCAGACGCCTTTTGAAGGAACTTGTCGATACTCAATTGCTTATCTTCAAGTTTTGCTAAGAGACGTGACCATATTATTGCATAATCATTGTGAACTTTAAAATGCTGTCCACCAGGGAAATGCCCTTCAAAAAATCCAATCACCTGAAAGTTTTCGTAATCACCCTGATCAAAGATAGTAACCATCAAAAGACCAAAACTTCCGAAATCAAAAGATTCATCTGCCGAAATAAACAACGAATCGGAAGTTATCTCAATGGCCTTCATCCAGTGCTTGCTTTTGTTCGAGAAAATTTCAAGACTAATCCCTCTTGGTTCAGCGATATCTAAAATAGAATTCTTAAAATGTTCAAAATCGAAGATCAACATCGAAATAGATTTTAATATTTCATGATGAGATTGTTTTTTAAAAAAAACATCTGCTACTAATTGTCGGTGAAGAAAATCTTTCTCACCTTGAAGGGGATATTCAATCGTTGTAAACGTCGGGAGGCAATCCAGATTGATTTTACACCAGTCAATCAGTTGATGAATGATTCCATCAGGGAGATAATAACTACAAATCACAACATCAACGTCTGATTTCTTGAGTATCGTCTTAGCATCCTCCAAGAACAAAGCACCCGAGCAGTTTCCGCCAATATTCTGGATGCTTTTCATGAGGTCCTGAACATACGTTGAGTCCCCATCAATAACTAAAAATGAATTCCCGTCGAGTCTCATTTAAAAGCCCTTTGCTTTCTTCATAAAAAGATCAACATTTTTCTGTCGATCTTGATAAAGTTTCATGAATGCTTCAAATAACTTAATATTTTCCGGACTCAATCCCACTGTGACAAAACTATTTCCATCTTGATCTTTTTCAACAGTCTCAATTGCAGCGACAAGCGCCAATTTTGTATCTTTCTTCTGATATTTAAAAGAAAGATCCAGGTTTATATTCGCAGTTTTTTTTAATCCATCGTCAGGCGTAGTAAAGATGATCTTCCCATCAAAAAAATCATCAAGACTGCAACTATATCTCTTTTCGTTTTGTGTAAGAACAGATTCAACTTTAGGATCTTCTGTTGCCCGTCTGATTTCTTCATCTTCATCATTACTATCATTATTGTTTTTAAGTTTTTCTTCTCTGGCCTTAGGGAGAAAATAAAGACTTGCAGATTCCTGTACTCCGGTATTATCGAATTCAGACTTGGCCTTACCGGTCTGTACCTGATCTTTAAAACGACCATTAACTTTTCCAGAATCTTTTTCTTCCTGATCTGAAGTTCTCTTCGCTTTTTTGGCCTGAGCTTCTTTTTGAGCTCTGGATTTAGGATCGAGAGCTTCAAGTTCTTCCAGAATTTCTAAATCTTTCTTCTTGGCTCCAACGGATGCAGACTTTTGTCCACTTCCTGAGCCCATGTGCCCATCTATTTTATCTGTATTGGATTTCCCTGATAGAGGATTTTTTACTTCAGGGGCAAGACCTTTCTCTCTCTCAGCTCTTTCTTTGGCTTCAGGGGCAAGGCCTTTCTCTTTTTCAGTTCTCTCTTTGGCTTCAGGGGCAAGACCCTTCTCCCTATCAGCTCTCTCTTTGACTTCAGGGCCTTCAGCCTTTTCTCTTTCAGCTCGCTCCTTAGCTCGTCTAGGATAAGAATTTTTTTCTCGGTCTTCAGCTGGATTTTTTTCCGCTTCCTCGCGACTATCCTTACGTCCACCCATATGACTATCAATTTTATCTGTACTCGATTTTCCATCCAACGGATCCTTAGCTTCAGCGGATGCCATAGCTTCTTTTTCCGTTTGTGGTCGACCCATATGACTTTGAATCTTGTCTGTGTTGGATTTTCCAGACATATCTTCAGCTGATTCAAGAGGAGTTTTCACCCCTTTCTTCCCTAATTTATCGGAAGCTTCAAATTTCTCTGCTTCATTATGACCACGCAAGTATTTCTCATACTCTTGGCTTTTATTTTCGACTCCAAGTAGTTCACCATCTCTATGTTTATCAAAGGCAACAGAAGAATTATCATCAAATAACTCTTCTTCTTTACTATTTTTGCCTGACATTTTTGACGAAGTTTTAGAAGTCGTAGTTTTTTGACTTAGTTGTTTTCCACCAACATCACCCTCATCATTTTCAAGTTCCATCGACATGGGGTCATTACTAATCTTAGAAGTATTTGATTTTCCAGAAAGATCTTTTTGAGTAATCTGATCAGTACTTCCTTTGCCGGATAAGTCTTTTTGATTAACCTGATCTGTTTTACCTTTCCCTGAAAGGTTTTTAAGCTTCTCAGTTTCATGACCATCAACACCATCAGCACCACCCAAATTCAAAGCTTCTTTTCTGAAAAGCAGATCTTTGTCAAAACTATCAAGGATGATCTGTTCTTTGGTTTTAGCGAAATCAGAATTTTTTGCAATTTTAAGAGTCCTTCCTTCTAACTTTAAGCGAGATTGAATAAAATCATTCCCTTGATGGAATAATTCGAAAGCGCTACCAGTTATTAACCAGGTATTTTCTTTCCAAATGAAATCTGGCTTTTGCTCACCTTTAAAATACCAGTCTCCTTCGGCAGACATGAATTCATCGCGAGCTTCCGGCTTTACATCAAATTTCCACATACCGGCACGGCTTGGAACTTCATTCCAAGAACCAATATAGGGACTGGGACCAAGGATCTTAATCAACCAGCGTGTGAGAATTTTTTTTGCATCGGAATCATTTTTAAGAAGCCAGATATCGTTTTCGCAATCAATTGGCTCTTCCCAGACTGGAATATGATCTGGTGTTTTTTTATCACTATTCTTGGTGCCACTATTCTCAAGGGACTTAAGTGTTTTTACTTCTTTTAAGGCCGCATTGGTTTTGATTTGAACATTAAGCGCCTTCATCCAAAAATCAATTTTGAACTTCAGGGCCTTGGTATTTATTTTTGTTTCGATGATGTCTTGAATACCAAGTTTCTCAATGGCTTTTTCAATTTGAATATTTCCTGAAAAATTAATCACGACAAGTTTTGTGACACACTCACGCATCATTTTTAAATATTTTGCGAGTCTAGCGAGTTGAATAAGATCGTTTTTACTTCTTATAGAGATTAGGATAAGACATGATGGTTTATCTTTAAGAAGTTCTGCGACTTCAATAGCGGCCGTAGCACTAAGCTGCTCATAGGACGTCGGTAGTTTCAGTGCCTCATCCAGCACATTCCATTCCGTAGAAAAAAGAAATTTTAAAATAGGCGAAGTACTCATGAACCTACATCTTTTTGGCATTATATTATCTTGGTTACTTATCGACTTTTATAAGATTATCTGAATTAATATATTTCCAAATCTTTACTAGGTAAAACCTTCAAACTATGGAAAACTCTGACTTTCGTATATGATGATCCTATAATTTAGATTTAGTTGAGTTTACCATGGATGAAATTAAGGAAAATGAAGAGCCGGAAAACCAGGAGATCCTCCAGGACCTTTCTGAACAAGGTAAGACCCAAGAGCTAGTCGAGATGTTCGAAGAGCTCCCGACCATGGATGTTGCTGAATTCATGGAAGAAAAGACGGTGGATGAGACCATCGCCTACCTTAAACATCTGGAAATGGAAGATCAGGGACGAATTTTCTCGGATTTTACCTTAGATCTCCAGCTCAAGCTTTTCTATGCACTTGAGCGTCGCACTTTCGCTAAAATTTTCGGACAAATGTTCTCAGATATTCGAGCCGATTTATATCAAGAACTCACTAAAGAAGAACAAATTGAACTCCTCCCATACCTCGATAAGAAAGTCCGGGAAGATGTAATTATTCTTTCGGCCTATCCTCCAGATACTGCTGGTGGGATTATGACGACGGATTTTGCGACTATCTTTATTGATATGGATGCTGCCGAAGCATTGGCGAAGATTAGAAAAGATGCTCCTTCAAAAGACATGATCTTTTATATTTTCGTGGTTGATGCAGAGATGGTTCTCAAGGGTCTAGTAACTTTGAAAGAACTTGTTATGCACGATCCTAAAACAACCGTTGTTGAAATGATCAACGAGTTTTTCGTTTTCGCAGAGGTTAATGAGGATAGAGAATCTGTAGCTCAAAAAATTGAGAAGTACGATCTTTTCGCTATTCCTGTTCTCAACTCTCTTAATCAGCTAGTAGGAATCGTTTCCCACGAAGAAGCCATTGATGTTATCCGTAAAGAGCAGACGGAAGATCTAGAGAGAATCATGGGGATCATGCCGTCTGAAAATGATCAGACCTATCTTCAAACTTCTTCTTTTCATCATTTTAAAAAACGCGCTATCTGGCTCGTCTCTCTGGCCGCTATTGGAATTCTTTCAGGGATGATCATTCACGAGTATCAATCCATTTTAGAAAACTTCATCATCCTCGCGATGTATATGCCAATGATGGCGGCAACCGGTGGTAATACAGGTTCTCAAGCCGCTACTGTAGTGATTCGTTCACTCTCGTTGGGTGAAATTGAAGATAAAGATTGGATGAAAATCATTTTCAAAGAAGCTAAAATTTCCTTCATGCTATCGGCCTGTGTTGCCGTTCTGACTTATATGAAAATCGCCTTTCTTTCTTTTCACTCTCTTCTTCCGAAGGGATTCACGTTGAGCTATCTCGGTATCATCATCTCCGTCGCAATTGCCATTCAGGTTGTGACTTCGGCCGTGATTGGTGCTGGTCTCCCTCTTGCCGTACGCCGCTTGGGTGGTGACCCTGCCGTAGTGGCCAGTCCCGCCATCTCAACTATCGTAGATATAACAGGTCTACTCATTTACTTCACCGTCGCAACTCTCACCTTAGGGGTTTCCTAAATCATTTTTCAGGGCTAAAATCTCACCCTCAGGAGAGATTTATGAAAGTTGTTATTCTTTGCGGTGGATCTGGAACTCGTTTATGGCCTGTTTCCCGCAGCCTTTTCCCTAAACAATTCGTTCAACTTTTTGGCAAAGAATCCCTTTTCCAAAAAACCATTTTCAGAAATTTAGATATTGCAGACGGATTTTCAGTCGTGATCAACCAAGAACAATACTTCATGGGTCTGGATCAGATGGAAGAGATAGAATTTAAGGGTCAGAAGCAATTTATTCTTGAGCCTGTGGGACGAAATACTGCTCCTGCTATTGCACTAGCGGCGTTGGCCTCAAAACCTGAAGAGATTCTTTTAGTCGTTCCTTCTGATCACTTGATCGAAAAACAATCTGACTACATGACCGCACTAAAAAAAGCGCAAGAGCTGGCCCTTGAAGGCAAACTTGTGACTTTCGGAATTAAGCCTTCCTATCCAGAAATTGGTTACGGTTATATTGAAGCGGCTGGATTTGATGTTAAATCGTTTAAAGAAAAACCAAATCTCGAGACCGCACAAAATTACGTGAAGGCCGGAAATTATTTCTGGAACAGCGGAATGTTTTGTTTCAAAGCTAAAACCTTACTAGATGAATTAAAAAAACATGCTCCTGATATCTATGAATCAAGTCTCGCTACTTTTAAGCATGCTAAGACTGACTCAGTTCTTCGCTTGAATGCTGAAGATATGAAGGCCATCCGCTCTGAGAGTATCGATTACGCAGTTATGGAAAAATCATCTCTGGTGAAAGTTATCCCGGCCGATATTGGATGGAGTGATCTAGGATCATTTGATTCCCTCTACGAAGCTCTGCCAAAAGATGAGCATGGAAATACCAAAGCCGAGAACGTCATTCATCTTGGATCAACTAATAATCTCATCATCGGTGGCAAACGACTTATTTCGACCATTGATGTAAGTGACCTTATGATTGTTGATACCAGTGATGCTCTAGTTGTTGCAAAAAAAGGTTCTACTCAAAAAGTTAAAGACCTTGTAGCAGAAGTAAAAAAATTGCATCCAGAAATGGCCAATATTCATACAACTGCTCATCGTCCTTGGGGAACATATACAATTCTCGATGAGAATGGACCTTACAAAGTAAAACGAATTGTTGTTCGCCCTGGCGGAAAACTTTCACTTCAGTATCATCACCACCGCTCTGAGCATTGGATTGTTGTCAGTGGAATTGCGACAGTCACTGTCGATGATAAAACCTTTGATCTGAGACAAAATGAATCGACCTACATTCCAAAAGAGTCAACTCACCGACTTTTTAATAATCAAAAAATGGACCTCGTTTTAATCGAAGCCCAAGTTGGAAGTTATCTCGGGGAGGATGACATTGTGCGCCTTCAAGACGACTACAAACGCAACTAATTGAATCTCAAGGCTCCATTTTTCTCTCGTTGTTGACCTCTAGACTTCCTTAAGAAACAGTTGGTAGAGTCTACAAAGAACACACACTGAGAGGCCATATGGTGCGATCATTTTTGATCCTAATCGCGTTTTGCTACGTCGTTTCGACGCTGACGAAATTTTAGTAAGGAAAGGTGAAATGGAATTCACCCCGATCTTACAGGCCTTCGCTTCGTTATTTCCTCCCTCCGTTCTGTCTGTAAAAAAATCTCTCCCGCTAACAGTTATGATTCTCTCCCCTCATCCTGATGATGAGTGCATTATTGGATCATTGCCACTTCGCCTGATGCATGAAAACAATGCTCACATCGTGAACGTTGCCGTAACTGTTGGATCAAAAGTAGAAAGACAGCAAGAACGCATTCAGGAACTGACTAATGCTTGTGAGCTTTTGGAAATGGAGCTCGTTGTTCTGGGTGACAAGTGGTCTATGAAAGAAAAAGAATTGAAGTCGTTGATTCAAAAATATCAGCCTCAATTAATTCTCGCTCCTCATCTTAAAGATCATCATCCGGCGCACATCAAAACAGGTCAGCTACTTAAAAAAGTTTTAGCGAATCTCAAAACAACAACAACTCTGGTTGCGTGGACGGAATTCTGGGGCATCATGAGTAAGCCTAATCTCATGGTAGAAGTTCCCTCTGAAATTCTTGAACTTCAAATGAAAGCACTTGCTATGCACGTTGGTGAAGTCAGTCGCAATCCTTACCATCTACGCCTACCGGCCTGGATGATGGATAACGTTCGACGTGGTTCTGAAGTGATTGGTGGAAAAGGTGAAGCTTCTGTTCAAATGGCGTTTGCTGTTCTTTATCAATTGCAGATTTCTAAAAAAGGAAAACTGAGTTCACTCAAAGTCTCTTCCTTCCTCGACAGCAAAACTGATATCGGTCAGATGTTCAAATTAATCTTAGACGCAGCATCGGGATCTAAAACCAAAGTAAAATGAGGATGTGACTTGAGATAAGTCGCAGGACAACTTGGATCATCATGATGATTCATTAAAAATTTAATGGCTTCAGCTTTTGATTTCCCAGTCGCTAGCATCACTAAACTCTTTCCGGCCATGATGGATTGAATTCCCATAGAAAGCGCTTCTTTCGGCATCTCTCCACCACCAAAGTGACTTCGATTCGCTTCCTGAGTTTCAGGAGTCAATCTCACCACACGAGTTAGTGAGTCCGGACTTGAACCTGGTTCATTAAAACCAATGTGACCATTTTGTCCAATACCTAAGAGCTGCAAATCAATGCCACCGCTTTCTTTAAGAGTTCTTTCATACTGGAAGCCTGCTTCTCTCAAAACGTTGGCGTGAACCGGTGGAAAGGCAAATTGATCTTCTCTCAGATCCAGAGGATGAAGGAGATGCTTCTTTATATAAGACTTAAAGCTCGACGGATGATTTTCATTTAAGCCAAGGTACTCATCCAGCATGAAGAAAAAGCATTTATCAAAATCAGCGTTTGTCTCACAAGCCTTTTCAACCCAAGCCGCATAAACTGGCTCCATGGTTCGACCTGTCGCCAGACCAATAATGGATTTTGGATGAGACGTGATTCGGTCCATCACCATAGTAGCGACGGTATCAACGGCTTCAATATGAGATTTACTTAAAACAACACGCATAGCCTAACCCCTTAGAATCACCTTGAAATTCTAGCGACCTCGAGACCATAGAACAAGGGGAGACCTGTAAAATATTCGGATTCCGAATCCAGTATTTGAAATCGGAATAATCTAAGGGCAGTATGCGTCCATGAAAACGACCCTTTCGGTTCTGATCATTGAAGATGATAAGTACTCTCGCCTTCACCTGCGCGAAATTCTTCGTCCTTTTGGTTTAGTGGAAGAGGCCTCTACTTATAAAGAAGCTCAGGAAAAGCTCAAGGATCGATTTTACGATATCGTTATTACAGATATTGAGCTCGGAGAAGGTTCAGGAATTGATCTTATTCCTCTGGTAGTCCGGAAAGGTTCCCACTGTATCGTGGTGAGTGGTTTTGAAGAAGATGCAACCATTGAGAAGGCCTATACTCTCGGTGCCCGTCACTATCTCTCAAAGTTTAAAATCAAGGACCAGCTCCCCGTCTATATTCAAAAATTTCTCCAGCATCAAAATGCTCAGTTCGAGAAGATGATCCAGGAAAATTTTATTACTCAGGACGAAGATCTTCTTAGCGAATTAAGGCGACTACTCGATGTGAACTGGAAAAATCAGAGTTTATTTATATCTGGTCCCACCGGTACAGGGAAAAGCTTACTAGGAAAACTCGTTCACGAAATGACTCATCCGGAAGCTCCTCTTGTGCATTTGAATTGCTCTGAAGTGAATGAGAATCTGCTTGAATCTGAGCTCTTCGGACACGAAAAAGGTGCTTTTACAGGAGCCGATCAGAAAAAAGAAGGGAAACTAAAACTCGCTAACGGAGGCACTCTCTTCCTCGACGAAGTAGCAACGATGCCTCTATCCATGCAGCAGAAACTGCTCAAAGCTTTGGATGAAAAAACGTTCTATCCTGTAGGATCTTCGGTGGCGGTTAAGAGTGAGTTTACTCTCATCACGGCGACTTGTGAGGATCTTCAGGAAAAAATGTTAAAGAAAGAATTCAGAG
The DNA here is from genome assembly GCA_040399925.1 of Bacteriovoracaceae bacterium. Classification (GTDB taxonomy): domain Bacteria; phylum Bdellovibrionota; class Bacteriovoracia; order Bacteriovoracales; family Bacteriovoracaceae; genus Peredibacter. The sequence goes on from JBBARF010000008.1 coordinate 36,003, forward strand.
AAGATTTTTACTTCAGGATTAGCGGCTTCCGCTTTCATCTCAAGCCTATTTCAAGTCGGGTAAATGATATTGAATTGCTCATTAATCACTTCCGTAAAAACTCTAGTCGAAGATTTGTTATTAAACCAGAGGCCATGGAGCTGCTAAAGAAGCAGTCGTGGCCAGGGAACGTGCGTGAGCTGAATAAGATGTGCGAGAGATTCGCTCAAGGTATGAGTGGCGTGATTGATACGAGTGTTGTGAATAAGATGATGAACTCCCCAGAAAAAACTTCTGCCTATGCTCCTGAGGGCTTTGAAGAATACATCCAGCAGAATGGCCTAAAATCTCTTATCTCATTAATTGAAAAGAAGGCGGTTGAAGAATCAATGAAACGTAATAATGGCAAAATCACAGCATGTATCAAGGAGTTAAAGATCTCTTCTTCAGCTTTTTACCGCATTCTTCAGGAACATCAGCTCACCTTCTGATTTGGCACAGACCTTGCTTTATGTCGGCTAACAAGCAAAAGGAGCCGACAATGCATTTACAAAAGAAAACACTCGAACGTTACCGCAAATTTTTTCCAGGTGAAACACTTCGGGAAACCTCAGAACGCACTGGCATTCAAATCACCCGCATCTTCAGACTCTTTGGTGGAAAAACAATGAAAGTCATGGAGCTCGAATCTTTTGAAAAAGCTATTTCAGAAAAAATCGCTGAAAGCCCGAATTTTTCACATCTCAATGAAGTTATGGAAGAGGCATCTGCGCTTCTAACTAATGATGAACTGGGACAGCTTACTGCTTATGTTAAGCGAAAACTTATCGCTAAATCTTATAGCCGTATGTATGTCCGTCACAACTTTAACGATGCGATTATCGCTTAGGAGTCAGTATGAAAGGTTTATCATCTTTAGAAAGAATTGTTCTTGAATGTCTTGGTAAAAACACTCTTACCTATGAAGAAGTTCAGACACAAAGTGGATTACATGAAAACGTTTGTTTTAATATCCTTCAGGCCCTTATCATCAGAAGTATTTTAAAAACGGATGGCGTGAGATACAGAATCTCTGAAAACCTATCCCCTCTAATGCTGGAAGAGATTAACGGAATGGAAGCAAAAATAGCAGAATCACTTGAGATGATTGAAGCTGTGGTTGAAAACAAAGCTCAGAGAGTCTTCCGTTTTCAAAAAGTGGCCATGGATACTCGAGATGAAAAAATATTTCTCGCCATGCTCTCTAATCTTGAATCATTTCTTGTAGACGCCCATAAGAAGGCACAGTCATCGGTTCCTTTGAAAGAACGAAAAGTCGTATTTTGGGGTGTTGGGGATGTTCAGAGTTTAATGAATCAAATTGTGATGGGGAAATAGTATGAAATGGTTATTAATACTTCTTCTCGTGAGTTGTGGAAAGAATGAAATGCCCAAAGCAATTGATCTGAATGATAACGACGGGGATCAAATCATTAATGAAAAAGATGAGAATAAAAATATCGCTGACTTTGTGCCGGTGGGTGAAGTAAATGGAGAAATGAGCTTCTTCCTTGGAAATGTTGTCAAGCAAGAGCTCTTCTTTAAAATATCAAATAAAAGAGATATTCTCACGGAATCTCTGGATATTCTGACACGTTCCGAATTAAAACAGGTTCCGGAAGAGTTTTTCTCTGAATGGTCCAAGATCACCATTGAGCTCCCTGTTAAATTCCCTGAATTAACGGATCGAATTTTTGATTTGAATCTCAGTTTTCTTCCTTCGAAGTCCTCACCAGACTTTGTTCTTCTCATCAAGGGGCAAGAATATATAAAGGTGGGTGATTTTAGTCCTAACATGAAACTCAAACTGACGATGAAAGATCTCGAACTTTTATTAAAAGGTGAAGCCCACCTTGCCTTTGGTAAAAGAACGATGCTCCAGCACTACGTGGATAGTCAGCCTATACAACATACGATTAGAGAAAAAACTTACCGCGTTCTTCTTAACGATGGAGAAAAGGCTTCTATTCTCTATGTTGCTAAAGACTATCCTTTCAATAATTTTCTAAAGTCACGAGGCCTTAAAAGTGTCATGAACTTCCAAGACATCAATCCTTTTCAATATTCTGAATCACAGGTCCAATGGTTTTATCGCCATCTTCCGAACGGAGATAAGGTTTTAGTTCAAACAGATAAAAGCAGCATGCTGGTTTCATATCTTAAAAATTATAAAAAAATTGATTTCAATCTTCAAAGAGTTAACGGAAATCAAATAAACTCTCTACAAATCAATAAAAATCCCCTGGCAATGGTACAATTAAAAATCAGACCGATACAAACGAAGAGAACATTTAGAGAGTATCAGGACCGTAGTAACTGGATGATTGGTAGAGGAGATTCTAAATGGACTTGTGTCAATTATCACCGCGCCATTGATACTGAAGTTCAAGTTCAACCATCAATGGATGAAATTCTCTCTAACTTATTATTCAGGCTGAATGGAGTCACAGCAACACTTGCTGAAGTGGATCATAGTATTTCCTTGAAGGAAGATGAGAATGGTCAGTATCTTCTAGTGAGTCTTCCCAAGCTTCCAGAGGTTCTTGAGGTTTATCTGCAAACTAATGCAAATAACACATTCGTCTTTACGGGCCAGTATGACCTGAGTTGCCCCAAGGGCTACCCTGTGAGAGGTTCAGTATCTGTGGTCCCGACAAATATTGAAGGTCATCTTTCTCTGATACTCGAAGCCTATGTTGAGAAGCTGGACTAATACAGATACAATATTGAAATGAAACTTGGTCTCATCACTTGCAACATCCGTTTTGATAATCCTGCCGATGGAGATAATTCCTGGTCTCATCGGCGTCTTTTTTTATCTGAGACTCTACTCAAGCACTCCCCTGATGTTATCGCGACCCAAGAAGGTAGATTTCATCAACTCAAAGATCTGGAAAATCTCCTTGAAGATTATGATCTGGTTGATCAGCATCGCTCGTGGATTGGAGAGCGCATGTATCCAACACTTTTTATCAAAAAAAATAGATTTGAATTTCTTCAAAGTGGAGACATCTGGCTTTCTGAAACTCCTGAGATTGCCGGAAGCCTCTCTTTTGAAAGTACTTTTCCTCGCTTAATGACTTGGGGGAAATTTCAGCTTAAAAATTCTGATAAAAAAATAATGGTGGTTAACACGCATCTTGATCACATCAAGAAGGATACCCGTCTTTGTCAGATCCGAGTTCTGGCCAGTGAAGTTAAAAAGAATTGGATGAATGATGGCCAACTTTTCATCTTGGGAGATTTTAATGATTCTCCTGACAGTGAAGTCAGACAACTTCTGAGTCAGGAGTTTACGAACCTCCAGGATGCGTGGGCGATTAAGAATGCCAAAGAAGAGACATCCCATCACGCTTTTAAAGGTGAGATGCAGAATGGTGCCAGAATTGATTGGGTGATGGTAGATACCAAATTGAAAGTAGAAGAATGTTTTCTGGAGAAAGTGACTAAGGATAATCGTTATCCAACAGATCACTTTCCCGTCGTGTGCAAACTTAGCCTTTGAGTGCGACTTCCTGACCTAATTGCAGGTAAGTCTCAATGCCTTTGTTTGTATTCGTAATAATATCCTGAGATGGCTTCCATGCCCCTTTCTCCCCGAGAATAACTACTGTTGATCCACCAAAAAGGAAGTAACCTTTTTCTTGTCCGCGCATAAATGGTTTACTCCAGCTATGAGACTGAACAATCTTACCAACACAGATAGCACCCACTTCTATATAGGCAATACGACCAAAATTTTCTGTTTGGATGATGGTGACCTGACGTTCGTTCTTAATAAAAATTTGATTTTTAAATTTAAGGGCGAGAGGATTTACTGAATCAAAAGCACCTGGAACACGGTAGTGCTCTAAAATTTTTCCCGAATCAGGATAATGATAACGGTGATAATCTACGGGACAAAGGCGGGCGATAACTAAAGGACCACCTTCAAAGATTTTTGCAATTTGATCATTTCCGATCAAGTCACTCGCTTTGAGATAATATCCCTTCACAGGGTAAACTTGTTTTTCACTAACAGCTTCAAAGCCCACGTAACGAGCTTCAGCGAAAGCAGGCATACGATTTGGCTCAACGACAAAAGATCTTTTACCTAACTTAAATTTACGGATAAAAAACTCGTTAAAAGTTCGGTATGAATCGCGGGAATCTAATGAAGGCCGTGAACCCGGCTCGTAATCATCAATAGGAATATTGAATTTTTCAATGAACGGTCTAACCTTACGATGACTGGTAGGTAGATCTTGAAAGGCACCATACACCTGACTAAAATATTTGTTTGTAAACAATGCACCAAAATGTTTTCCTGCACCAGAAGAGTAGAGAAATTTAATAAACCAATCCCCGTAAACCTTCTCGACTTCGGTTTTTCCGGTTCCACGGTTAATAAATTTTATATCGGTGGAATTGCTGACTGTAGTCATTAGGCTTTCCTCTTGGGTGTTTTTCAGACCCATATTATACTTACTGAGCGAAGTTCAGTCAAAAATTCAGGAGAAAACAGATGAAGACATTGCTACTTGTTGTTTTGTTTTTAATCAGTGCTTCCAGCTGGAGTGCCAGTAAGCTCTTGGAAGTAGAAAATAAGACTATCGAAATTTATCGTCGGGCCGTTCCTTCTACCGTCAACGTTTCAAATATTAAACTTTCCCGTACATTCGATTATGGAGAAGTGGAAGTTCCCCAAGGTGCTGGTTCAGGGTACGTATGGGATCTAACTGGTCACATCATCACTAACTATCATGTGGTTCAGGGTGGAAGTACTTTCGTTGTGACCTTTCATAACGATACTAAACAATACAAAGCTAAGCTGGTGGGTGCGTCTCCGGAAAAAGATATCGCGGTACTGATGCTGGAAGAAAAACCTGTGAAGCTTGTTCCCATTGAAACTGGGTCATCGAAAGATCTTCTAGTTGGCCAATCTTCTTTTGCAATCGGATCCCCTTTCGGTCTTGATTACACACTTACTACTGGCGTGATTTCAGCACTGGGTAGAAAGATTGAAGGTGTTGCCGGAGTTAAGATCAACGATATGATTCAAACTGATGCTGCTATCAACATGGGGAACTCTGGTGGGCCATTACTAGATTCATCTGGAAATCTCATCGGTATGAATACAGTGATTTTTTCAACTAGTGGATCGAGTGCGGGTCTGGGCTTTGCTGTTCCTGTTGATACCATAAAAAATGTCGTGCCTCAGATTATTCAGCATGGAAAATACATTCGTCCTGGTCTGGGGATTGGGATTGTGCCGGATACGATGAAAAAACGACTGGTTCAAAAGACCAAGGGTCTGATTATTTCCTATATTGATACCAAAGGCTCAGCGGCAAGCGCAGGTCTTAAAGGAATGACTCAAGATCAATTCGGAAGAATTTATCTAGGAGATATCATCACTAAGGTCGATGGAAAAGTTGTTGATAGTCTGGATGATATTTACCAGATTCTCGACACGAAAAAGATCGGCGATACAGTTGATATCCATTACATCCGCGAGGGTAAACCTCAAGCAACAAAAGTTAAACTACAGGCCATGTAAGTTCTTAACTGCTTCCCGTAAAGTTTCTTCCTTCTTCGCAAAACAGAATCTCAAATAACTTCCTCCTTCAGTAGACTTTAAATAAAAAGCTGAAGGGGGAACGGTTGCAACTTTTCTTTCTTGAATGAGTTTCATAGCGAAATCAACATCACTCAGTTTGGTTTTTTTGTTTATCGGAACCATCATGAAATAGGTTCCTTTGGGAATGGGAAATTCAAATCCAAGCTTAATCATTTCTTTATAGAACGAATCACGCTTTTCTTTATAGAGAGAAACAAATCCAGGTAAGTAATCCGGAAGTTTTTTTAAACCATCAGCGACAGCTTCCTGAATGGGTGTAGAGACAGCAAATGTGACGTACTGATGAACCAGTCGACAAGCACGGCTGACTTTTTCATTGGCGCAAATCCAGCCAATCTTCCAGCCAGTCAATCCAAAAGTTTTACCAGCGCTTGAAACAGTAATTGTTCTTTCAAGCATGCCTTCAAGAGTTGCCGTAGGAATATGTTTAGCTTCATCAAAAACGAGAAATTCATAAACTTCATCACTCATGAGGTAAAGGTCATGCTTCTGAGTCAGTTTCGCTACTGTGAGAAGCTCATCCTTTGACCAAACTTTCCCCGTTGGATTGTGGGGGTTATTAAGAATGAGAAGTTTAGTGCGAGGAGAAATAGCAGCTTCAAGTTCTTTAGTATCCACGGTGAAGTCGGGAGCATGCATCGTTACAGGAACGGGAATCCCTCCGGCCATTTTAATTGATGCTACGTAGGAATCATAAAATGGCTCAAGGACCACCACTTCGTCACCAGGATTAATGAGTGCCGTAATCACGAGATAAATCGCTTCTGTGGCACCCACAGTAATAGTGACTTCGGTTTCAGCATTATAATTAAGACCGTAAAAATTTTTGTAGTAGTTTGAAACTTCAGTGCGAAGATTTGGTGTTCCTTGAAAAGGTGCATATTGGTTATGCCCTTCCTGCATTTTTTTATAAGCGATATCTTTCAACCAATCAGGACCATCAAAATCCGGAAATCCCTGACCCAAATTTACAGCAGAGTGTTCGCGAGCTAAACGCGAAATCACGCCAAAAATGGAATCTTTAAAATCTGCGATTCTGAGAGCTGTATCTTTCATAAATTACCCCTGTAGGGGCATTTATAACATGCTTAATCTTTCGGGTCCATAGCATCCCGCACACCCTCTCCGATGAGAGAGAGCATAGTGAGGGTTAAAAACAAGGCCAGAGATGGATAAACTGCAAGCCACCAGCCTTCAGTGAAGTGTTTTTGTGCTTGGTTTAAAAGTTCTCCCCAACTTGGTGTCGGAGGGTTCAATCCAAAGCCCAGATAATCAAGACTGGCGAGACTGGTAATATTTCCAGCGATAACAAAGGGTGAAAAAGTAATGATGGGTGAAAGTGAGTTGGGTAACAAATGCTTGAAGAAAATTCGTACGTGACCAGCACCCAATGCACGGGCCGCTTCAACAAACTCTTTCTTTCTGTTTTTTAAATACTCGCCACGAACATAATAACTAATACTGATCCATCCAAATAGACTTGAGAGCAGAACGAGCAAAATCAACGTCGGCTTAAAAATAGAAATGATAATAATCAATAAGAAGAATTGAGGCACGGTTGAAAGAACTTCTACAACTCGCTGGCCCCAGAAGTCAGTACGACCACCGAAATACCCCATGAGTCCACCCAGTAAAGTTCCAACCGCAAAAGTAATCGCCCAAACTAGAAAGGCGAACGTTATTGAATAACGAAGGCCATACAAAAGGCGGGTCAGGATATCCCGTCCGCGATCATCCGTTCCCATCCAGTTATCTGCAGTCGGTTCAGAAGGATAACTGTCAACCTCGGTATTGGATTCAAATGGATTCCACGCAATTACTGGCCACACGGCAGAATCCCCTCGATCTTCATCGAGTTCCAGAGATTTGTAATCGGTGATCATAGAGTCGGTAAGATCAAAAGTTGTGGGATGGTAATCTTTAAAAACCGGAAAATAAGTCGAGTTGTTGTATTTTAAATACAAAGGTTTGCTATTGGCCCAGAACTCAGCTGTAAAGCTAAAAAAACAAGCAATCCCGACTAAACAGCAGGAAATAACGGCTAAGCGGCGTGATTTAAACCGGCGCCATTTTTTAATTGTATCGTCGTTTTTTATCAGATTCTCAATCATGTGAAATCAATCCTTGGATCAACAAGTACGTAGGCAAAATCTGAAAGAATATTTCCTACAAGAAAGAGTAAGCTTTGAATAAAGACTAGACCCATGATGACGTTGTAATCACGCGACAAGATGCTCTTATAACTCAAAAGTCCAATGCCATCTAACTGAAAAATCGTTTCAAGGAGAAGTGATCCTGCAAAGAACACCGTAAGAAACCCACCCAGGCCGGTAACAATGGGAATAAGAGCATTCCGGAGTGCATGCTTCATATAAACCATTTTCTCATCCAGGCCTTTTGCCCGGGCCGTACGAATATAGTCCTTTTTAATTTCTTCAATCAAAGAGTTCTTCATGAGCACTGTAAGACTTGTGAATGATCCAATGGTGTAACAAACGAGAGGCAAAAAGAAGTGATGAATGCGGTCTAGAATCTTATCAAACCAGCCCAGTTCATCATACATTTCCGAATTAATGCCGCCCACAGGGAACCATTCAAAGAAGCTTCCTCCTGAGAAGAACACAATCAAGAGAATAGCGAGCATGAAAGCGGGTATGGAATAGAAGACGAAGAGAACAAAACTGGACGAGACATCAAAAAAAGAACCATGCTTAACGGCTTTCACAATCCCCAGTGGGATTGAAATCAGATAACTAAGAATAAGTGAAATAATCCCGAACTGCAAAGAGACGGGAAATTTACTAACGATGACATCCATGACGGGTTCTTCGTAAGTAAAACTTTCGCCAAAGTTCAGCGTTGAGAGATTTTTGAGCCAAAGAAAATATCTTTCATGCATGGGTTTATCGAAACCATACTGTTTTTTGAGAGCAAGCATAATCTCATCGGAAACACCTTGGTTTCCGCCTGAACGGTTGGCACCAGAGCTACCATGACCATCCCCTCCCCCAAAACGCATCTGCTGCAATTTCTGCTCAATCGGTCCACCTGGGGCCATATTGATAATAGCAAAGACAATGATGGTGACTCCAAACAATGTTGGAACCAGGATCGCCATTCTTCGGAGGAAGTATTTTAGCATATTACTCTACAGTCCAAAACTGTTGGCCAATTCCATAGACGAATGTGTCTTTTGGTTTCTTAATTCGTTTAGTGTGACCATAAAGCGTATATTTTGAGTTAAAGAAGAAAATATAAGGATAGTCATTTGAGATTAGCGAGTGAACCTTGCGAAGAAGTGGTATACGCTGTTCTTTGAGGGGAAGTTTTCTAGACTGATCAATGAGTTTATCAACTTCAGGATTTGAATAGCTGATGAAATTTGAACCGGCTCCATTAGAAGAACTACTGTGCCAGATTTGTTTAGGATCCCAATCTACACTTCCGCCTGTCCATGCCAAACGAACTGCTTCAAAGTTTTTCTCATCCAGAAGTTTAATAAATGAGTTCCACTCTACGTTTTTGATATTAACTTCAACTCCAACCTTACTCGCATCTTCTTTATAAACTGTAAGATATTTAACGTAATCCTGATTCGGTTCAAGGATGGTGAATGAAAGCTTTGTTAATTTACCGCCGATTTTTTTATCTAAAATTCCATCTTTGTCTGAATCAGTCCATCCAGCAGCATTGAGAATTTTAAGGGCCACTTGAGTATCAAACGGAACAGATTTCACATCAGGATTGGCGTAATCAGACTGAACGTAAACGGGACCAGTAGCTAACTCTCCAAGATTGTATTCGAACTTATCCAGCATCAGGGGTCGGTTCAAAAGCATTGAGAGTGCGTGACGAACATTCTTTTCTTTTAGAATTGGATTTTTAAAATTGAACGCAATGAAGTTGTAACCCTTAGGAGTTTTGTTTTCAGTTTTCACCTTAACAATTTTTTCTTCCCAGATTTTCCCTTCAGTTTTCTTTACATAACCTTCAGGTCTTAAAGCGTAGAAATCGATATCGCCTTTTTTCAAAAGCTCGAGAGCTACGTTTTCTTCTGCAGCAAAACGAAGAACGACTTTAGGAATCAAGTTGGTCATCTTTTCAGATTCCACTTTTCTTCCCCACCAGTCCGGGTTTTGAACCAGAATCATTTTCTGACCTTTATCATACTTACGGAATAAGTAAGGACCTGTTCCAATAAGTTTGCGGCCAAATTCTTTTTTATTTTCTGGATTAGAATAAAAATGTTTTGGAAGAACCTGGATTCCTGCACATACTTCAAAGTTCTGGAAATAATCATCCCCTACAATGAAGCGCACTGTGTATTTATCAACGACCTGAACTTCTTTAATTGATTCGTAATAAGAACGCAATTGAACGGCTTTATAATCGTCTGTGAAAATAACATCATAAGAGAATTTAACATCATCAGCTGTTAGTTCTGTGCCGTCGTGCCACTTCACTCCCTGACGGAGTTTGAATTCAAAAATACGGTTATCTTTTGAGATAGACCATTCAGTCGCCAAAGCTGGTTTCCAGTCATAGGTATCTAGATTTCGGTCTAGTAGACCTTCGAAGATATAACCATGAACGGCAGCGGAGGAAGCATCAACTGAAGCCATAGGATTAATAACATTAGGTTCAACTCCAATATTATAATACACAGTACTGCCTGATTTTTTATTCTTACCCTGACAGGCGACAAGAGAAATAAGTGCACATAGAAAAAACAGCTTCATGCCTTTAAAGGCCATATCTACTCCTTAGATATTATTTTTTTATATAGAGTGCAGGATCCAGGGACCAACGATCTAGTTTAAGATTGTGGTCTTCAACACGGTAAGCTTCGAGCTTAGTATCGATTTCATTGAGTCTTGCTTCTGCATTTTTAAATTCGGTAAATGTAATGGCCTTGTCTTCTTCTAGAGCAGCGAGTTGTTTCTGCCACTCAATCTCAAGCTTCTGACGTAGAATTTCATATCGTTTATTTACGACATCCACTTTTTCAACATGACCATCGAGATCTTTTTGATGACGATCTTTTTTCGCGTTCATTGCCAGACGTTTTCTCAATAGGATTTCAACTAACTCGCGGGCAATCTGAACAGTTTGTTTGAGATCAACACTATCAAAATGCAGATAACTTCCTGTCGTGAAATGAACTTGTTTTATACAGCCAATGAAGTTTGGAATTTTTATCAAAAGATAATCGTTCGTCCGACCTTCAACCAGAGCACTACATCTCGCATTCGGGTATGTTTCACTCCAAAATTCAATTCTATCTTTGCGATTAAGAAATTTGATATTCACAAAATCAGTTCTAATTCTTGCTAGTCGTGCAGGACCGTTGAGACGTGAAATTCTTCCGGTAAAATGACTACCAAGTTCATCCTTTTTGGATTCTTCGGCTTGCCCCCAAACGACATAGGGAAAAAGACTGAAAATTAATATTAAAATTAAGAGCTTAGGCATGAATATAGTATGCCATGGAAGGAATTATTTGGAAGGAGGTTATGGTGGAACTATTCTTTTTTAAGAATAATACTTGAGCGAGATTCTTTTTCATGAAGAGGCTCTTCGTACTTAAGGACTCTCATCCCCGGAAAAAGTCTCAAAAGCTCCTGCTCCTTAAGATAAATTTCGTCACCTAGAGGGTCTTCTTTTTTCTTTTTAACGATTTTCTCGCGAATGGTAAAACCCTCATAGATTAAAATCCCGCCCGGTTTGAGCCACATTTTAATCTTTTCTGTCAGAGAACGATCCACATAATAAAAGCATATGATCGCATCGAAAGACTGGGGAGGGATTTTATAATCACGCAATGACGCCACGACACCTTTGATCTTCACCCCGAATTCCTGGGCTAAAAGATAAGATTTTTTTACAGCGACAGAACTGATATCGATCCCAGTAACCTTGTAACCTTTTTGAGCAAGGAAAACTGCATTTCGGCCTTCTCCCATCCCCATATCCAGAACCGTTCCTTCAAAAGGAATAAACTGATAGTTCTCGGCTAGAAAAAGGGCCGGTGATTTACCAAAGATAAATGTTGGTCTGGAGTAACGGTTATCCCAAGTGCTTTTTTCATCATTTGATACTTTCACACCACTCAGTTGCTGGAAGCGACTTCCCGAAATAGGTTCTCTGGCAGCAAAAGCCGAAGCTATAAAAAGGAATGAAAGAATCAGCTTAATCATGATTCCTGAGAGGTATCATCTTCGGTGAAATTTGAAAAGTCCTGCGATTCAGGTTGATCAATAAAGAGAGGCTGAGTTTCAATCTTCATCTCCCCTTCGATACCAAGTTCTGCATCAAGAAACAGATTCAGGGTGCTTAGAAGCTTTTCCATTCTCTTAATCTTCCGATCCATATAAGTCTCGACGGTGTTAGGCATGTCTTCGGTCTGAAAAAGATACCAGCTTACCTCTTCGGCGACTGTGTAATATTGATCAAGTGATGTGATCAGATCAGTCGAGCATGAAGCCAGATCATGGAGGCTCGTATGGTCATAACGATTTTTAAAAATGGCAGGAAAATGTTCACGTGTACGTCTGAGAGCAAAGATCTCTAGGTACTCAGTTTTTCTGGTGCTCACACGATTGAATAAATTATTAGCATCGATTTTGAGCAACATCAGAATGCGTTCAGTAGCTTCGTTATTCCGGCTTTTCATTAAGTGTTTACCGTTGGAACGCCTGCGCGTTTTCCGCCAGGCCATTTAGAATTCGAGACTGATTTCAGATCATGGTAGCGAGCAATTTGCGCCGCTAATTTTCTGGCATCCAATGGGTATCTCAAAAAATAATAGTTTTTATAATGGAAGTACTGTCTCACATCACTGAGTTTAGTGAAACTTGAAAGATGCATGAACGTCATACGCTTAGACTTAAGAACATATTTCAGAAGACCGCGGACCCTATCATTGTAAATTTTAAATTCGCGCGAATCCGTCACTGAACACAATACGATCACCTGGTTTTGCTCCGTTGTTGCGAGCAATCCTTGCAGCTGATCCACTTTGACGGGAATAAGCATGAAACCAAATTGTTTGAGAATAGTGTCGAAAACATAAAAAGCTCTTGGGAGCTTGTCTTCGAGAGTGAGGAAAAAAATGAAAGAGACGTTGGAGTCAGTTATCTTCATGACTCCTTTTCGGAACTTAGAGCAGAGACTTGAACCACCTCACTAATTTCCTGAGAAAAGTGATCAACAATCCTGAAGCAAGAGAAAGTCCAGCGTTCATATTCATCGCCGGAGAACCGGTCGTGCCTACGGTTCCGCAACTGAGAGGTGAAGAAGACTTTTGTTCTTTCGAATACGCCAGAGGGCTAATGTAACCCGTCACTTGGCGACGATCAGTCTCTTCATAAGCCGCTTTCATTCCCTCAACATCATCATTCTGGAGACCCAAGTACTGAAGTTGAAGTGAAGGCGCCATGACAGCCGAAGATACATCCGAATGATCCAGACCCATCGTATGGCCTAATTCATGAGTCAGAGTTGTTCTTAAAAAATAATCGTTTTGATTGAGTGAGTGACCGCCATTAATCACGATTTCTGTTTTCGCAAAATAGGGCCCATTCACGTAACGAATGGCTACGGCCAGAACTGATGAAGCATCCATATTTGTTTCAGCTGCAAAATTTGTCGACCAACGAATAATATTGGTGGCAGCAGCACTGGCGGTTGTTTGTGTGAAATCCCAAAGGGCCATCCCTGTATCTGATTCCCACTCTCCAATCGCCGTTCTAGCAATACGCTCGAGAGTTGCTTTACGAGTTGGATTGCTCTCGATCACAGTGATTCCAATTGGCAAAGTTGCCCAATAGAATCCTTTCGTAAAATCCTGAGTCAGCTTGTAACCCCATGCTGGTGTCGTGATGAGACAGGCTAAAATCCATTTTTTCCACATAGTTTTTCTTCCTGAAAAAGCCTAGTTTAAATCTTTTCGATCCAGCACACTTTCCCTTCACGAAGTTGAACTTGGTAATCCTCACCTTGCTCAATTTCAAACGGACCATCTTTTAGTACATCGACAAAAATCTTCTCGTCGACTTCACCCTTGATCGTGCGGTTATTGATAAAGACAACCTTGTCTGTAGCAAATCCCGACTGTGCACCAAGAGGCTCAATCTTCTGGCTCACTCTTCCTTCGAACTGGGTGGGACAATCCATGTTTCCAACCGTTACTGTGGCCAGTGCCATCTGAGGAAGAATTGCTAAAAAAAGTATCCATTTCATGCCTGGCTCCCTGGCATTTAGCATTGAGACCGGCATCCATGTCGGTCGTTCTTGGAAGTTATCATTGCATGGAAGGTGCCAAGGCCCCAAGAGGGGTAAACCCTCTCATTTGCTATCATGAGTGGTTCTGTCAGGGACAAAGAGGAACCGCTTGTTAAGACGCTAAAGGACCGCTCCATGGCATCCTGCCACCGCGGCCATACCGGTCGCGCACTTACGTGCTTCCTGACCATAAAAAAAGGGCACCATATAGGTGCCCTAATAGGAGTCAATTTGAGTCGGGCAAAAATTACATCATTCCGCCCATGCCGCCCATTCCGCCCATTCCACCCATACCAGCGCCTGCACCGTGACCGTCATCTTTTTTAGGAAGATCAGCGATCATAGTTTCAGTCGTAAGCATGAGGCCAGCAACTGAAGCCGCGTTCTGAAGTGCAGAACGAGTTACTTTAGTTGGGTCGATGATCCCTGCTTTAACAAGGTCTTCGAACTTATCTTCACGAGCGTTATATCCGAATGCAGGATTTTTAGACTCAATGATTTTATTAACAACTACTGCACCGTCCATACCAGCATTGAAAACGATCTGACGGATCGGCTCTTCAATAGCGCGGCGGATGATTTTAATCCCAGCAGTTTGCTCATCATTAGCACCTTTAAGACCATCTAAAGCAACAGCAGCGTGAAGGAGAGCTGCACCACCACCAACAATGATACCTTCTTCAACAGCAGCGCGAGTTGCATTAAGAGCATCTTCAACGCGATCTTTCTTCTCTTTCATTTCTGATTCAGTTGGGGCACCTACGCGGATAACTGCCACACCACCAGCGAGTTTCGCAAGGCGCTCTTGGAGTTTTTCTTTATCGTAGTCAGAAGTTGTTTCAGCAATTTGACCGCGGATAGCAGCAACACGAGCTTCAACATCTTTCTTCGCACCAGCACCATCAACGATGATTGTGTTTTCTTTGTCGATCGTGATTTTTTTGCAAGTACCAAGTTCTTTAAGAGTTACTGTCTCAAGTGACATACCAAGCTCTTCAGAAACTACAGTTCCACCAGTAAGGATCGCGATGTCTTTCAACATTTCTTTACGACGGTCACCAAAACCAGGAGCTTTAACAGCTGCTACGTTAAGAGTTCCGCGAAGTTTGTTTACAACTAAAGTTGTAAGAGCTTCACCTTCAACATCTTCAGCGATGATGATTAGTGGCTTACCAGATTGAACAACTTTCTCAAGAGTAGGAAGAAGCTCTTTCATTGTAGAGATTTTTTTATCAGTGATAAGGAAGTATGGAGATTCGAAAGTCGCTTCCATTTTTTCAGGATTTGTCACGAAGTATGGAGATACGTAACCGCGGTCAAATTGCATACCTTCAACAACTTCGAGAGATGTTTCAGCAGTTTTTGATTCTTCGATTGTTATTACGCCTTCTTTACCAACTTTAGACATAGCTTCTGAAATCAATTTCCCGATTTCAAAGTCAGAGTTAGCAGAGATTGTACCAACGTTAGCGATCTCTTCAGCAGTGTCGATTTTTTTAGACATTGCTTTGAGTTTTTCAACGATTTTCGCCGTAGCAAGATCAACACCACGTTTAAGGTCCATAGGGTTATGTCCTGCAGCTACAAGTTTAACACCTTCACGGTAGATAGCTTGAGCAAGAACTGTTGCAGTAGTTGTACCGTCACCAGCATCTTCGTTAGTTTTCTGAGCAACTTCTTTTACAAGTTGAGCGCCCATATTTTCGAATGGATTTTCAAGTTCGATTTCTTTTGCAACTGAAACACCATCTTTAGTGATTGCAGGAGCGCCGAAAGATTTTTGAATAACTACGTTACGACCTTTAGGTCCGAGAGTTACCTTCACTGCATTTGCAAGAGCGTTAACTCCAGCAAGGATTGAAGTGCGTGCGTGTTCTGAGTACTTTAATTCTTTAGCTGACATATGTGTCCTCCGAGTTAGTTCTAATTATTATTTATTGAAAGATTCCGAAGATTTCATCTTCTTTCATGATGACGAAAGTTTCGCCGCCAACTTTAACTTCAGTTCCAGAGTATTTACCGAAAAGGACTTTATCCCCTTTCTTAACTTCCAGAGCTTTAACAGTTCCATCTTGAAGACGGTAACCTGTACCAACGCTGATAACTTCACCTTGAGCAGGCTTTTCTTTATGGTTGTCAGGAATGATGATCCCGCCAGCTGTTTTAGTTTCTTCTTCTAGTCTCTTGATGAGTACGCGGTCCTGAAGTGGTTTAACTGTCATATATCCTCCGTTAAAAAATCAATGGTGCGGCGCGGTATTACCCACCCCATATAAGTAAGTATTTTGAAGTCATCACAATGTAATGGCAGACGGATCACTGTCAAGGTTCACCCTTAAAATATAATTCACCGATCGGCCAAAGCCTGACTAACCGACTGCAGTTATCAGGGATTTGAAACCTGTGCAACCCCCCCTCAAAAATTCCCTGCGATTTAAGGATAACAAACACTTAAGTTCATCAAGTTGAGCTTGTTTCTGTCCGATGAGTAGTCACGATACTATTAATTCAGGCGAATTCTCAGGGAAGGGAAAATGCTAAAAAGTCTTTTACAAAAAATTTGTCCTGCCAAGCGTCTATGTTCGCTCATGAGTCTGGCGCTGTTAGTTGGTTGTGGTAAAAAGATCAATGATCCAGAAACCAGTAACCCGAATAATGGATCAACTCAAAATCAAATTCTACCAAATAACCTTACTCTTCAGATTATTGAATCAGAATCATTATCTACAAAGTACACGTTACCGAAGGATGGGATTTTTGAATTACCGCAAGAGCTTGTTGTGATTCAAGGTAACGGAGCCTTCAAGAATGTGAAGATCTCGTACAATCTCGATAACAATAATGATTACGAGTTTCATTGTATTTACAAGTCGACAGGCCAGACCAACATCCTTCCTTTGGATCGTTGTGAATCTCCTGACGGCGGATCTTTTGGAGATGTTTCTGAACAAGAGTTTCCTATGGATCAAGGTAAGAAGATCGGCTTAAAGATCACCAATTCAACAAACAACAACCTCATCATCGATGCTACCTATCAGGTCCGCTGGTTATAAACCGGCGGTCTCTTCCTTTAAGAAGAAATTGGTACAACAGACAGGATGACGCACGCCCACCGCATTTTTAAATTTAACCGTTTAAGTTGACCCTACTTCTCCAACTGATACCATTAATAAATGCCAGTTATCTTTTTCTTTTTATTCACTACTGCTGCTTTTGCAATTCCCTGTAAACCGTAAGAAATTTATATCCGGGAACAATTTATTGATGCTTACACGAAAGTTGATGGAACAAAAGTGTCTGCACATGCACGGGATGCTCATTGTCGGCAAATAGAAAGATCGAATTATTTTCAAGATTCTACTAATCAGAAATTCAGGAATATAAAGCCCAAAATAAAAAGATGGAATCAGTCTAAAAAAAACATCGTCCAAGACAATCTTGCCGTCTTACCTCCTTGGCTTAGCAAATATCACTTAGCAGAAATTATTCGAGGAGACATAGGAGGACATCCTAAGAATCCAGCAGCCAATGTTGCCTCAACAAGAACGTTAGTAATATTTTACCGTTTTTTTAGAGAAGAAAATAAAAGGGCCGTAATAATTCATGAAATTGCTCATATTGCTTTTCAAAGTATAGATCCAATTAATAAGCTTGAATTCATTCAAGCATCAGGGTGGACCGTTGGAGATAATTTCGAACCCGTACCTCCTGAAAAACTTCTTATGCCAGATTCTCAAGATTCAATTGATGAAGATTTCTCAAATTATGTCTAGGCTTTTTATGTAGATCAAACTCAATTAATGACATTTAATCCTATAGCCTTTTTGGCATTAAGGAAAATCATTGACTCAAAGGAAAATGAGAAATGAAAATTATACCCCTTATTCTATTTATTCTTATTGGATGCAAGACATCCCTCCCTACTCAAAAAAAAGTTGATGAATTTGATAAAATCTTTCATTTGAAAATAACAAATGATCCAAAAAATCTTATTCCCACGCTAGGTGAACCGGAAAGGATTGATAAATCAGATCTTGTTACCGATCAATATTATTTCCCTCTTAAAAAAGACCAGCTACCGATCAAAGTATTTGTTAATAAGAAAGAGAACAAGATAACCACTATTGCCCTTACTTATTTGGTTAAATTTGATGCTTATGCTTATTTAAAAAAACGGTTTAAAGATAATAAATGGATCGAAACAGCACTTCCCTTGCGGACTGATATAGACTATGCCGAGGAACTCTATAAAGTGGAGATACCTGAACGAGGTATTACTTTTCGGTATAATAACCAAGATCCGCTAAGGCAACCAATGTGGATTTTTTTTAAATGAGATTTTATGATCACCTTTGACCAGATTCAATCATACGTCAACGGTACGTTAAGCGACCTGTCAGAATTTTGCTTTCTGTTAGGCTCCGCTGCCACGCCCAGGTTTCGACCAGATAGTGATATTGCAGTCTTTTGGAAAAATTCTCAAATTGATTTCAATCTCAAGTTAAGAGTAATGAATGAGCTTGAGGATAAGC
>JBBARF010000009.1:0-54111 GCA_040399925.1 Bacteriovoracaceae bacterium
TGCCAGAACGATGAATAAGAAAGCTCCTACTACACTATTAAATCTCATTGAGCCTTGTTAACCTTTCTTTGGTCAGACGGTAATCAGCATCAATGGTTTGTATTTTTTGGAGAATTCCTTTAGCCGTTTTATTTTCTCCTAACTTAATGAAGAGCTCGGCCTGAACATAAAGAAAAGAAAGAACATCTTCTGGAAGTGTCGCTTTTCCAGATGCCTCAATACTCAAATCTAGTGCCGATCTGAAGTCATTGAGTTGCAACAGAGAAATCATTTTAAGATAGGCTGCCTTGAGATAAAGCACATTGTTCTCTGCTGACTTTAAAGCAAGATCTGCAGCTTTGAGAGAAACTCTTGGCATCTGAGACTGTAGAAAACTAGTGGCAATCTCTAACAGGTCGGTAGTCGAATTTTCCTGATAATTCAGCATGCTGATGAAATGACTTTCTTCATCAACGTGTTCAACAGGCTCAATCGGACGGTTAGCGATCTTTTCAATTTTATCAGTAAGTTTAATATCTTCGTTTGTAAGAAGAGCAGCGAGCTTAGGCGCTTCCGCTTTTTCTTCCAGAGCTACAAAAAACTTCTTAAGTTGGGGAAAGAACTTATCGAAATAAACAAAATTATAATCTTTATTAGTTTTAACCGTTACAGCATATTCTACGGCCAAATCTTCTTGCCCGATTTCGAAAAGTAAATTTAGGATAAGTGTTTGAAATTTGAAATCATCAAAAAAAATCACCGCTTCAGCGATTCGTTTATAATCCGTTTTAGCTGTAATCTCGTGAGCGTATAGTGAACACACTCCTCGATAGACGTCCAACTGACTGGACTGTTGACAAGTTTCGAGGATATCGGCAATGTGAGAAAGTTTGACTCTGGTACTTCTTGGCGATGATTGTTCAAAACAAGTAAGCATCAGGCTTCGTATAGTCGTCTCCGCCGTCTCATAGTCCCCAATCATAATTTCGAGACTCAATCTCTGAAGTCCCAAATTAAAATCATGAGCATAAAACTTCAGGGTAAAAGTTTTAAGGAACTCAGGAATGACTGGCACTCGTGAACTGAAAAGATATATCTGAAATTTTGAAATCAATTGGTACAGATCGGCGGTTAGACCTTTTCTCTCAGCGTGAAAAATTTTGATCTTCTGATAAAGGAAGAAGTATCTGTTGATTTCATTTTCTGGAAAAAAAGACATCCAGTAAATTGATTGATCAATATCAGACTGAAGATATTTTTCAGCGACTTCGATAATCATCTCAACGGGTAAACGTCTATTTTGAGCATTGAGAATTTCAAGATATAGCGGCAGAACTTCTTTTCTTAATGTTTCATCATTTAAGAAAAAGATAGTCTCAGCTTCTCTTTGAGCTTCAGCAAATTTCGAATCGGCGATCATCTGCCGTATGACTAAAATCACATCCATCATGCCCCTTCCTGTGGCACATTAAACACATGATTTTATTATACTTTTAAATGGATTTTTTGGTTAAATAATTGGTCGAAAACTTGCTTGAAACGAAGTCTGGATCATTCAGAATATCTTTGTGAAGATTGATATTTGTCTGGATCCCACTGACGACGGTTTCATTGAGAACACGCTTGGCGCGAGTGATACAGTTAGCACGGTTGTCGGCCTGAACAATGATTTTAGAAATCATAGAGTCATAGTACGGAGGTACAGTATAACCCGTATAGATATAGTCATCCGTTCTTACGCCAATTCCCCCAGGTCTATGATAATGCGTGATATGTCCCGGTGAAGGCATCCCCGTTTTTGGATCTTCAGCATTTATACGGAATTCAATGACGTGATTTCTAAAGATAATATCTGATTGTTTAAATCGGTTCACTTCACCTTGTGCATGACGGATTTGCTCAGAGATAAGATCCACACCCGTTCGACCTTCCGTTACAGGATGCTCGACTTGAATGCGGGTGTTCATCTCCATGAAGTAAAACTTCGACGTATCCTGATCATAGAGGAACTCTACAGTCCCAACTGAGTCGTAATTTACGAATTTCGCCAAACGAACGGCAGCATCGCAAATCTCTTCGCGAACTTTTTGAGTAAGAACCGGAGACGGAGCTTCTTCAAGAATTTTTTGGAATCGACGCTGAATGGTACAATCACGCTCACCTAGATGAATCACGTTCTCATATTTATCGGCGAGTATTTGAACTTCAATATGTCTTGGATTTTCGATGTATTTTTCAATGAAAAGAGTTCCATCACCGAATGCAGCTTTAGCCTCTTCGTGAAGACGCGACAGAGCAGGCCAGAGTTCATCAAAATTTTCGATACGTTTCATTCCACGTCCACCACCACCAGCAGATGCTTTGATGAGAACCGGGAATCCCATTTTCTCAACCTGTTTTTGAATATCTGCTTCTGCAACTTCTTTAACATAAATAGGTTCGAGAGTTGGAACGTTGGCTTTTTTTGCAGTAATTTTAGATTCGATTTTATCACCCATAGACTGAATGCATTTCACACTCGGGCCGATGAATGTTAATCCCCACTTCGAACACATTTCAGCAAACTGATCATTTTCAGATAGAAAACCATAACCGGGGTGGATAGCATCCGCACCCGTGATATCAGCAGCTGAAAGAATTTGTGGAATATTGAGATATGAAAGAGATGATTTTGCAGGACCTACACAAACCGACTCGTCGGCCATTTTTACATGAAGAGAATCTTCGTCAGCAGTTGAATGAACAGCGACAGTTTCAATGCCGAGTTCTTTGCAACTTCTGATTACGCGAATGGCGATCTCGCCACGGTTTGCGATAAGGACTTTCTTAAATTTTTTGACCGTCGGTGTATTCATTAGTTAGGTTTAATTTTAAAGAGTGCTTGTCCGAATTCAACAAGTGATTCATTTTCTACGCAGATTTCAACAATTTCGCCTGCGACGTCAGCTTCTATTTCATTCATGATTTTCATGGCTTCAAGAACACAAAGAGGCTGTCCAACTTTAACCTTGTCACCAATTTTTGCATAAACTGGTTTTGTAGGTGAAGGTGAACCATAAAAAGTTCCAACAAAAGGAGACTTAATAAAATGGAATCCAGTTTCGACAGGAATGTGAGCTTTAGTAGAAACTGCTGCAACCGGAGCTGCCTGAGCAACTGGAGTGTGATGAATCATCGGTTGTGCGTATTGCACTGAACCAGCGGTAGCGAATTTCACTTCAACTTTAAAGTCTTTTGAATCAACCTTAAGCTCAGCAACGCCTTCATCTTTAGCAACTTTAACAATCTGTTTGAGGATATCTAAATTCATAATTAAACCTTAGCTCGTTCTAGGTATTCACCAGTTCGAGTGTCAATTTTAAGAACTTCACCCTCTTTAATAAAGAGAGGAACGTTTACTTGAAGGCCTGTTTCAAGAACAGCTTTCTTCGATCCACCTGTTGCAGTATCACCTTTCATTCCTGGATCAGTTTCAACAACTTTAAGGTTAATGAAGTTTGGAAGTTCGATTGAAATCGGACGACCATTATAATAAAGGATGTAAACCTTGATGTTTTCTTGAAGGTAAAACTTGTTCTCACCTACTTGATCGTGGCTTAAGTGAACCATTTCAAAAGTCGTTTGGTCCATAAAGTTGTAACCATCGATATCAGAGTAGTTATACTCCATCTCTTTTTCTTCCATATCTGGCTTACCAACAGTCTCAACGCCAGCCTTGAATGTTCTTTCAATTGTTTGGTTCGTTTCGAGGTTTCTGATTCTTGTTCTTACGAAAGCAGAACCTTTACCAGGGTTAACGTGTTGGAAGTCGACGATGATCCAAGGCTTGCCCTCGATCTCGATTTTGAGGCCTTTTCTGAAATCAGTTGTCTGGTACATGAGAATGTTCCTTTAATGGATCTGCGAAAATATCGCAATGTAGTAACTTTGTCTTCCGAGTCCGGACATTATGGCCGTAGCAGCTTTTGCAGTCAACAGAGTATGGCGGAACTCTTCGCGCTTATAAACCTGGCTTAAATGAACTTCAATTACTGGAATTTTAAGGATTTTCAGAGCGTCATGAATGGCAACACTAGTATGAGCGTATCCACCGGGATTAATGATAAGAGCGTCATACTTTTCAAAGTGAGCTTTTTGAATTCGCTCAACGATCTCACCCTCAACGTTAGATTGGTACCATTCGTTTTGCGATTGGGATTTTGTTTTCTCATCCGTCCACTTGCGAATGTCATCGAGAGATTCAGTTCCATAGACCTCAGGCTCTCGCAGCCCCAACATATTAAGGTTGGGTCCATTGATGATCAAAAATTTTTTCATATGTATTCCAAAAGTCGCATCAGTTTTGTTCGGCTTGTTTTATATTATTCATTATTTTTTGGCATTCATTTTTACTTAGTTTTAGGTCTAAGCTCTTGAACAGGATAAAGTATTAATTCCTAGGAGTCCAAAATTAATCAGTTTTTGGCAGAATGTTTTGGATCCTTTTAAAAGCTACTTACTTTTAGCATTATATCTTCACCTTTTTTGGGAAAACTTCAACTTTTATCCCACATCTAAGAGGATGCTTAACTATCTAAGACCTGGTTAAAATAGTTTCAAATGAATGTCTTTCGTATAAGATCTAGGTGTTTTTAAATAAATGGTACTCAGGCTTAATCAGTAGAGAGAATACAACCACCCTGAATCAGTCATAAAGAAAATGAAAATGAAAAATAGTCTAGCGTTGCTCTTCATCACACTAACTCTTATATTTGTTTTAGTTTTCTACTCTTACCCCTTGATGGGTCACGACTACAGAATGTTTCTGCCTACCCTTAGTGATTATCATTATGCGTGGGAAAATTTTTCAGTTTTTTTTATCCAGTTCTCTCCACAGCGGTGTAACGGAATACCTGTTTGGGCGAATCCCGTTGGTACACTTTTTAGCATCACCCATTTCCTGGCATTATTTTTTAACGATATCACTGTACTCGTGGCGTATATAACTCTGATTATCTCGGTTAGTTTTTGGGGAACCTTAAAGTTCCAAGAAACTTTGAAAACAAAAAAATATTTCAGGAACTATTTTTCTTTTGCCTGGTGTCTTCAGGGATACATCGTTGCGAGGGCGATAGTTGGCCATGTGCCCTTTATCGCCATTGGGCTCTGGCCTCTTTACTGTCATTTTCTTTTGCAGAATCCAAAAAATAAAAAACAATTTCTTTTCCAGGTAACAATATTCTCTATTCTATATGCCCATGATTTTTATTCCGGGAACACTTACCTCTGTGCCATGTTCCCTTTAGCGTTTGCATTTTTGATTTTCATCCTCTGGTACAACGACTTCGAAATAAATTTTAAGCAAAGTTTTAAGAAATTTCTCTTCGGGATCATTCTTGCAAGCCTTATTGTTCTTCCTAAGGTTCTCGCCGTAATTTCTTTTAGTCAGAACTTTCAAAGAAATACTCCATTTGTTAATGTAGGTATATTGAAAGGTTTGGAATATACAGTTATGTCGCTTTTCTTTCCCATACCACTTAATTATGCCCAAATGACTTCTTGGCCTTACGGAAACTGGGAATCGATAAATTTCATGTTTCCTGGATTTTTTATTTTTATGTTTGCAACCAGTCTGATGAAAATGAATGAAAACAAAAAAATTCTTCTAAGTCTCTTTGGTCTAATTATTGTTGGTGCATTCATTTCTAGTGGAATTTATGCAGGAATTATTTCTCAGATCCCAATTGTAAAATCTTTTCATGTTAATCCCCGATGGATGCCCATAATCAGCCTCGCCTTATTTGCATTAGCGATAGCTTATTGTAATAAAACAAATATTCCCAAGTGGACAAGATACGCATTGTTAACTTTAGTCATACTTCCACCTATTTTTACACGAGACAACAGGGATCTTTTTGTCATTTACCGGTACCACGACGGGTATTATCCTTTGGAAAACAGACTTGCTTATTGCTATGAACCTGTCTTTGGATATGGACTTGAATTAATGCCAAGAAAGTTTACTCCAGAGGGGAGATATTTGGACCCTCGTTGTTATTTAGGAAAGCACAAATGCACAGATTACTTATTACCAAAAAACCTGAATCGAGATCTGGAAATGTACAAACTTGAAAAATTTAACAATTGATTCTTTTCTCTTTCAAAATTAGAGATCAGATTTTGGATTTTAGTAAAGATAAAACCAAAGTATTCACCAATGATCTCCATGAAGAAAAGATCTGTTGAAAGAAAAAACATTTCAGCTCCAGTCCAAAAACCTTCTTCATGCCTCTTTTTTAATGTCCTGAAACTGCGATCTTATCTGAGTTTTATCAACAGACTGACAGAAAACGTTTGATGATAAAAAAACAAATCATCAATCCTCCAAGAGTTGCATCAGTTCTGTTCTGCTTGTTTTATATTGTTGATAATTTTCTTGCATTCATTCTTATCTAAATTGCAAATATTTAAAAAATCCTTTTTTACCAAAGGCATAGCATCTTCGTACTCTCGATACTCATCTGATTCAATAGTATTCATCAAAGCAATAGCGTCTTTGTAATCTTTATTTGAAGCCAAAACAATCGCTAAATAATATCTAATCCAGACTAAATCCCGAGCTGTCTGATACCCAGTGTTGAGATTTTGAAGTTTAGTTTTCAAATCTAATTTTTGATTTTGAAATACTGTATTAGAAAAAATAAAATCATTATCAGCGCCATAGGGGTCCCAGAGAATCAACTTGATTGCTAGTGGTAAAGCTTCTTCATAATTTTTTTCTTTCCTTAGATTGATAACAAGGCATTTTAAATTGAAAGGAGTGGGTTCAACTTGATAAGCTCTTTTAAACACTTTCATGTCAGATTGAAACGACTGCGCTACGTGAAAGGAGAGATAAACATAAGAAAATAAAAAAATTGTGAAAAGAAGGATTCCATTTTTTTTTATTTTTCTTGTAAACCCTTGAGCATATATACTTTTAATGGAGAGACCCAGAATTACGTAAAGCCCTATAATGAGATTTAAAAGATAAGTGTCTGAACCAAATATATTTGTCATCTTAATCGTAACTACAGCGATGGGTAAAAAAGCATAGATTAAAAATGGTACTAATTTTTTCTCCTTCATTTTAAAGAAAAAATATAAAAATATAACTAATAGAACAATACCAATCATATTCAGTACACTTCCTGGATAATAAGGTGTCGCTGTAGGCCAGAAAGAAATCAGCGCTTGAAAAAATGATCTGCCTGTTGCTAACAGACGAAAAGAGGTTTCATCGTCAACATTTGCTGCAAATTTTGTAAACCCTGTTGAACCCACATATTTAGATGAGTAGTAATCCAAATTTAATAAAGCAGTTCCGAAACCAACAAATGACATACCTACCAACAAAGTCAAATGCCCCCTTAGTGAATTCTTATTGTAAATCAATATGTAACTTAGAACAAAAAAAGGCCAAAGGATATTTTGTGGTTGTGAAAAGCATGAAAGAAAGTAGAGAACTATAATACTAACAACAGAATATATCGTAAAAGATGATTTTTTAAATCTTTCAACAAAAATATTTGTTGCCCATAGAATAAAGAGAGTCGACAGGAGATGCTTTCTCCCACTTATCCAACTGGTAACAATCCAAAAACAAGGGTTAAAAGCAAACAGCGAGGTTAGCATCAGGTTCAATTCATATTGAATTTCTAAGATTGAAAGTAAGCTATAAAGTAATGATACAATTATTAACCAAAGGATGAAATTCTGTAAGTGATGAACACTTATCCCAGTAATCGATTCAATCATCAGATCAGCAGCATAACTTAAATCTCTAATTGGCTGAACATCCAGTATTTTACCTGAAAAGTAAGATGCAATATAAGGTGCTTGCAATTGTTGTAGTGGCTCAAGAAGAGCTCTATCATCATATTTCAGTACAGGATCCTTAATTATTACTTCCCACGGACACGCGAGTGATATGCATGTGATTGTAAAAAAAAACAATATGAGGCTTTTTGGAATTAAAAGCATTTTGTTAACCATAATATGCCCTTGTATAATCTTAAAAAACTTTTGTGTGTGAAGTCTTCAGCTTGTAAAAATAATAATCATTACACAAATACTGAAATCGCGATTACTTCTAACTACACAAATTCGTTACTAATAGGAATGTAGTCATGTAGGCAATCCACACCTGATTAATTCCAATAATTACTATGCGTTATCTGTTGGCGTTTTCTTTAGGACTTCAGATGCCAGCAACAACCTTGATCTTTCTCTCACGAAAGAAAAAATTATTTCTATGAGTCGCGCTCTTATGAATTTCAAAGATACTTTTCAGAGTGCTATCTAGAACTCTTTTGATGGGCGTTAAGCTGCGATCGCATCTTAATTTCATCAAGGAACAGAATGAAAACGTTTTGAAGCTTAATTTCGAGAGGAGATTTAACTTTTACTTTATTTTCAATAATCGAGAGGAGCTGGTCATGACCATCTTGTTCAGAAACAGCAGCATTAACTTCTGAAGCACCCTTCAGCATTTTAATCTGTTGAATCTTGTCTAACGAAGGTTGATCATCCGGATTCAATTCAATAATTTTATACAGAAGTTCCAGAGCTTTATCGTAATACTGTTGTCTCAAATAGAGATCTATAAGCGTATGGGAAACGATCGGTGCCTCAGAAGGAAAAGGTTCATCATTAGCATCTTCAATATCACCGTGCTCTTCTTCAAATTCATCGGCGTAAAAATCATCTTCAAGACTTCTTTCAGTTACCGACTCATTAAGAATTGGATGAGTTTCGAGACCTGGCTTCTTCATTACCCACTCATTCTTATCTGGAACTGCCGCGAGTTTAGGCTGATTCGAAGCTGGCTTGTCATCAGAATAATCAGTCTTATTAAAATCGACCTGAACCCAGTCATCATCCTCACCTATAGGTGTATGTTGAATGAAAGGCATATCTGGAGCTTTAACTAATTGTTCAAGACTTAGTTTTTTATGTCCCACCATTAGGTCATCTTCTAGTTTTTTAACCTGAGTAGCAAAGAACTTCTCCCGAGGATTCATAAAGAGAAGGTATTTGTAAGTATCAAGTGCTTCTTCTAGATAACCTAAATGAATGCAGGCCTGTGCAAAGATTTTTTGAAGGGAGATATTATCAGCATTTTGAGTAATGATAGGTCTGAGCGTATTGTAGGTAAGCTCGAACTTTTCCTGATCATAATAGCAGTTTGCAAGCACGATGTAACCGAGGGTGTACTGAGGATGATGTCGAATCCCTTCTTTAAGAATCTTGAAAGCATCATCAATCATACCCAACTTACGATAAGACTCCGCCAAAGGTGCAAACACCTTTGAAGAAGGGTTCTTCTTATACATAGCAAAGTATTTTGCCAGCAGAGCTGACTGATTTTTTTTACCCAACACGGGTTAACCCCACTTAAAGTTGAGTTTCAGAAACACCAGTCTTGGCCGAACTTCTTTCGGAGAATCCTGCTTCTTCCTGGTTCATAATTCTTGGGGTCATAAAAATAATCAATTCACTCTTACGAGTGATTGGCGCAAACGGAGTACGGAAAAGCCAGCCAACTAATGGAAGATCTTTTAAATAAGGGATACCCGAATGAGTTTCCGAGTTTTCATTTGAATAAACACCACCGATAACAACAGTTGATCCGTTATCAACTAGAACGTTGGTCGTTACGTTTTTTGTAGAAGTATTGGGTGGAGCATCTGGAGTGGGTCTGGATCCGAATGAAGATTTACTAAGTGTTATCTGCATTGCGATGGCACCATCATTGGTCACCTGAGGAGTTACGTTAAGAGTCAAGGCTGCTGAAACGTTCTGGAAGGTTGCGATAGTTCCTAAGCCTCCTACAGCTGGTTGCTGAATACGGAAACTTGTTTGCTCAGTACTGGTAATTGTTGCAGCTTTTTTATTCTGGGTAACAATTCTTGGTGTTGAAATAATTCGTCCTTTCGATTCACTCTCCATTAATTGGAGGTTGAAGTTAAGGTTGAGTAGGCGCTTATAAACACCAACAGTCATTCCTGCAACGGTAGCAGCTGCGGCGTTAGGAGCCGAGGAGAAAGAAAATCCAGGCCCAGCTGGAACCGCAGGTAAACTGACGGGATCATAGCCAAAAGAAAGCCCATTTTCTAAACCTAAGCGTTTTGAATAACTCTCGCTCGCTTCCACAACCTTAGCTTCAATCAAGATCTGAGGCGTTTGCGTATCAAGAGTCTCAATGATTTTTTTAATACGTTCGATCGATTCAACAGTATCTTTTACTATCAAACTGTTCGTACGATCATCTGTCTGAAGTGTTGAACGGGTTGGGGTCATGTAGTCTTTAACAATTTTGCTGATTTCAGGAAGAGCCGCATAATTTATGAGAAAAATTCTCGTAACCAAAGGTTCTAGACCCTCTTTAAGAGCGATCGCTTTAACTTCGTCTTCTTTCTCTTTAGTCGCAGTCGCGAGAGTCTTCATGATAAGAATATTCGAGCTTTTTTGCGCTACTAGCTTCGAAAGATTCATGATCGTATCAAGTGCTTGATCCCATGGAACATTTGTCAGGGTTAAAGTCAGGGGTGGCAAAGATGAAATTCCCTGATCAATAATAATGTTGAACCCAGAAGTATCAGCAATCATATTGAGGAGATCAGCAATTGGAATATCTCGAACATTGATTGAGATTCGTTTACCGATATACTTTTTCGGGCCTGACATCGTTAAGTTCGCAAGAATGTCTTCTACCGAGTTCGATTTAGGAACAGCAAATCCAATGGCGTCTTCAACTAAGGCAGCGTTACCATTACTTGGTTCTGAAGATCTGATCTTACTTTGAGAGAATGCTCCAAAACGATTTTCAATATTGAGAACAATTTTATTTGTTTTATTTTCTAGCGTTGAACGAACGTTGTCACGCAACTGAATGGCAAACCTTACATCGTTAGTTGATCCTGGTTTTTTGTAACCAGAAATAAAGACAGTACTTCCAGGGAATTCAGACGTATCAATTCCACGCAATAGTTTTGGTGAAACTTTTGTATTTTTTATATCGAGAATGATTTGTTTATCTTCGGTCACGTGGAAACGTTCAGCGAATGCATCACCGTTAGTCTCAATAATGAGTTTACTAACTTCGCCTTCTTGAACAAAGTTAACGTTAGTAATTTCTTGCGCACCAATTTGGAATGAACCAAATAGCGACAAGAGTAGTATTAGAAAAAATCCTTTCTTCATGCTTTCTCTTCCTTAAGAATGAACTCCTACAATCATTGTAAGAATTTTATTTAGAAATGGGTATAACCGTTTCTAAGAATTCTTCTTGTCCATATACATTAACAATCTTCTCAACTAATATGATTCCCCCTGGGAGAATCGCTTTAAGCTCGGCTTCATCCTGGCCTATTTTCATGCCTTCCTTAAGAATGATAACATCTTTACCGCCACCGATATTAACCAATGCTCGTCTTTCTTTACCGATAAGAACACCAACCAAGCGGATATCATTGATATTATCCACGGTTTTAACTTGGATATTGCTGTACTGACCCTGGCCTGAAATAAAAAATCCTTGTTTCTTCTCAACGGCTTCAGCTTTACCTTGAGGAGCCTTGAATGGATCTCTCAGTTCAAACGGATTATCGATCTTAGTTTTACCTTGAAAAAATTCATTGAGACGATTTTTCCTTGGGGCGGTCTGCGCCCCTACGGTGAAACTGATAAACAGGTAAAGTATCAGGAAGTTTTTCATTCTTCAGCCTTTCCGCCCACGGCACCACCACCAGCGGCTGGTGCCGGTGTGCCAGCAGAGTTATCAAAACCAAGATCCACTTTAAAATCTGGGTTAAATCTGAAGGCCTGGATAATACTTTCACCACCTACGATTTGAAATCGACCCTTCTGGTTCTCCGTCGAATTAGTAAGTTTTAGACCTTTAATGTTGTAAATTCTATCGGCATTTCCGAGGCGTTCGAAAAAGATGAGGAATTGAAGAAAGGTTCCACGGCCTTTAAAATTATAGTCCTTAGAAACAAAGTAAGTTCCTGTCGTCTCCGAACTCGGAACAATACTCGTATCCTTAATCCCCAATGAATTCATCTCTTGATTTAAGTAAGTCAGGATTTGAGTATCATTAATATCAGCGGGAAGCTGTCTTTGAACCGATTCGATATTTTTGGCAACTGATTCAACGCGAGTTTTGAATTCAGCAATTTTACCCATGTTCTCTTGAATTTCTTTTAAGCTCTTTTCGGTTTGTTTTGTTTCCTGGTCAATTCCTTCGAACTGACTATCAATACCTTCAATCGCGAGGGTGTGTTCTTCATATTTCACGTAAGTCGCATAAAGGGCATAGATAAGGATGATCCAGTGGATATTACCAAGTAATTTTCCGGATAATTCTTTCATTGATCCAGCCTGTTAATGACAAACTTCACTTCAAAAGATTCAATTCGGCGCTTATCGGTATCCCTCACGGCGCTTTGAGTATTAACAATATTGGCGTCTTTAATGAAAACTGATGATCTCAAACTCGTGACAAAATTCCCAATGCTAATATAGTCCAGAGCTTCGCCCCTGATGGTCATGGAATTTGAATCAATGACGAGATCAGTGATCCAGAGCTCTTTAGGAATGTTTTTTGAAATATATTGAAGCAAAGTTGATGGATTTCGTTTTTCATTAATCGCTTCTTTTACCGCGAGAAGTTTTTTCTTAAAATTTTCTTCCTGGGCCTTAAGTTCTCTGATTTGTTTTTCAAAGTTTTGATTTTGAGAAACTTTTCGTTTGATACGATTTAGCGCAGATTGCTGGGTTTGAAGTTCCGCATTTTTAACTTCCAGATCTGTCGCCCACATCGGATAAAGAAAAAAATTAGGAACATAAAAAAGGGCAATAACTATCAGAAGCGCCTTGATTTTAATTTTAGAAAAATCAAGACCTCCGAGATTGGAGATATCTAACTGTTTGGTACTAGGAGAAAGGTTAATCTTAATCATTTAAGATATTTTCCTCATGGCAAGACCAATAACAACGGCCGCAACTGCAGCAAAGTGATCGGGATTATCGATCTTTCGCTCATCGATTTTAAAACTTTTAAGAATATCCAGTCGCTGGACATCAATCCCTGTAGTAGCCGTAAGCTTTTCAGCAAGACCTGGGAGTAACGAAGAGCCACCTGTTATGAAGCAGAAGTTAACTTTTTCGGCACTTCCCTGAGTTACGTAGAAGTTGATGTTCTTTCGCACTTCAGAGATTTGCTGCTCAAGCTGAATATTAATGATGCTCATGATTTCTTCAGGAAGATTGCCGTTATCATCAGTCGAAGTTTTTAGGTCTTCAGCCTCTTCATAACTCACACCCATCTGTCGCTGAATTTCCTCGGTAATAAGACCACCACCGATGGCAATTTCTTTCGTGAAGATTGGTCCGCCACGCTTATAAACAATAATCTTGGTACTTTGAGCACCAAAATCAAGCAGAAGTGTTCCTTGCGAATATTCTTCCAGATCATCGCCCGCACACTGCTCAAAAACATTTGAAAGTGCAATTACATTTAGATCCACGACTTTTACACCAAGCTTTGCGTTTTTGAGAAGTGTTGAAAAATTTTCTACAACTTCATTTTTAGCAGCAGCAACAATGGCATCTTTACCGCCACCTTCGTTATCTCCAATGATATCAAATGAAATCTGGGACTCCTCAGCGCCAAAGGTAATATACTGTTCAGCCTCCCACATAATATGATCTTCGATTTCATCTTTCGTTCCTTCAGGAACGTTAAGACGTTTCGTCATCGTGTTTGGCCCAAAGAGACCAAGACAAACTGATTTTGATTTAATGCCGGCAGACTTGAAAGCTTCAAGAATTCCATCCACAATTTCGGAAGGTTTCTGAACTTCATCTTCAATCAAAGCTGCTTCAGAAAGCATGAAAGTACCGAAGCGTTCAATTTTCAACTTCCCTATGCTTCCTCCGACTTCGCAAACTTTAATACTGTGCGCGCCAATATCCACCCCAACAATACTGCCGGGATTCATTTTGCCTAAAAGGTCGTCCAATTGATCTTTTAAAGAAGCTGCCAAAGTTTTCCCTGTTTCGAAGATAAATAAACTTAGTTAATTATACCCAGAGTAGAATTGAGGAATCAAGGATTTAGTGCTTCATGCCATTAGAGGAAGAAGCTTTGGATTTTTGTGGAGACCTCGGGAAAGAAAATTTGTAACGTAGCAACCAGTAAAATCGCCGGGCCAAAGGCCATCGGTTTGTCCTTGGTCATGCGTTTTGTAGCAATAAAAAACATTCCTAAAAGTGCCCCTACAAAACAACTTAGGAAGATATTGAACATAACTCCTGTAGGACCAAGATAGATTCCAAGTATTCCAAAAAGTTTAATATCACCTCCGCCTAGACCAACTTGATTTCTAATTTTGTAAAATAACCACGTCACCAAAAGAGGCACGCCAAGCCCAATTCCGCCGCCAATAAGCCAGTGCTGCCATGGATACACAACCAAACTGTAGGCCAGAATCATGGCAAGTAAGTACAAATTAAGTGAATCTAGAAGCAAATGGTGATCTAAATCGATGAATAGGTGACACAGAAATACGCAAGCAACACAGAACTGGAAAGCAAAAATTCCGAGAGAAAAGGAGCTTATATTTTCAGGAAAGAGCCAGAAGGCGATAAGACCAGTGGCCAGCTCAATCAGCGGATATCGCCATGATATCCCAAGCCCACAAAATCCACATTTTGCTCTTAGGGCAAGAAAACTAAGCACTGGAATATTATGATACCATTTTAACTGAGAGTTGCAGTTGGGGCATACTGATCTATCAGAAGAAAGATTTTTTTCCAAAGGTAGTCGATAGATCACCACATTCAAAAAGCTTCCAATCAAACACCCAAAAATAAAAACATAAATTTGGTACAGAAAATTCATTAATCAAGATTCTTCTTTTGGAATAAAAAGAGGATAAGAAAAAGAACGAATATTGAGTAACAAATGCCATAGCTAGCGCTATTGATGAGATAGTCTATCGAAATAGATTGTTTATAAACTACAAAATCTTTGAGATTTAATTTATAAAAACCTGGAAGGACTAGATGATAAAATTCTAATAACTTACCAAGTGTAGGTCGGTTGACTACAAACGATGTTAACTGGGTCTCTTGGACAGCGTGTCCAAGAGTAAAAATAACAAATGAAATTAATGTGGCAAGTATCGTATTTGAAAATAATGAAAATAAAACTACAACAAGCATTAATAAAAAACTTTCAAGAATATTGAAAAGGATACAGAGAAGAATCACTTGATTAATATCACCACCCATAAGATGAGAACTAAAAAGAGTAACTATTGAAAGAATTAAAACGTTAAGGATTAAAACAACAAAAAGGCCTAAAAGTTTCCCAAGAATGAATGACCAACGTGGTACTGGTCGAGAAATAACCATGTAAACAGTTCGACTATCTATCTCTTTGGAAAGTAATGTAGCTCCTATAAAAAGAGCTATTCCAGTAGAGGATAATGAAAGGAGTCCTAGACCAAAATCCAAAGAAACTTTTTCAGGAACTCCATAGGTAAACTCAGTAGCGACAAAAGTTAAGACAACAATTGATACAGCTAAAACTCCTGTGCCATACAGAATACGACTCTTCATAATTTCTTTGAAGGTGTACTTGGCTATAATCAGGATTTTAGAAAATACATTCATAATTATTTCTGATGGTAAAAAATCTCTTCGAGACTTGGTTTAATGACCTCGACGCCAACGACATCTACATTGGCTGTCAACAATTCTTGTAAAAGTGTTTGTCTATTTATTTCTGAAACTCTTACGACCTGAAGATTTCCTGGATATTTTTCCTGATTAATCGTCTTTGTTTTGAATGATAAAACCTTATCACTCTTGAACTTGACATCATAATCACTCGCCTTCGCAGTATTTAATAGCGAATCTACAGTTCCATTAAACGCTAGATTTCCATCTTTAAGGAAAATGACTCTATCGCAAATTTCTTCGATATCCGGAACAATATGGCTACTAAAGAAGACTGTTTTCCCAGCACGATGAACCTCAACTATAACATCCTTCAATTCTTTTCTGCCAATGGGGTCTAACCCCGAGAGGGGTTCATCTAATATGATAAATTTTGGATCGTGGAGAATGGTAGAAAGAAAACCAATTCGCTGCAACATACCTTTTG
The DNA here is from genome assembly GCA_040399925.1 of Bacteriovoracaceae bacterium. Classification (GTDB taxonomy): domain Bacteria; phylum Bdellovibrionota; class Bacteriovoracia; order Bacteriovoracales; family Bacteriovoracaceae; genus Peredibacter. Next base: position 16,175 of record JBBARF010000009.1, read on the forward strand.
AATATGTTCGGATTTCTCTGCTGAGTGCATGATCTATTCGGAATCTCGGCGCCCATTTTTTAATATTAGCTTCAATTAGTTGACTAGGAACCTCTGAGAGTTGCCCCATAAATCTTAAGAAATCTATCCCCTTGAGGTTGGCATAAAAATAAGGCCGCTCTGGAAGAAATCCTATGTTCTTAAAAACTTCAGTTTTATTATTTCCAAGTTCTTTCGAAAATTGAACTGTGCCTGTATCTGGACGAATAAAATCCATAATTACTTTTAATGAAGTCGTTTTCCCTGCACCATTAGCACCCAAAAATCCGACCATGGAACCAGATGGGATATCAAATGAAACATTCTTCAGTGCTGTAAAGTTCTGAGTAAAAAGGTCAGACTTAAAAGTCTTAGTGACATCAATAAAATTTAACATAATCATAGTGTTATGATTTCAAAAACAAATGGCAAGACTAATCTTTTACTCTTTCCAGCGATATTTTTTTTTTCACTGGCTCTTTTATTTCACACCCATTCGAGGAAGCCGACTGTTCAAATTAAAAAACAAGACTCGGCCCTTAATCTCAATGAGCATTTCATTACGTTTTTCTCCCTAGGTCATAAACGAATGATTTCTGATCTAATTTGGATTCAAACTCTTTTGGAATCAGATATGGAGCGATACTCTAATGGTGATCTAGGAAACTGGCTTTATCTCAGATTTTTGACTATCTCTACTTTAGATCCCAACTTTTATCAAAATTATCAGTACGGTGGAACCTTCCTTTCAATCATAAAGGATGACTTGGAAGGTGCTGCTGATATTTTTGAAAGAGGTTTGAAAGTATTTCCAGAAGACTATAAGCTTAATTATCATGCTGGTTTTAATTATTACTACGAGATGGGCGAATACGAGAAGGGTCTAAGTTTACTTAAGAAAGTGGAGAATCATCCAGACGTGAATCAAATGGTAAAGTTTCTGATAAGAAAAATTCAATTTGAAACAGATAAAGATTTTGCAATTCCAATTACCTACCTTGAGATGATATTAGCAGGATCAGTCGATGAAAATATTAAAACTAAAATTAAAGCAGATCTTTATTCACTCAAAGCTGAAAGAGACCTTGAGTGCCTTAATAAAGGTGGCCTGAACTGCTCAAAACGGGACAATGAAGGTAATAAGTATATTTATAAGGATAGTATCTGGTCTGCATCAAAACCATTTAGCCTGTATCGAATTCACCGTAGAGAATTTACAAGGAAACGTAAATAGCAACTAATCAGAAATGAATGTTTTAAAAAACACGAAATTGTGGTCAATCTTTCTCCTAGCCGTTGCGATGGCCACTTATTGGCCCGTTATAAGCTTTAACTTTCCCATTAATCCTGACGCACAATATATCTTTCCAGTTCTTTTAAAAATCTCAACGATTAGTGAGTACTTTAATAACCTTTTCTCCTTTCAGACTATAGACTTTCAACCCATCCGGGATTTGAGTCTTTATATTGACCTTGGTTTTTATAATTACTTTGGAATAAATATTTCAGTTTTCCACAACCTCCTTCTTTGGATAGGTGCATGTCTTGTTTTAGGCCGGATTATAAAGCATGTTTTTGCAGGCCTGGAGGATTTAGAAATTCTTCTCATTATTACTGGCTTCCTTGTGTATCCTCTTTTTGTACAGACGATAAGCTGGGGAATTGCTAGAAAACATATCCTTACATTTCTATTTATACTTTTAGCGACACTTCAATGGATAAAGGCTAATGAAGAATCGAAACATAAAAGCACAATATTTGCGACGCTCTTTTATTTCTTTTCCATTTTATCTCAACCTATTACACTTCTGTGGCCTCTTTGGGCTGTTGTCTATACATTTCTAAAAAGAACCTCTTCAAGACTAAATACTTTCATTAAGCTAATACCAGCATTTGTTATCATGATAGTCGTCACTATCATCAATTTTAGTTACTACGAAAAAAGTCCCGTCTTTGCTAAATACTACGGAACAAAAACTGATGAGCTATTTGAAATTTCAGATAAAATTTTAGCTTTTGGACATTACCTCTTTCAGATGCTTCTTCCTTACTGGCTTTCTTTTACTTACACGCTGGGTCATTGGTCGACATTGGGTGGTTTAGGTTTATTAGGTCTCATTATATTTTTGGTCTTTGGACTGAAAGTGAATCTTAAATTTTTTATCATATGGGCGACCTATATTCTTCTTCCCTTAGCTGTCGTCATTTCAAAATCTCGAACTCTTTATGATACCTATCTTTTAGTGCCTACTATTGGCCTTCTTTTTATTTTCTTAGCAATCAAAGAAAAAATGCCAAAGTTTAAATTCAAACATCTTATATATTCTTGTAGCATCATTATTTGGATGAGTTTAAGTCATTACGAATCTTCAGCATGGACTGATGAAGTTGAGTTGACCCGTAGAAGTTTTTTTCGAAGACCGCACTGTTTAACAGCTTTTCAATATTTGAGAATGAGTTATGAAAATGATCGTCCACCACAATCACCTGAAGCAAAAAAATTTATTTATAATTATAAATGTGATGCATTTGAAATAACCGCGGCAAATCTAATAAATCTTAAAGCCTATTTATTATATTACGAAGAAGACTTAAGTAATGAAGAAAGAATCGCTAAACTCGAAAAACTTGCACCGGCGGGTATTCTGCCGAATTTAGCTCTTGTGGCACTAAATTTAAAATTGAAGAAATTCAATGATGCCGATCAAAATATTAAGGGATTAATTCTTTCGTGGAGTAAAAACAAGTACCGGGATGAATATATACCAATAGTTAAAAAATCTGTTTATCCCTATTGCGAGAAACTTCATAATCTCCAATGTCTTGAAATGCTTAAGCCATTTCTAAAGCAACAATCTTCGATTTTATATAAATAATTATTTTGATGCAGAAATGGTCAGCGCTAATTTGAAAGGCGTTACAAGAATTTTGGGATCTTTTAAACCGGCCAAGATGACGGCAGACTTTAACTTGAATTCATCAAAACGTGATGGATAGATGTCTTGCAATGTCTTCAGTCTTTTTAATCAATAGACTTTGATCTCTTTTAGTTATGTCTTATTTTATTAACATGATATCTCAATATAAAAGCAACATAATTATAGCCGCTTCCTTCATAGCGACACTCCTGATCTTTTTTCTCCTACCTTTTTCAATTTATGGCGAAGACGGCTACTTTCTTTGGTTTCCCATTGAGGCCGAATATTTATCTGGGGTATAAAAATCTTGCCCTTGGATCCATCGTAGCGTTGGTGGGCTTCTCAACAGGTTCAAAAGAAAAATTGTCGCCAGCATTAGTGGCACATATGAACTATAACAGAACAAGAATTGTCTTAGGTCCCTTGAAAAAACAATTTCCATCTAGAGAATTAAGAAGCTCCAAAATTTTACTTTTATACAGCTGAGCCAAGGCTGGTTAATTATGTCGCTCAAAGTATGGGTATTGCAACTCTTGAGGGTTATATGCATCCTCCAGGATGCGCTCTTAAGACATTTTATCGATACGACACATTTTACTTATTACACAAAAAACCCACTCTACTTAACTCCTAACCTCTTCGAACCAGAAATAGTCTATCTCAAACTTGGAATTAAGTGCGGGGGTGTCATTAAATACGGTTAACCAAGTTATTATTTAAAAACTAAAATAGGAATCATTAGTTTTTAAAGAGATAGCAAAGAAGCCCTACTACCTTACGGTAGTAGGGCAGATAAAAAAAACTAGTAACCTTGAATAACTTGTTTAATGACCTTTCTTTCATTGATGTTAAGACCAGAAGCCGATGAGTCGGTAATAAAATCTGCAGAAATGATTCCTACAGCGCCTGCCTGCCAAGCCATTTTAGCTGCAGTTTCTTGATCATTAACACACGTACCATAAACACTTCCTCCAGATGAAGTATCACAAGCTACTACTACGCCAGCCGCGTTATTAGCCATTTTTGCCTGAGTACTAATAAATGATCCCCCTGAACCTCTACCAGCAACAAAGTACTGTTTGTTAGCGGTCATAGTAGCACTTACGTCACAGCCAGTAGTTGTAGGATTTGTTGTATTTAATCCGGCATTGACCGCTGAGCTAACTGCGGCGCCATTTAAAGATGAAGGAGCACCTGAAAAACCCACAGCATAATATCGGGTAGCGGATTCATTAGATGGATCAAAACCCATGTAAGACAAACAAGAAGCATAGATATTAAAATCACTAAAAAAGGCGGATTCCGCAGTGTAGATTGCAGACAACTGTAGTTTGGCTTCAACTACTTTTGACTTGGCTTGATACTTTTTGAAATTGGGGACTGCAACCGCAGAAAGTAGACCAATAATCGCAACCACAACCATCAACTCAATGAGGGTGAACCCATCTTGTTTTTTAACCAACGCAAAAAAACGTTTCATAAAATCTCCTTAGAGTTCTGAGCATTAAGAGCCAGAACTTGTTTAATGAGGCTTAGGGTCTACTCTGAAATTAAGATCCAGGGCAAACTTATGGTCTCGAATTCAGTATATTAGGCTTCCAATAATCTTTTATATAAAAGTAACAAATAATCTACATTTAGTGCAATTACGGCAATTTATTCCATTTAAAGTAATGCGAACCTTTGTCCCACTGGTAAAGCCTTTTAATAAATGCCTCAAATTTGCATCACTGATCCGCCCCACCGGCCGCCATAAAGATCGGCAAGTACATAGCAATCAATACGAAGGCAATCATGCCCCCGAGGACGACGAGTATGATCGGTTCGATGAGTTTCGTAAGGTTACCTACTAGTTCTTCAACTTCGTCTTGAAATACGTCGGCGACTTTCACTAGCATATTATCTAGATTACCTGTCGACTCGCCCACTTTCATCATTTGAGTAATTAAAGGTGGGAAATAAGTAATCCGCGCTAAAGGCTCAGTTATTGACTTACCTTCAATCACGGCCTGTCTCACTTTTCTTAGATCCTTCGCTATTTGCGTATTATCCAAAGTATCAATACAAATTTCAAGAGAATCAATAATCGGCACACCCGCTGCCAGCATGGTAGACAGCGTTCGAGTAAATGAACCGAGATTTCCTTTAATAATTAAAAGACCAAAGAGCGGAGCCTTCATGGTCGCACGGTCCCATTGAATTTTTCCAGCTTTGGTTTTGATATAGTTCAAAAACAGCATCGTCCCGGCAACAATTCCAGCTAGAAGTAACATGGTATAGTTTACAAAGAAATTTGAAATATCAATTACAGTCTGAGTAACCCATGGAACTTCTTGGTTAGACTCTTTCAGCATATCTACGAATTTCGGTACAACGAAAATCATCAAACCAAATATAACGAGAAGCCCTACCATTACAACAATCACAGGATAGGTCAGAGCTGACTTCACTTGCTTTTTAAGTTTCTCTTGTTTTTCCAAAAACTCAGCAAGTTTTACAAGAATAGTATCCAAAATACCTGCTGCTTCTCCTGCCTTAACTAACGAACAATAAAGCTTATCAAAACCTTGTTGCGAAGAAAGTGCATCATATAAACTTTTTCCTTCTTCTACCTGCATCGAGACATTTTTAATAACCCGCTTAAGCACAGGGTTAACTTCCTGCTTACTCAGAATCTCCAGACATTCCAAAATAGGAACACCTGCATTAATGAGGATTGAAAGCTGACGAGTGAAACGCATCAGTTCCGCGCGACCAAATGGACGCGCTAATCCTTTGTCTACCATCCATTCACCAAGATCTACTTCTAGCAATCCTGGCGGAGTAACTTTAGTTGTACGTATGTTTTGACGACGAAGAATCTTCTTCGCATCTTTAATGGTGTCAGCATCGATAAAACTATCGACCTTCTTTCCATCCGCTGTAAAACCTAGATACTTAAACTTAGGCATGATTATTTACTCTTTTTAAAGTCCGTATTAATCCCTAACATTCGGGCCAACTCTTCCGGGTTGTTTGAGTTTGTCATCGCCGTCTCCGGAGTGATCAAACCTGAGTCCAGAACTTTTTTAATATTCTGGTTCATCGTAAACATACCTGTCTGGTCCTGGCCAATCTGCATCTGTGAGTAAATCTGGTGAACCTTATCTTCACGAATCAAGTTACGAATAGCTGGTGTGATTCGGAGAATCTCTTGTACCGCCACTCGACCTTTAGGAACCTTCGGCAGTAGTTGTTGGGCCACCACACCTTGAAGTACGAACGAGAGTAGAGTTCGAATTTGTTCTTGTTGGTCAGCCGCAAAAACGTTGATAATACGGTTAATGGTTTGAACCGTTGAGTTCGTATGGAGTGTCCCGAAAACCACGTGCCCGGTTTCTGCAATTGTTAGAGCTGCTTCAATTGTTTCCGGATCTCGAAGCTCACCCACCAAAACGATATCTGGATCTTGTCTTAGTAAAGATTTAATCCCCTTTGTAAAACTTAATGTATCCGCCCCAACCTCCCTTTGGTTAATCAGTGACATCTTATGCTGATGCACGAATTCAATAGGATCTTCCAGGGTAATAATATGGCTGGGAGAATTTGAGTTTAATTTATCAATAATCGAAGCTAGTGTCGTCGACTTACCAGAACCGGTTGGACCAGTAACCAGAAAGAGACCACTTGATACGTTCACCATCTCAAGAAGAACGGGCGGCAAACCTAGAGCATCAAAGTCTGGAATCAAACTTGGAATTTGTCTAAAAACTGCAGCGACAGCACCTTTCGAATAAAAAACGTTGGCACGAAAACGGGCAAGACCTTTAATACCAAACGAGAAGTCCAACTCGAGGTTTTTTTCAAGCTCGGCTTTTTGTTTTTCAGTCAGAATCTGATAAATAAGTCGTTTACTATCATCAGGAGTGAGTGTTCCGATTTTTACACGAACAATATCTCCACTAATACGCATGCCCGGAGCACTACCTACTGTTAAGTGCAAATCCGAAGCTCCGTTATCCACCATTACTTTGAATAGCTGTTGAATTTGTAATGTACCAATACCCTGGTCGGTTGCCGTGTTGGTTTTGGTTTGCGTTTTGTTGTCGGCCATATTATCTCCTACAATTGATCTGATGATGAGTTAGAAACAGCTTCTTCCAATGTCGTAAGCCCTTGGGCCACTTTAGTCAAAGCACACATTCTGAGAGTTTTCATCCCATCACGAATCGCCTGCTTTTTAATATCATCACCGGAAGCATTTCTTAAAATAAGTTCGCGAATCTTAGGGGTCACCTGCATAACTTCGTAAATCGCCACTCGACCCTTGTAGCCTGTAGAGTTACAAATTTCGCATCCCTTACCATGATACACCTTAATCTTCTCAGCGGATGCTGGGGCAAAGCCACAAAGAATAAGTTCATCAATCGTTGTCTTCTTCTCTTCACGACAATTCAGACAAATCTTACGACAAAGTCGTTGGGCCACAATCACGTTCAGGGCAGCTACGACAAGGAAGGGCTCAATACCCATGTTGAGTAGACGAGTTACAGTGGAAGGTGCATCGTTGGTATGGAGAGTTGAAAGTACTAAGTGACCAGTAAGAGCTGCTTCTACTGCAATCTCGCCCACCTCTAGATCTCGAATCTCTCCCACCATGATAATATCGGGATCTTGTCGCAAGAAGGCTTTTAGTGCAGTTGCAAAAGTCAGACCCACGTCTTTTTTAACGTTAACCTGATTAATCCCTTCGAGGTTAAATTCAACGGGATCTTCAGCGGTAGAGATATTGTTATCAGGAGTATTCAATTCAGCAATCGCAGAATATAGAGTAGTAGTCTTACCAGATCCCGTAGGACCAGTAACTAGACACATTCCGAAGGGTCTATGAATCCCTTCTTTAAAAACTTCTAGTTGCTTAGCTTCGAAACCAAGTTTAGTCATATCAAGCTGAAGGTTAGTCGCATCCAGAAGTCGTAGAACAATTTTTTCGCCGAACAACGTTGGCAGTGATGAAACTCGATAATCGATGGGATTATTACCAATCATAAGTTTAATACGACCATCCTGGGGCTTACGTTTTTCAGAAATATCCATCTGAGACATAATTTTTAAACGAGAAAGAACTGACGCCATCATACTTTTTGGAGGAGTGGCGACTTCGACCAAGTTTCCATCAATACGAAAACGAACTCGAAAAACTTTCTCATAAGGCTCAACGTGAATATCTGATGCCTTCTTAACGTAGGCCTCAGCCAAAAGACGGTTCACAAATGTCACAACGTCATCAGAAATATCCTCTGCACGGATGTTATCATCCTGAGTGGCAGAATTCGCGGTAACTTCTGTGATGTTATTGATGAGGTCGTCTACTGATTCTTTAATCCCTGAGTAGAGCTTTCTCCATGAGGAGATATTCGTAAGAATGAATTCAACTTGCTTTTTGAAAACGTCAGTTAACTCTTTGGTTGCATCATTCACGACACTTGGATCGAAAGTCGCAAGAGTAATTTTTGAAGCAGTCTTTTGAATAGGAATCGCACGGTATTTAATCACTAGACGTTTTTTTAAACTAGAAAGAGTTTCAGTGGGAACCTTGGCATTTCTTAGATCAATAAAAGTGATGGCGAATCGTTCAGAACAAATCTTGGCAAACTTGTTCTCATCAAAATAAGGCATTGATAGAAGTTCGAATTCATTGATCTCGTCATCCTTACCCATAGATAAGCGTCGCAACTCTTTGAGTGTCGCCATACCTGTGTTTGTAACAATATCGATAAATTCTTTACGAATCATGACCCGATTAACCCCTTAATTATGTGTAAGGCTGTTCGGAGTTTTCACTACTTAAGTTTAGAGTTCGTTCTTTTCCAAAATTCCACGGCGGCGATGGCCTGAAGTTTGAGCATTTCTTGACCATCTCGGTATTCTTTTACCTGGCGAGAAATGTGCATAGGATCAGCCAAATAGGAGTAATTATAATCCCAGAAAAGATAATCGAGATTGAGTTTACCAGTGAAAGTAAATTTTCGGGATGTCGCATTGATAACAAGTATCTGAGCATTTTGGTCTTGATATAGTCCAAGATCAATCGTATTCAAATCAAAACCAAGGTTGCGACTCAACTGAATTAACGGAACATCCAGTGACGATGCAATCACCTCTGTCATCCAGGCCATCGCCCCACTTCCAAGTAGCAACACCTTCAATTGGGGATACTGAGTCTGATAACGACTTAGAATAAATTCAACCGCCGAATAATCAGTATTCGTGGCGAAGACTCTTCCATCAACAAAAGAAAGGGCATTAATGATTCCGAGATCAGCAAAAGCCTCTATTTCAAATTCCACTTCTTTTACAAAATGATCTTTATAAGGAGTGGTAATGTTGAGACCATTATAGATTTTCCCTAATTCACTTAATAAAGGGATCTGGCTGGCCACTGAATATTCTAACAGATCATAGCGCACATCAGTTCCTAGAATTTCTTGATACAGTGTAGGTGAAAGTGAATGAGAGATAGGGAAACCGAGTAAGCCCAGAATCACTTTTTACCCAAGTAAGCCTTAGCTTCTAAAACATCACTTTTGATTTGATTAACGAGATCATTCACCGTTGGAAATTTCTTTTCATCTCTTAATTTGTGAAGGAATTGAATATCAAGATTTTCACCATAGATATCCGTATCAAAATCAAAAATATTAGTTTCTATATTCAAAACATGATTATCTTTAAAAGTAGGGTTATTACCAATATTTGTGACTGAATTATAGGTCATGCCATTATAAATAGTTCTAGTGGTATAGACCCCCTTCTGAGGAACAATCAAGTCTGGAGAAACCTGTATGTTGGCCGTTGGAAACCCAATCATTTTCCCTCTACCCTCGCCTTTAACAACTAACCCCTCTAAGTGGTATGGTCGTGCCAGAATAGTTGAGATGTTATCCAGCTCTCCATTATTAATCTTTTCTCGAATCAGGCTTGAAGAAACCACAGTTGATTCAAATTCAAACTTGGGTTGGATTTCAACGGATATTTTACGAGGTTCGCAAAGAGAACGAACCAGATCATATCCACCCTGTTTATTGGCACCAAACGCAAAATCATAACCGAGATAGAAGTCTTTCAAATTTGGATAATTTAGCAAATAATCGGCGATAAACTTTTCCGGTGGAAGCGTACTAAAGTCTCTGGTAAATTTTAATTCAATTAGATAATCAACTCCGATTTCTTTTAACAGTTTTCGTCTTTGCTCATAGCTATTGATGAGAAACCGTTCTTTTTCCGGCTGTAGAATTTTTTGCGGATGAGGAATGAACGTAACGACAGCAAAGAGCTGATCTTTATCGAGACATTGTTCTTTAATTTTTTTCAACAGTTGCCTGTGTCCAATATGGACACCGTCAAAATTCCCGATGGTCAGACCGATTGCCGGATATTGGGAATTCTTCTTAGGTATGTCGAGCAATGTGTTCAGAATCTTCATGTGTTACTTTTTGCATATATTGACCAAGTTCTTTAAAATGTTTGGCTTCATAAACATATTTCTGGTCAGTTTTCTTGTTCGAATAATCTTTATGGTCGTTGGCATTGAGTAAATCACTGAAATACTTTTTTGTCTCTTCGCTTAGCTCCGCTGCCTTAATAATGCTGGACGGTGATTTCCCCGAAATTTGAATCAAAGGGGAGATCCAACGGGTAAATTCAACTCGATTAAAATCATTCTTCCTGAAGACGGAGGGAATCTGTTGCGAGGAACCCAATTTAGGAAACGTTTTAAATTTAATTACCCATCCCAGAGCAATTAAAAGGGCCAAAATCGCCAAGGAAAGGTTAATCGTTGATATCCAAGAACGCCATCCGGTTGCATCAATCATAACAGGTGCAGCAAAATCTTGAATTTTCTTCACTGTATTGGCGACCGATTTATTCTCTTGTTTAGGATCTTCTTTGAGTTCGTCTTTTTTCTTTTCAGCACTCCCACCTGCGACCACGACTTCACTAACATTAAGCGGGATAGAGACGTATTTCTCTGAGTCAGGGTCGTAGTAATTCATTGAGATCGTTTGTGCTGGGAGCTTTAAATTTTCTTTCGCAAGAAACGTATAATCAAAAACCTTGGTTGCACTTTCTGCATCCTGAATTTTTAAATCTCCGTTGGATTCAAATTCCTCCAGCCCTGGGTGCTTAATAATGACCGGAGCTTCCATGTTTTCTAAAGCTCCACCGCCCGTAATCGTAAGTTTAACCTCTAAGGGCTCATTTACAATTAAACGTGCCTGTCCCATATCGAGGTTAAATTCGTGCTTTCCTACAAGTCCTGTAAAATTTTGAGGTTTCCCCATTTCTGGCAGAGGCTTAACTTCAATATTCAACGATTCACTATTCAAGGTTTTCTGTTTGAAGTCACGACTAAAACCAAAGTTACTAAAAGGATCATTCCCTCGAGTGGCTGCATAAGCAACTGACAGTGTCAGCGGATCTACTTTCAGTGTTCCTACTTTCTCAGGAAAAAGTTTTGCGGCATAAATCTGATGGCGAACATAAACCTGACCATCAACAGAAACTCTTTCAGAACGTTCAGGTTCCTGTAGGAATCTTTTCAAAAAGCTATTAAGTTTAGGATAACGTTTAACATCGGGGTTATTAATCTGCACTTTAGTATAGAGAAAATAACGAACAACAAATCCTTCACCTAAATAGAGACTTTTTTTAGGAACTTCTGCTGCGAGAAAGACATCTTTGGCTTCTTCGGCTTCCTTTAAAATATTAACTGTCACAGCTGGATGTCGGATAGTTTTGGTACCAATATCTACATTAATATCTCGCATAGTCACAAAACCCGATTTAGAAGCAACAAGATCATAAACATATGTCACTTCACGGGTTGAAGTAAGGGTTCCATTTGAGTAAACAGTACGTACTGAAGTGCCATGGTTATTCTTTCCCACCACTTCAAGCCCTACCGGACTAAAATTAATAACTGGCTCATCACTTGAATCTGTAAATATGCGAAAAAAAGCCTGAAAAGGTTCCCCCATAACTGGTTTCGGTGGAGTAATTTCAATTTTTACTTCATCTGCAAATGAGATAAATGTAAAAAGAAGAGTTGTTAACAAAAGTAAATTTCTCATTTACCAATCCTTACTTTTTGGCGATTTCTTACGATTCATGTCTCGCGTACCCTGTTCGATCATTTTCATCTGAAGCTGGCGATCATCTGACATCAGCTGTTTTAATTTTGCTGGAATTTTTTTGGGGGGAATAGGTTTCTTTTCACCGTCAGCATCAGAAGGATCCTTGCTCTTTTTATCCTTATCGGGATCATCTCCCTGATCTTTTTCTTTTTGCTTATCTTTTTCGGAATCCTTACCTTCATCTTTATCTTTACCATCCTGTGGCTTTTTATCATCCTTACCTGGCTGACCTTGCTGTTTCTTATCCTGCTCACCAGACTGACCCTGACTTTGACTCTCGCCCTGACCACCTTGATCTTCGCCATCCTTATTCTCTTTGTTTTCCTTATCCTCTTTTTTCTTGTCTTTTTTCTGATCTTTTTTCTTTTGTTCTTGCTGCTTAAAGTAAGACATTACATTTTTTTCGATCATCTCATTCACTTGCTGACCTTTTTCTGATTTGGGATCAATACCCTGTGCAAGTGTTTCATAAGTTCCTAAACCTTTTTGAACTTCACCTTTTTCTAAAAGGGCCGTTCCATAATTTAGGTAAGCCTCAGGGGGGATCCCAGAATCTAGTCTATCCATAGGAAGATTTTCTTCATAAAGGCCAAGGGCTTCATCCTTTGCTCCGGCCTTGAGTAAGTCATCGGCCAGCTTTATTTTTTCCAGTTTGTTTAATTCTCCGGCCTTAAGATTGTCCAATCTCTGTGCCATTTCCGGAGTAATTTTCGGCTGCTCTTCAGCGTCTTGTGACTTCACCGGCATGATAAAGAGAAAGATGCCCAAAGAAAAAATACGAATAGCTTTAAAAAAATATGATGCGATCAAAAGTAAAAGAGCAGGGATCACCGCCCATTCCATAAGCACTGGTTTAATCACCATGTCCTGCTCATTGGAACCCTTACTCTTCTCACCTTTGAAGAAATCCAGAATTTCATCAGAAGGAAGTGTGTAGGTATTAGCTAGCCAGTACTTTCCGGAAGGAATATCTGCAACCGCACTTTTGAAAAAACTTTCGTTAAGCTTGGTAATGATGTCTTTCCCACGCTCTTTCTTATATCCAAATCTGAATCCTCGGGAATCATCCAGAGGAATTCTTCCACCTTGAGTTGTACCAATTCCTACCAAAGCAATATGAATATCTTTTGGAACCTTAAGTTCGATAGTCCCGGCCGTTTCTTCGCCGTCGGTTAAAACGAGAATGTTACCCTGTGCTTCCCCGGTTTCACGGAAATACTGAATCGTTTCCTGGATTGCGACTGAAAGCGCCGATGATCCATACTGATTACGGAGATTCTTCAAGCTATCAAGACGAGCATCGATTAAATCTAAGTCGTTGGTAAAAGGGACGATCTTTTTTTGAATCTCAGCAAAAGCAACAATTGAGAGCTGATGCCCAACAGCCTTACGAGCAAAATGTTTGGCGATCAAAGCCGCTTTTTGTAAACGACTTGGCTTCACATCTTCGGCCAACATACTTGCCGAGGTATCAATAAGAATAATAGTTCGATTGCTAGGGACAGGAGTTTTGATTCTCTCCTCAGGACCTCGGATGTCTAAAAGACTAAAAAGAAGGATACCCATCCCACTTAAGAAAAGGATCGTTGAAATGTAACTGAAAATGCTTCGATTATAAAACCAGTAGGTTTTAACCATTCTAAAAAATTTAAGCTCAATCATAATCAGAACAACGGCAAATACCGCGAACAGTGCAATGAGACCAGGTAGGTAGTTAAAATTGTTAAAATTCATGTTACATCCCTCAACAGCAGACGTCTTAAAACTTCAACGAGAAAAATGAGTCCTACTCCCATCAGGAGGTATTGATAGTACTGCTCATCATAAACAATTTGATGATTCACTTTGATTTCAGTTTTCTCAAGTTTTTGAATATCAGTCAGAATATCTTTTAATCCATTTTCAGTTTTGGCAGGATAAAACTTCCCGCCCGTCAAATCACTGATTTCTTTAAGTGTTTTGTAATCAATTGAGCCGCCAGGGATAAGTTGGTACTGAGTTCCGAACACTCCTGTGCCTACTGGAATTTTGGCGTCATCATCCGTTCCTAATCCAATCGTATAAACTTTGATCCCAAACTTTTTGGCTTCCTCAGCCGCTTGGATGGGAGTCATGGTTCCAACGTTAGCAACTCCATCAGTTAGGAGAATAATAACTTTATTTTTAGTCTCACTGTTAACGGCTCTCGCAACAGAAAGTGCTAACCCGTCACCAATATTGGTTCCACTTCCCAAATAGCCGATGGAGATTTCAGATAACACCTGATCAACCAGGGTAGGATCAGTAGTCAGTGGAAGAAGAGTGAAAACCTTTTCCGAGAAGATAATGACTGAAATTCGATCCGTAGGCCGCATTCGGGCAAACTCTCTAATTTTTTCTTTTGCAACTTCCAGACGATTGGGACGGATATCCTCGGCCAACATTGATCTGGATACATCAATGCAAAGAATAATATCGTTAACTTCAATGTTTGAAGGACTGTATTTTTGAGGTTTGCGTGGTTGCATCAGCGCATAAGACAAATACGCCCACCCCAGAAGGCCCGCAAGAAATAGGAATCCCCTTAAAGCTTTCTTCCACCAGTGAAAATGCGTTCCCTGTTGTGGGAAATAGAGTTGCGCCCTCTGGAATATTTTCCAATAGTCTAATGCCCAGAATAAACCTGCAATAATACCAAACCACATGAAAGCTGCATTTTTATATTCCATCAAGTGGTCCTTTGATGGAAGCTAAAAACTCATTATAAGAATCTACTACATGAGCTTTCTCATGCTCAGTCTGTGATGGTTTAAATTGGACTTTGAATAATTTCTGTTCAAACTTTCTAAAAGCGTCATCAATGGCGGGAAAAGTTAAGAGGTAAATTTGTCGATTCATCCAGACTTGAACAACATCATCATAGGAAGAAGGTGATAGCAGCTTCTTCTTAACATCCTGGAGTTTTTTCTTTTTCTGGTTTTTAAAACTAACAAGACGAAAGATCCGGAAGCCTATACCGGAGATAACACCGACTCCAATAAGAATTAGGATCCATTTGAATGGTTGGAATCTGGTTGGAACTGAAAAAGCGCCGTAAAGGAAAGCTTTCTCAACTTCCGTCGGAACAACTTTAACCTCATTCCAAAATACTTTATAAGAAACACCCTCTTCAGTGAAAGTCAGTTGATTGGATTCAGGAACTTTGACAAAAATAATTTTCGCATCTGCTTCGAAGTAAGGTCTCCCCTCTTTTCTAATGGGAGTGCCTACGTCATAAACATAGATCGTTTCTGCAAAGGTTTTTAACTTTAGTTCTTGCAACGGCATTTCTTGCGCTGAAGTAGCATCGAGCTTAATTTGCGCAGAGACAATGCTTCCCTGCTTAATTTCAGGAACTGAAAATTCTAGACCTACGTCCAGCGACCATACGGAGAATGAAAAGATAAAAGCAATGAGTATCTGTATCACACAAGCTCTCTTACAAATTTCTCTAAGTAACGTTCATGAACACCAATTTCTTTAAATCTTTCTTTCACAAACATAGGTGCTGACTCCTGACCTTTAAGATCAGTAACCAAGGATTTATTATTAGAAGGATTTCTAGTTTTAAACAGGAAGGGAAGATTAGTGTTCTTATCAATGGGCGAATAAATTCTAAAACAATGCATATTTTTCTTATCTAGGATTTTTTCCCAGACAGGCTTTGATTTCACAAGGCTTAAGTCTCCTAGATAGATAACTTCTTTGCGACGGGCGAGAAATGCTTTCATTTGAGCAATTTTACTTTCTTCAGTCTGTGTATTTACATTTTTTGACTGACTAATAATGACCTTACCATCCTCATCAATGAGTTTGAGCTTTTCTAATACCGATATAAAGAGTGTCAGACCCTCTTGACCTTTTTTTGGAGGGAGATTGATTGTTTTATCAGTCCAAAGATTCACACGGATTAAATCATGAGTTTGGCCAGCGAGTACATACAAGAGTGCGATAATTTCAATCATCGCCTGAAGCTTTGAGACCTCTTTATAGCCATAAAACAACGTGGGGCTTAGATCCAAAAAAACAACAATTTCTACATTCCGTTCTTCTTCAAACGTTTTAACGTAAACGTTATCGGTTTTCGCCGATAACTTCCAATCGATGAAACGTACATCATCACCAGGGACATAAACCTGATGTTCTCTAAACTGAAGTCCAGATCCACGAAAATGGGATTTCAACATACCCGTAGAATAGGCATTAGAGTTTCTGAAGATATGACTTTGGACCATTCCTACGACCCGTTCAATCTCCCGCAGATTCATCTTAGATCACATTTGCTGCAATGGCGGCAGCGAGGTTGCGGGTATTGAGCTTATCAATTTGAGCTTCGTAAGAAGGAATTATTCTGTGTCCCAAGATGGCCGGAACGATTGAAAGAATATGTTCCGGAGAAACGAAATCTTTTCCATCCATGAAAGCCTTGAACTTACCAATTTTATAGAGCCAGATAGAAGCTCTGGGAGAAGCACCAGCAACAATCGCGCCGTCGTATTTTTTTAGGAAGTACTTACTACCTGGACGAGTTGCATGAACAATTCGAATAATCATGTCTTTGATTTTTTCATCGACGTAAATCATGTCAACTTTTTCTTTCATCGCAAAGAGGTCCTGCTCATTAAGCATAGGACGAAGATCACCTGTACCGATTTTCATATCTAAGACACTTTTTTCTGCTTCAAAGTCAGGATAATCAACGGAGATCTTCATCATAAAACGATCTAATTGAGCTTCTGGAAGATTGTAAGTTCCTTCCTGCTCAATCGGGTTCATGGTGGCAAGAACAACAAAAGGGTTAGGGAGCTTGTGAGTCTTATCACCAATGGTAACTTGTTTTTCCGCCATCGCCTCGAGAAGTGCTGCTTGGACTTTGGCCGGAGCACGGTTAATCTCATCCGCTAAGACAAGCTGGGTAAAGATTGGCCCGAATTTCGTACTGAATTCTTGCTTCTGTTGGTTATACATCATAGTACCAATCAGATCTGAGGGAAGAAGGTCAGGAGTGAATTGAATTCGCTGAAACTTCAAATCACAAAGCTTACTCATCACTGAGACACTTAAAGTCTTACCTAATCCTGGCAGACCTTCAATCAACAAGTGTCCCTCGCAGATCAATGCTGCGATAATTGACTCGAGCATTTCATCTTGTCCAAAAACAATCGTCTTACCTTGATTAATAACTTTCTGAACTTTTTCCTGCAAAATCATATTTACTCCATTAAATAAAAATAGCTTTTGATGTAATTACTTCGATCATCAAGAGAAGAGACCGGATGATCCCAACCTTGCATACCGCTATAGATGAGTTGAATTTTTTTATTCTCTTTATAAGCCGCGTCTTGAATGTTTATCTGAAAGTCTTCATGGGTGACGTAGTGAGTGCATGACGAGAAACAAACCATAGCACCAGGATTTGCCATTCTTAATACTTTACGATGAAGCTTACTGTAGCCTTCAAGGGCCTGGCTTTTTTGCAAGTGGCTTTTGGCAAAAGCTGGTGGATCACAAAGGATGACATCATAACCTTCATGGTTAGAAATTTTATTATCTAAAAACTTAAAGACATCTGATCTGAAAAAGCGACCACGATCATTAAAATTATTATTGATAAGATTATTCTGAATTTCTTTTTCAAAATCGCCCTGATCCACAAAGTCTACTTTCTCAACACCTGCTTTAAGAGCATTCAATCCCCACGCTCCTGCATAGGAGAAAAGATCAACTCCAGTATGAAATTTTGCATTCATACGTTTCAGATGGGCAAATAGCTGAACACGGTTTTCCCGATGGTCATAATAAAAACCAACTTTCTGAAGTACTTCAGGTCGTATAGTATATGACAATTCATTTTCTTCAATTTTTAAGGCCGGAATCGTTTCACTAGAAAATGTTGGTAAGAATTCTTTCTCACGATACTTCTGATTATCCAGGAAGACAGAGCTTCCATTTAGAACTTTATTTATGCATGCCTTGATCTCTTCGCGATATTTATCAAGTCCTGCAGAATTGATTTGAATGACCGCAATATTATCAAAGGTATCTACAATCAGACCGGGTAAACCATCATTCTGACCGTAGACCAGACGACATCCCTTTTCATAATCTTTGAAACGAGAACGATTCTTAAAGGCTTTGTTAATTTTTGATTCAATATAAATAAGGGGATCAAATGTTTTGAGATTTTCTTTTGAAACTGTTTCCAATAATTGAATGGAAGAATATTTATCATCAATCAAAGGATTGACGAACCCAACCCATGCATCATTGAGAGTCGAGTGAAAAAACAAACACCACTCACCAGGAGGGAATGGTTTCAACGATTCTTCTACGTCAGAAATTTTCAGCTCACGTTGATAGTTTCGTAGTTTATTTAAACCACTTTTAGAAAAAGTCAGAGTTCTCACGAATAGGCGTCCAATAAGAAGTTAATTGAATTATTATAGCTTCTTAGAGGCCACTCTCAAGAAAGAATGAATGAAGAAAGTATTTTAGTCGGAAATTATCTGCAGACTTGGAAACGTTTCATCCAAAAATTGGTTCAGATGATCGCGATGATTAACAAAAAGTTCATCCATGACAGTTTTTAATCTGTATCCTTCAGCATTTTTCTCACCTAAGACTTGAATCAAGAGTGTAAGAGTCAGGTTTTTCTCTCCTGGACTCACTGCATGTGAAAGCCACGCTTTCACAGGATCCCATTTCATTGTCTCAGAGACAGCAATCTGTTTTAGTGTTTCAATCCAGTTCAGACCATCGCTTTCAATATTCATCGAAAGAAATTGATTAAACATTTCAATCACTTTAAATC
This sequence comes from Bacteriovoracaceae bacterium, assembly GCA_040399925.1. Lineage (GTDB taxonomy): Bacteria > Bdellovibrionota > Bacteriovoracia > Bacteriovoracales > Bacteriovoracaceae > Peredibacter. The sequence goes on from JBBARF010000009.1 coordinate 35,116, forward strand.
TGAAATCTTTTTTACCAAGCAGGTTCTCTACTTCAGACAACTCAATCAATTCAGACTCCATGACGAAGGCCATAAAACTCTTTTCTGATTTGTCGTGGAGAATTTTTTCCATCAAGTCATCGGCCAGCCCAAGAAGTTTCGAGGGATTTTTAATTCCCTTAAGGATTTCTCTAATTTCGGGCCACATTTTAATCATCATCTCAAAACCTTTCGCCCCTTGAAAAATTCTTTCCTCTGGAATGGATTTATCTGACATGATCAGAACACCCTTAAGCAGCAAGGATTCTAGTTTCTTTTGCTGATTTTCATCAAGGGTAGAAATAAAACTGATAGCATCTTCTATGATCAGATTAATTTGATCTCTATCGTGATAAAGATATGTTTCAAGAATTCTCTGCAATTCGTCTTGAATGACATTCAGTTTATATCTGCCGATAAGGTTTTTATTAACTTGTTGAAACTCAGGAGTTTTAAGTGAACTCAAATCTCCAAAACGAGAGTGAACAAAACGTCCCAGATGACGAAGTCCGGAAACTTCTACCATGCGGGTCATGAAAAGTCCGTTATGACCATCAACGATACCTCCCTTAGGTAATCGATAAGCATTAAAGTCCTGAGTTTTTAGTGGAGATGACGTGGCAACGGAAGCCAAAAGACTTTGAATCAGATTGTTATATGTTTTAACACTGCCATCGGGCTGATGATACTCATCAGAAACTTCAACTAATGACCAGAAAGTATTACGAACGTTATCCAGTTTCCAAGCGGTCTCTATTGGTAGAGAACCTGTTTTTCTCATAACTCCGCCAAGGCGATCTAACCAATTCAAAAGTTTTTTAGCTTTGATCATATCTTTGCGGTAAGACTTAAATCCGGCGACATCATTTTTAAAATAAGCGCCGTAAAAATTATTAGTGAATGAAATCTCTCTCATCACAACTTCTAGACGATCAAACGTAGTTCCCTTAAGTTCTTTAACAACTGTTCCGTTATTAAAAGAAAAATCTTCTTGTGTTTTCGGAGAACTTAGATCGTGCGCAAAACGAATAACCTCTTCGAGATCGGCGTTATAAGTAAAAGTTGGTTTTTTACTATTAAATGGCAAAGGTATTTTGCCTTCAGGATGTAGCCAGCGGACAAGCTCTTTTATAAGAGATTTACCTTCTTCATTCTTTTTGGTTGAAATACGTAAAATGTCCAGTACACCCTTAGTGATTTCCGAATTACTCAGACAGTTCTGAGCACCCATGTTCGGATCTAGGTCCTTACACGACGTCGGTCGGATATTGACTTCGGTTCTAGGTTCGTTGACATCATCGACTAAGACAAAAAAGCTTTTGCCAAAATTCAACATATCTTCATTTGTTAATTTCTGAAGATATTTATTTAATCTCTGATCAAAAGATATATCGCTTACGGCTTCGATAAAAACTTCACTAAACTGATGGAATGTTTCGAGTAAGTCAGGGTTCGTTACTGTCTTATGAATGGCATCTATATTGGCGCGAATTCCTAAACCATTGGCGGAACGAAGAGTTCTATCCGCTTGAATTGCTGCTGTGAAAATGAAATGAAGCATGGGAGGAGACCACACACCTGCACTTGCATGGAAGTCATCAACTTGACGCTCATTCTTAAAATAATGATGTGAATTATTCATCCAGAGATAAATCTGCCCTACAAAACCGGCTTCTGCCAAAACGCTTCTACAGTTGTCTGGAAGATTAATAACCAGCATATGATAAGAAGAATCTTTCTCATAAGCTTCCGTTAATGACTGGAAACATAATTCTGTTTTATTTTTCTTGTGCTCAACAGTCGGTCTGGCAATATAGGCCAAAGTCAGCGCATCTGCTCTTGCGGTGATGGGTTTCTTTTCATTTTGCTGAGTCATGATTCTCAAAAACTCAAACAGACCATCACTTGAGAAAAAGTGGGCCAATTCCTTTTCTGCTTTTTCATCTCCCAAGACCTCCAATAAATAGGCGAGATCATTCTGATAGGACTCATCAGAGAGAGCTTCAGCTAGATGAGACGATAATTCCGGGAAAATTTGCATGAGGTCTGTTGTCAGCGAGACTAAAGAAACAAGACTTATGTCTTCTTTTGATAGAAGACCGAGGTATTTAATGAATTCTTGTTTTTCTTCCTTAGATAACTGGGCCCAGACATCAGACCACGCAGAAACCCAACGACTGGTTTGAGAATCTGGATTCTGAATTTCCATCGCCCAATCAGAGATCACTTTTAGATCTTCATCTTTAACACTAGCAAGCATTGAATAAAGAGTTTTAACGAAATTAACATCCAGATCTTTAGATTTTAAAAGAATGAATAAATCATCCCACTGTTTAAAATTCTGACTTGAAAGAAATTTCAAAAGAACAAATCTATCTTCTCCAAAAATATTATGAATCTTCTTTAAGAAAGAGAAATCATGGGCTGAAGGAATAATACTAAAAGCTGCATTGAGGGTACCATAAAATGAATCAAGTCCTTGCTTGGCCTTGCCTTCCTGACAGAAATCATGGAAAGCCATGTACTTACTCAAGCCATGGAGAATGGTTAATTCAAATTTTTCAGCAGAATCATTTTTCAGTGATTCAATTTTGTGTTTCAACTCTTGTTTAACATAGACGTTAAAGTCATTTTTATTGGCCGAGTTATGACAGGGAATTCCTCTCTCAATACTATTATTGAGGTAACGCATATTGAAGACGAATTCTGGATTCTCAATAATATTGAGTAATGGTGTGACATCAGCATCCAGGCCTTCCACAGACCACTCTTTCAAAGCTGACCCATTTCCATAAATCATCTGGGCGAGGTAATTCCAGTTTTTGGTCTCAAGGAAAGAAAGATCATCTGCAAGGGTAAGAAGTCTTTCCTGAAACTTATCATCTTCATCTTCTGCCAGAATCATATTAAGATCCTGACGATTATCTTCGTAGGCATTAACTACATTTTTGAGCGACTTGAGATTTTTAATATTCTGATTATTGTCTGCTGAGATCATCTGAAGCAGGTTTTTCGTTTTCTTCTGTTGAAGGCTTAGATTCATCACTCGGCTGAGTTGACTCAAAAGCTTATGCTCTCCGAATGATTTTTCAAGTAAAAGTGAAACTTTAGGAAGTTTTCCTGATGCTTCAGATTGAGAGATGAAAGAAAAAAAGGATTTTCTTTGGGTCTTATTGGAAACGAGCTCTTGATTAAAAATTCTGAGTGCATGATTAATTTTAACTGAATCTGCAGCTGCAATTTTTTCAGTCAGAGCAGGATATTGCTTCGCCCATCCACTACAAGAAAATATCTTGAGAACATTTTCTTTTGTGAGTACTTCTCCATCAAAAGAAATAGTTGAACATTCCGCACTCACTGGTCTTTTTGAGACAGTCGAATTCTTCATGCTGGCAGGCTTCTGACCAGTACATGCAGTAAGCACGACAAGAATTATGCTAAGGAAAAAAGACCATTTCATAGTCCTTAAATTTTATCATTTAAGCTGATTGGCCTGAGGATATGAGGGTCTTGTGTGTAGAAATAACAGAGTGACTAAGGAGTAGGCTTTCCACCTTCACTTAGGAAGTACTTAAGCCCGTCACCAGTATTGATTTTGTAATGACTGAAGGTCACTTTCTCGAATAATTTCAGCCTCTTAGATCCTGGACGATCTGACTTTTGTTCGGTATCGATTTCAACATCTGCCAGTACCCCAATGCCTTGAACAACTGTGTAATCAAGCTCTTTAGTAGTCGTCACTGTCTGGCCGTTTTCAACTGTCTCAGTCACGGCTTCACTTAGGACCCACTTTCCATCAGAAAACGACTCTTTATCCTGTTTGAAAGAAACCCGAAAAGTTCCCACGGGTTTTTTACCCACAATATCAATGAGCTTATCTTGGGCATCAAATTGAAGAACGTAAGTAGGAATGGCTGCAATACCCGAAGTATCCTGGGCGATAAACTCTTTAGGCTTGGTACCGCTGGTGATCTTGAAACCAGCAAACTTTGAAGCAGTAGAAGGAGGAAGAAGACTTTCTAAAAGAGGAAGTGCATTGGCCTTTAACTCATCTTTTACTTCCTTAAAACCTTCCGGCAGACCAATGACTTCAATCGCTAATCTTTCAGGATTGGCCGTCCAAAAAACCTTGAATATAAGTTCTTTAATAGCTCCAAATACCATCTGTTCATTTACTTGCTTAGTAAGTCTTGAACTTTGCATCTCAACCACGAAATCAGTTACACCTTTAGTTTTCAGAGAGTAAACCTTGCTATCAATAATACTTAATTGCGAAGCTGCATCCTGTGACCAGGCAGACATCGAAAAAAATAAACCCAAAATTAAAATCAATTTCATAAGTTAATCCTTCAACCACAAAGCGTCGTCCAATTTTGGGCAACGGAGATGTTTTTCTTTTTTATATATTACCATACCTGGTGCACCCGTCACTCCCTTCAAATTTTTCACCTGAGTATGGATAATCGGGATCCAGGCGTCATTAAAGTGAGAAAAATGGGCAAGTATACTGGCGGCAAGATTGAGATTTTCAGGGTTAATGGCGGCCTGATTATCTGACTTCATGATGACATGAGCACTCTTGAGCCCATCCATATGAATCCATAGATCTTCCTTGCCCGCCCACTTACTTCTTAGTTGATCATTTCCCTGAGCTGTTAAGCCCACACCAATTTGAAAATGATCGAACTTAAAGACCCTGTAACCCGTCTGAGTATTTTCCTGGCCAGGTTTTGTTTCGGCCAAGTCTTCTTTACCCCAAGCGGGTTTAACAATAGGCAGCTGACTTGTCTTATTCGTTTCAGTCTTTTTACCCGAAAGCAGCTCTTTCACACTTTCTAAACGCTGCGATAGAATTCCTTCGCCTCGTTTTAACTTTTTTATCTTTTGAAAGACCAGATTTCGCCTTTCATAGGGGTTTAGTTCACCTTCGAACTTTATTTTTTGATCCTCAACTTTCAATTCATACATATCAAGGTTTTCTCCTTGATCCAGAAGATGCTGAAGCCTCTCCCACTGCTTAGCTTTTCTTAGATCATCTTCAATATTTTCTTTTTTACGCTGCAGAAACGTTGGATTTGAAGTCATACCAATGAGTGAAGCCGCTTTGAGTTCATCTTCCAACAATTCTTCAATCGTCGATGCCTGAGGAGAACCCCGATCAAAAACCATGTCATTACGGCGACCGACTTCATCAAAATATTTAAAAAGATTTCCAATATCTTCTGTGGCCGTAACAGCTTTGGCCCTCCAACTTAGGAGAAGTTTGAAAGGGCCCTCGGGTAAATCTTGAAAATAGTGAAGAAAGTAGAGCTTCCGCGCCTTCCAAAAAAAGAGGATTGATTGTATCTGTCCGTATTTTTGATAATCGACTTTAAGAATCCTGTCCTGATCATCCAGCTCGAGATTAACCAGTGAACAGGCACTCAAATGACGTCTTAAATACTCAAGAAAGTTGTCTCTTCGGCGTAAAACACTAGGGGGGGCTGATTTGTGTAACCATAGGCCTTCCTGACCAGCACCTCTTCCAAGAAAGAGATGAAGCGTTTTTCCTCTAGTTCTAATAGAAAAAGAGACAAAAAATGCGGTACTATAAATCTTCTGGATCTGCCCATAGGAGAGCTCTTCAGCTTTGGCATTAGCCACCTGTTTCTGCATATCCAGATAAAATTGAATCATGACTATAAACCTGATCTCTACCCAGCACTCAGTACATCACGGCCAGGTCGAATGGGATCTCCTGTGCAAAATTATATCCCAGTTTGCCTATTTTGATACGAATAAGACTCGCCTTACTTCGACACTTTTTGTGGGACAGTGGGCTGAGCTAGTAGAAGAATTCTCTAAAACCCAAATTTATTTAAAAGAAATTAAAGACGAGTATCGTCAGGTGATGAATCAGCTTTTACACAAGCTACCTGAAGATGGATCACTTGAAAAACACTTAGCGCATATTTCAAAACAAGGTGTTCTTAATTTTTCAGAGTTAAATAAGATCGCTCTGATGATGGAGTGCTCTGGATTCATCAAAGAAGATTTTCCGCAGGTCAAGATTCAGGAGTTCCAAACTATCCGAGAACTTGATTCACAAAGCTTTCAACGAAAGTTCCTGAGGGAATTTCGTCACCTTGTCGATGATACTGGCGAAGTCCATTTTGAAAAACATCCTGAACTGGCAGAACTCTCAAAACGCCTGAGAGAGCTTGAAGATCGAATTCGTAAAACTATTCAAGAATGGATCAATGAAACTCAGAACAGTAAGATTCTTCAGTTTAATAGCTATGATGTTCACTTTGATCGCTATGTCGTGCCAGTTAGATCTGATTCTTATCGCTCAGATATCGGTATGATTGTGTCTCGTTCTGATTCTGGTTCAACACTCTTCGTTGAACCATTTCAAATCCGTGATTTTTGTAACAAGAGACTAGAGCTCATTGCTAAAATTGACGAGATCATTAATCAACTAGCGATGAAGTTCTCCTATGCTCTTTATGATCACTCAGCTTTACTCGCCGAAAGTTATCGCCAGATTCTTAAAATTGATTTCTATTTTGCCAAATCTGGTTTTGCCATCAGGCATGCGCTTGAATGTCCCACTATAAGATCCACCCCAGGATTTAAGTTCTCACAACTTTTCCACCCACTGATTAAAAATCCTGTTAAGAATAATGCTGATTGCAATAAAGAACACCACGGCATTGTTATTTCCGGACCTAATACCGGGGGTAAAACAGTTTTTCTAAAATCCATCGCACTCTCTTACTTACTTTTCTATCACGGGTTTTTTGTACCTGCAGCAGAAGCGGAAATGTATCCTTACGAAGGACTTTTTTACTTTGGAAATGATCTTCAGGACCTGCAAAGTGGATTGAGTTCATTCTCTGGAGAAGTAAAAAACTATATTGAACTCATGAATCACATTCTTCCAACGAACTTAATTCTGATTGATGAGATTTTCAATTCGACATCTTCCGATGAAGCGTCGGCTTTATCTCTTGCCTATTTTGATGAACTTCATAAAAAAGCCGGCTGTCATATTGTGGTTTCTACCCACCATCAGATGTTTAAAACTCTTATTCATCAGGATCGTAATTACATTTCATGCCACGTGGGTTTTGATACTAAAAACATGAGACCGACTTACAAGATTCAATGGGGAACTCCAGGCGCCTCAATGGCGATTGATATTTTTAGAATCCTTGCTCGCAACAATAGTGAAGTTCAAAATGTTCCTGATAGGGCCCTAAGTCATTTGAGTGCCAAGAACGTAAGTTATGAAACTCTCCTCCAGAAAGTTTCACAAAAACAAATTGAACTGGATCAGATCCTGACTTCCAATAGACAGCTAGAAGTTGAACTAAAAAATCAAAAAGGTGCGATGGAAGGCGTGCTTACTTTAAGACTCAATGACGAGCTTAATAAAGCTCGCAAAGAAGTAGACCGAATCCTGGGTGAAGCACGGGCACTGGTTGAAGAGGCCAGACGCAATGAAATTACTAAAATTAAGAAAGTGGATGATAAGGCACTCCAGTTAAAAGCGAAAATTTCAGAACTGCGTGGTGAAGAACCTGAAAAAGAGGAAATCATTCAACACGGGGATCTCGATATCAGCACGGTTAAGATCGGAGACATGGTTTATTCCTACACCATGAAAAAAGAGTTTCTGATTCACGCTATTGATCTGAGAAAAAAAGAAGCCGTCATTGGCAAAGGATCGATGAAAATTACAGTTCCTCTCCATAGCCTCGGTTCATCCAATAAAGCTCCCCTGTCTGCCAAAGTGAGTGTTTCTTACGTCAAAACAAGTGAGGCCCGCTTTGAATTTGATGTGAGAGGGTTAAGACTTTCTGAATTTCAAAATATTGTCGAAAGTGCTCTGGGTGACTTAATGGCAGGTGATATTCCCTATGTCAGTATCATCCACGGTCATGGAGATGGAATTCTGAAAAATTGGCTCAGAGACTATCTTAAAAAATCTAAAGAGTTTAAGGGTCAAATTCCTGAGAATGGTAACGACGGTGAAACGAAGATAACAATTCGGTAGTCTCTTCCTCAGCATCCTACGGGCTTCCTGAACATAAAAAAAGGGAAGCCGAAGATTCCCTTAAAAAACTTAGTTAATAACTTTTCCGATTCGCCAAGGACGGAACTTCCAAGATTCTTGCTCATCTTCACTCCAAGGCCATGGAACTGAAAGAGAGAACCAAACAGCAACAGCACGCCCCTTAATATGTCCAAACGGAACCGTACCCCAACGACGTGAATCGGCAGAGAAATCACGGTTATCACCCATCACAAAATAATTATCTTTCGGAACTGTAAATTTATAATAATTAGCAAAGTACTCATTACCCACATCAACTTGAGAAATGTGTGTGGCATTTCCAGTTTTAGTTTCCATGAATTTAAAGTCATAAGACTTATACCGTTCATCCATGTCTTCCATGATTTCTTTGCCGTCGACTTCTTTGGTTTCGATAGGCTTATCATTCACGTAAACAACTTTATCAATCACTTCAACAGTATCACCAGGAAGACCAACGACTCGCTTGATGTAATTAAGGTTTGTATCCTTGGGATATTTGAAAACAATAACATCGCCACGCTCAGGAGTACTTGGACCTGTTATATAAACAGGATCGGTAAACCAATCACTGAATGGAACTTTAAAACCGTAAGAAAATTTATTCACAAGAATGAAGTCACCAATGAGCAAAGTTGGGATCATTGAACCAGAAGGAATTTTGAATGGTTCAAAGAGAACTGAACGAAAAACTAAAACAGAGAGAATGATCAGAGTGAAGGATTTAACTTCCTTAATAAACTTATCTTTCTTACTGGCACCAGGAAGCGTAGCTACTTCAGGAGTTACTATATCTTGAGGTTGGGTGGTGTTTTCGTCCATATATGCCGCCTTTTACTTATAATTTTTTTGGATAGAAGTGGGAGTAGTAGTACTCCATGATGTTTTTGGCTAGAAGTGGAGACTTGATGTACCACTTCTTCTGGTTCACGATCATTACACAAATAGAAATACCCTTATCCGATTTATCTTCAAGGGATTTGGCGTAACTTACAAACCAGTCGCGTTTACCTCTCGGTTCACCACCAGTAATACTTCCAGTCTTTCCACCGATTTCTAATTTGTTCAGGAGGTACTGACTACGTCTGAAAGAGGATCGCGCCGTTCCACTAGCAACTGTTGCCATAAAGAGAGTTCTTAAATCCTCAGCTGAATGCAAAGTGAGAACCTGCTCATCTTTTTTTATTGGAGGATAAATAACTTTTTTATCTGTAGAGCCTTCCAGGGATTTGATAACGACCGGATAACGAAGGACTCCACCATTGGCAACAACCGATGCGATTACCGCACCGTGAACGGGACTCATAAGAGTTGTTGTATTAAGTCCTGAAGAAAGCTCTGCCAGATTGTACTGATCTTGGGCCATGACAAAAACCGACGCAGGAAGATTTACACCTTCAACTAAACGCTTATTGAATCCAAACTTCTCCGCCATTTTTTTAAGCCCTGCTGGAGTAAGATTTTCAATCGCGGTACGACCAAAAATAACATTATTAGAAGTAGCAAAAGCTCTCTCTAGATCCAAGCGACGAACCCAGCGACGATTGGGCGGTTCTTTCAGTTGGTGACGATAAAGAGTTGTTGAGCGACCGGTAAAATGAAATTCAGTGTCAGTTTTAATATGAGTATTTTCTAAAAGATCTGAAGCAGTAATGACTTTAAAGATCGAGGCTGCAGGATGGGTATTGGAGAAAGCGATATCTCTTCCAAAAACATTTTGAGCACGAGCGTAGTCTACAGCTGCAATAACATTTCCGGTTTCATTATCCAGCACTACAACTGAAGTATAGTCAGGACGATAAAGCGAAAGTTGCTTTTTGATGAAAGTTTCAAGTTCATCGTTAAACGTATAATTGATTTGGTAGCGTGAACTATCGTAATCAATCTGCTGTTCCCAGCTTTGGTGCTTACCAAGGATAAGATTGAACTCAGGATTAGCTTCAATCGCCTTAACAACCTGTGGAGCCGTTTGCGTGAAAAATGTGTTGTCTTTAATGAAATTAAGATTAGCCCACGCACCTGTCGATGTAAGTGTCATTAGAAGGGCAGTGCCTACGGTGAGCATACGTGCTCGGTTTAAATCCTTGAAAACCATTGGATCATTATGCCTTAAAGTTCTTTCCAATGACAAAAAATTCTTTACTGACACTTCTGGTAGATTTTGGCTTCAAATAGTGGAATTCATTAAATAATTTTTTCTGTTCTTTGAGATAATTCTGAGCATGCTGGGAATCGAAAACTTTTATGCAGAAATTCCCGCCATTTTTGAGAAATCGGGGAAGAATTCCAAAAACAGATTCAACCAAATTTAAACTTCGGTCTTGATCGAGAGATTTTATTCCTGTGGTGCTTGGCGCCATATCAGACAAAACTGCATCGAATGGGCCGGTGACATCTAGTTGAGATAGGTCGTGGATATCAAAAATATCTTTTTGGTAAACTCGGACGTTCTTCACACCGGCCAGCTTCTTATTCACTTCCTGAATATCAATCCCCACTACTTTCCCCTCGTCTCCAATAACTTTACTCGTATATTGAATCCATGAACCAGGGTAGTAACCAAAATCAACAACCGTCATACCGGGTTTTAAAATCTTGTATTTCTCGTCAATTTCTTCGAGTTTATAAATACTTCGGGCAAGAAAGTTCTCCTTCTTTGCCTTATCAAAATAGTGATCTTTGACCTTAAAATTTCCCATGCCCTTAATTAGCAAGCTTTGTGCTAATAGGCCAACTTTGGTAACCTTTGAGGATGAAAAAAAAAGAAAAAGCCATTGAGATCTTCAACCGATTGAAAATGAAGTATCCCGATGCCCATTGCGAATTAATCCATAGTAATCCCTATGAACTTCTCATGGCTACTATCCTTTCGGCTCAGTGTACAGACGTACGTGTGAACATGGTCACCCCTGCCCTTTTTAAGAAATATCCTACTGCTAAAAGTCTCTCGAAAGCCAAACTAGAAGACGTGGAAGAATTGATTAAATCGATTAATTTTTTTAGAAATAAAAGTAAAAGTCTTCTGGGGTGCGCTCAACAATTAATTGAACGGCACAAAGGCGAAGTTCCCAAAACGGTCGAAGAGTTAAGTGAGTTGGCGGGAGTCGGAAGAAAGACCGCCAATGTTGTTTTAGGAAATGCCTTCAATATTAACACCGGCATAGTCGTCGATACTCATGTGAAACGGACCGCAAAGCTTTTAGGTCTTACTAAAGAAGTAGATCCAGTTAAGGTTGAGCAAGAACTCATCAAACTCTTTCCCAACGAAACCTGGACCGATCTCGCTCATCTGCTTATTTTTCTCGGAAGAAGAACTTGTATCGCGCGAAGGCCTCAATGTGATCTGTGTGATTTAAAAGATCTCTGTCCCTCTAAGGAAACAGCCCGGAAAGTTCCTGGTAAATCTCCTCGCGGCACCAAATAAGTGGTGGCCGGTAATACTTTTCAACCTTCGTCACTTTTTTACCTTGAGAATAAAACTGATAGCCGGCAGCTTGAGCGAGAATAGTTCCGGCTGCAATATCCCAGATATTTTTTGGTTGAAGACTCACAACAAAATCTAATTTATGTGCTGAAAGACGGCCCAATTTGTAGGCAATACTTCCCATGGGTTTAATATTAAATCGAGCCGATGAAACAGAATTAAATAATCCTTTTTCCCACTCTGACCTCGAAACTTCACCGTAAAAAATTTTCTTATCCGCATGAGGCACGTGACTCGTTTCACAGTAGAGTTCTTTAGTGAGTGGATTATAAATCCAACCTTCTCCGATGAATTCATCTTTTAAAAATCGAGCGACTGATAAGGCCCATTCCGGACGCCCGGCCATATATTCGCGAGTGCCATCAAGAGGATCCACGGCAATCAATGGAAATCCCCATTCTGAGAATTTCTCTTCGGAATAAAAAATATGATCCGGAAATTGTTCGACCACTATCTTCTCAATCATTAAGGAGAGCTCAAGATCCAGCTCCGTCACCATCGATCCATCGGCTTTCTTTTTTCCCGGCGCCTTTGGAAAGCGATTTATGAGCTGCTCCACGTCATGAAGAGAAAAATACAGGTATTCGGCCAAAGATTTCGTCAATAATAGTTTTTTATCCACAAATACAACCTAGTTTTCCACAAGAACATTTATTTGAGTGTAAGAAGCATAGAGTTCCTAGAACCCTATTATAGTAATTATTTCAGTGACATAAAAAAAGGGAACGCTGAGTTCCCCTTCTATCTTATTTTTCAATAAAGGTTGACTAGAATAGTTTTCCCCAAAACTTATTAACTTGCCTCAAAGAGGGCCAACATCTCCATCCAGCCGTCTCCGGCCATTGAAAGTGCGAAAACTCCATCGTCGGCTGTGTGCTTTTCATCCACCACACTAGTCACAAGCTTTACACCGGCGGCGTCGACATAAACAAAGGCTTGATCGGGTGATGGGGTTTGTTGAGACATAAAATGCTGATAAGAGGCTGAAAAATCTTTGAAAGCAGTGGCCGTTAAGGGTGTCTTGTACAAAAGTCCTCCTTGATGCCGAAAGAGGGAATAATTCCCTCCGTCTCTTGCCTATAATTGTAACAAGCTTTCTAAATTTGCTGCAAAACAAATCTAAAGAAAGTAAGTAAAATTGAGATCTTAACCTCTATCTGACAAAGCAAAAGAGGCCACTATTACCTAGCGGTTTAAAAGCTCAATAACATCAGGTGGGGATTTGTAGAAGTTGTAGACCATGCGAATTCTTCCCTCAAAATGAGAATCGAGAAGACATACAATAACGTAAAGAGCGTAAATGAAATTACGACGTGACCTGAGTCGACTAATAGTTTGAAAGATCCATTCCAGAGGCAAAATACAAAGAAAAACTACAAACCATAACATCCCAAAACTTTGGGTTAGATCTTTTTCTACTAACAAACTTAAGACGACCAAACATAATGCAAGAAAAGAAAGCTCTTTTAAACGCAATGTATCGATGGTGAGAGAGGCCAGAAGTTTTCGTTTGGGTCTCAAGATCATGATGAATAAAGTCACAATACCGATGAATGATAATGAGTAAAAAGCTTTTCTCTTCAATAGAGAAGATAGGTATCCATTCAACTGCGACCAACTCATCGCAGATTCAAAAAATCTCAAATCTATATGAGTAATGAGTGTCGCCACAATCAGAAACATCCCCAGTGAAGTGTATTTCACAAACTGTTGGCGGTACCACTCGGTACTTTCTTTTAAGAATGAATAGTAGAGCAGCGCCAGACCAATCGGGAAAAGAAAGATGTGGTTATAGTTTAGGACCACACCTGTGTAGCAAAGGAGTCCATACATCAAACCAGAGCGGTAAGTGGAACTCTTGATACACCAAAGGATCGACCATACCCAGAGAATGGAATAGGTCGTCGTGGCGCAGGAGTAGATATCTTTTTTTAAGAATACAGAGAATGACCAGGTTGAAACGAGGGCAAAAAGTCCGAGAATTGAAAGTCGTCTTGAAATGAAAAATCTCAGAATTCCGTAGAAGGCGATCAGATATAAACCAAAACTCACGAAGTACAAATGCATACTCCAGCCCAAATTCACCAGATGGGGAAATCTTTGAAACGGAAAGAAGTTCATTTGCAGATAGTTCCACAGCTGAACATTCATTTTCTCCTCAGGATCCACCAGTAATTTGAATGTTTCAAGATTACTTAAAAAAGGGAAACTTGGCATTGAAGCAAAGAACATTGCAACAGTGAGAAACAACACTGTCTTCTCGAAAGCATCGAGATATTTGTATTCACTAAACTGGGCCGTAATTGATTCTTCAATAATCTTCCCGCGGGTAGGCCAGGAATAGAAAAGCCCCACCACCACAAAGAAGCCCCAGAAAAAATGGCGGACGACAGAGTCGGGAATGAAGGACATGAGGTTAAATATCAACATCATGGTGGCGTTCCCGATGATCACTCGGTAAAGAATCCGGTCTATGGAGGAATTGGCCCTAAAATAGATTTTTAAGCGGTGATCGATCTCTTTACCTAGTAGGTACCATTGCCCCATCATAAACAACAGGTAGAGCATCATCATCAGGGATTGGACGAAGATATTCACTTCCAGAGTTTTCTGGATCCATACTGGGAGGAGTAAAAACGAGAAGTATATAACTGCCCGATTTACAAAGAACTTGGACTTTTCCCAGATGATATTTGAGTTTTTTTCTAAAGTATTTTCCATAATACCCGATAAGATTAGTGGGACTTTAGATCTTTTAAGGTCTCACCTTTTGACTATACTTCGAAAGGGGAAAGAGGGAGTTGTTCACCTTCTTTCTCCTTTCCATTTCAAGCGTTCCTCCAAGGGTAGCTCACTTTCTTCCCACTTGCATCAACTATGTCCCATGCTAATCTTGAGAGAGGATTTCATGATGAAATCTCTGACCACCTTGGTCTGATTACATGGAGGATATTTGGGAATCGCCTTTGGTTCCATAAATTCAGGACTCCCCAAAGATATCGTTCAGCAGATCATCGAAGCTGAGAAAATTCCAATCAAGCAAATGGAAGAACGTAAGGGGAAGATCAGTGATAAGAAGGCCCTCGTGGGTCAGCTTATGGCATTGGTTGAATCCATGCGTGGTGAAGTATTAAAAAATAAAAATGCGCGTAGCCTTCGAGAACTCTCAATTAATACGGGGGAGAATCCTAATATCGCCGTCAATGCTGACAAGAACATCGCCGAACCAGGCAAATACCAACTTGAAGTTACCCAGCTCGCTCAAAAATCCTCTGCCATCAGTAATGGTGTTGAAGACAAAGATAAAACCTATGTAGGTGTTGGATACATTCGGGCCGTTATGCCGAATGGTGAAGAGAAAGAAATTTACGTTGATGAGAAAAGCGCCAGCTTAACAGGGATTGCAAAACTCATTAACGCTGATTCAGATCTCGGCATGCGTGCAAGCGTTGTGAATGACGGTAAAGGCGAAGACGAGCCATGGCGTCTGATGATTTCTATGGCCGAAACTGGTGATGATAATAAAGCTGAATTTCCCTACCTTTACTTAGTAGATGGTGAAGTTGATTTATATTTTGATCAGGAACGTCCTGCTCAGGATGCCAAAGTTAAGCTGGATGGATTTGAAATTGAGGTACCATCAAATAAGATTACCGAGCTTATTCCGGGCGTAACAATCGATCTTAAAAAAGCCAAGATCGGCGAAGAAATTAATATTGAAATTAAAGAAGACGTTCAGAAAATTGGTGGAAAAATCAATGATCTGATTGAGAACATAAATAAGGTCCTGACTTTCATTAAAGAGCAGAACACGCTCGATGAAAAAACTGATACTTCAAGAACTCTTGGTGGTGACTCATCTCTGATGACTCTTGAAAGTCGCCTTCGTTCAGCTGTCTTTCATACTGTGGCAACTCACGCTGGTCCTCTTCGAATGGGTGACCTTGGTGTGACTTTCCAGCGTGATGGTAAATTAAAATTAGATCAGGCGAAATTCGAAGCGATGCTCGCCAAAGATTATAAAGCTGTTTCACAAACCCTGACTGGAGTCTACTCACCAAGCGGCGGTAAGGTTAACGGCTTCATCGATGTACTGGATGAAACGGCCAAAGGTCTCTTGTCCAATCCAAGTGGTGTTTTAAGCTCAAGAAAAAATGGACTACAAAGTTCAATTAATCAGATTGATCGTCAGATTGCTAATCGTCAGCGCATGATTACGCAAAAAGAAGAGATTCTGAAAGCAAAATTTGCCCGACTAGAAGAGACAATTTCTCGAATCAAAGGTCAGGGAGCAGGTCTTGCCGGTATGCAACAGTCACAACAATTAGGATAGAATGAAAGTCGACATAGGAGGAGGGTCTTATGAGCTACGGTTTAGGTGCATATAAAAAGACATCAGTAGAAACGGCCAGCAAGGAACAAATCTTGCTAATGCTCTATCAAGCAGCGATAAAAAACTGCAAGAAAGGTATTGAGGCTATTGAACAAAAAAATCTCGCAAAGAAAGGCGAATATATCGGCAAAATGCAGGATATCGTCGTTGAACTTTCAAACAGTCTTGATTTTGAAGTAGGCGGAGACGTAGCTAAGGAATTAGCTTCACTCTACGACTATATTCTTTATTCAAGTACACAAGCGAATATCAAAATCGAGAAGTCTCATCTTGAAGGCTGTCTACGTGTTTTGAATACTCTTTATGATGGTTGGACAGAGGCCATCAAAACTCTTAAAACTCAAAACTCAGCAACAAAGAGCGCTTAATGGAAAAACTTGTCCTTCTTTTTGAAGAATTTCTCATGAAAGGCATCCTCATGACGGAAGCCATTTTAAATTCAAAGATTGAAGGTGGGCCTGAGCTCGAAGCTTTCACAAGTAACAGAGATCGACTCCTCCAGGTTGTAGATCAGATCTCAAAACAAGTGAATTGGGACGATGTTCAGGAAGACAAAAAACTGGAGCTTAACCGCCAGATTGAATATATCAAAAAACTTGATGAGCAACTCATTGTACGTCTTCAGGTATTCCAGGGAGAAGTACGCTCAGAAATTGAAAAGACCTACAGGCAGAAAGAGAATATCAAGGGATATAATCTTAACGACGTAAAATGAAACCAAAAAAGCTCCTCATCATCCAGTTGGATGAGGCTTACTTTCTTTTCGAAACGCTGCAGGTCCTTGAAAGAAATCGTCAGGCCCTGCATGAATTTGAACTTACCATTCTGACTTCATTTGAATCTCTGAAACAGGTTTTTAATGATACCGCTCCTACAATACCAGGACTAACAATTGATAAAGCCTCAGTTCTTAAAGAGAGCTATGACTTATCAATCAATTTCTCATTAACAGATTCGGCTTGGGATTTTCATTCACAAATTAAGTCTGAACACAAAATTGGTCCCTTTAAGCAAGAAGGTGTTTTGAGTGTTACAGGACTCTGGTCTTCGTATCTTTTAACTCTCAAAGCACGTGCCCCATTTCTAACTTTTCATATGCAGGATATTTTTAAAAATATTCTGGGTCTAAAGGGGTACCCTAATACCCAGCGGAAAGAATCTCCAATCAAGACCATAGCATTCGGAACGCTTCGACCAGATCTTTTCCCTGCTGAAGAACAAGAAAAACTCATTAAAGAAATTAGCAAAAGTTTTCCCTTCCTCGCACTCAAAGATATATCCGAAATTGATGTTGTTGAGGATCTATCAAGTGTTCTTTATATAGGCCCTGCAACTTTCGAAGCATTAAAACTTTGTGAGGGTGGAGCCTTGGGGCTTTATCTCGGTAGTTCTTTTCAAGGTCTTAATCTTCTTCCCTATCAACAAGGTCATTACTTTGTTAGCTCACGTGAGAAACAATTAGAATCTAAGGTTCTTTTACCCTTGGTCGAATGTTTCATCCAGAAACGTCATCTACCGGATGACTTTTCTTATTCCGTTTACCGGATCGAGCATGAGAATATCTTTGGAGCATTTCTTAAGGCGCTGAACGATAGCGATGATAACTATCCTTTCTATCAGTCCCATGTAGTCCTTTGGAATTATCTATTGAATCTTTTTGATACCAATCTTGATGTGATCCGTTGTTCTGAATCGCAACTAGAACTCTTAAAGACCAATAAAGTGGTTTTAAATAAGTTCCAACAACTTCATCGTTACGCCATGAGCTCTATAGATACAATTCAAAAAGAAGCCCGATCGGCGACCACCGACTCTGAAAAAATCCAGGGTCACATGAAGAATTTAAAAGAGGTAGAAACTATCTCCGACCAGATATCTCAGTCTCATTCATTCCTTCGTCCTTTCCTCGATTTTTATCGTATTCGAAAGGGGCAGAATGATGGTTCTACACTCTTAGAGCAATCCCAAAATACTTTTATGGTTTACAGCGAAGAGTTCCAGGCCCTTCAGGCACTGGACGAACTTTTTTCTGTGACATTATCGAAGAACGAAGTTAACATTTGATGATAACCATCAAGGATGAACTTTATGTCAGGGATGACATCTCCATCTTCAACCGGTTTGAGCCATGACTTTTTGGCTCAAGCAATAGTCCTTTCACAGGAATTGTTGTCTGATATATTCTCTAAAATAAATTCAGTGGCCGATCTCACTCCAGAACGCGAATACATCTGGAACAACCAACTGATGAGTCTGACATCAGATGTAAGTCAGTTTGTAGAAATTACGACGCTCATTTCTAAAGTCATGATGAACAGAAAGCATTCTATTTTCATGGAGATCAAAGAATCTCACATCCAACTCCTCTTCATTCTTAAGGGTGTGGTCCAGGCGCAGCAGAAGCAAGATCTTTTCGCCCTAGAAGATTTGATTAAGTACGAATTAAAAGATAACTTAACTCAGTGGAAAATAGATCTTATCCCTCAGACGAAACGTCTGCTCAACACTTAACTCTTTTTTTAGATTCAGAAGTACTGGCTGAAATTCAATTACTTAATTTAGATCTCAGTTCTTTTAAGCTTGTCGATTCAAGGGAGGCGAAATGCGCGCTCATGAAAAAAGGGGAGAGACTCTGGGTAAACTTTCCAGATGGTGATCACTGCGACTTCCCATATTACGGAAAAAATATCCAGCGCATTCTTAAAGGTTTCTCTCAAAATACATTAACCAGATCTGATGAGATGGAAACTTTTGGTTCTTTCATCAAAACCACGCAGTCGATTGAAAAAAAACTATTCTCTAAAGTTTCACTGAATCCTGGCGAAAATGTCAAAGATTTGTGGGATGAGATTATAAAAAAAGTTAATTCTATTTCTGCCGAGTCTCACTCCTTGCGAGCCCTCGTTGAAAAACTTTTAGATGTTCCCTTCCTTCAGAATTTCCAAACCTCACTTATTATCCTTCACTTGAAAGGTCAGACAAAAGCTGAACTCCTCGGAACGATGTGGAGGGGTGAGAAAG
>JBBARF010000010.1:0-15023 GCA_040399925.1 Bacteriovoracaceae bacterium
TGGTGTAAACGCACTCCGGTTTTAGCTGCTCTGCTCCTGTTCATCAGTGCATTAGGCGGGCGGCAGTTTTTAAAATCTCGGGAAACATTTTCGATTCACAGGCCTCCTCGTATGAGTCCAGAGCTTTATCAGAGATTGATTTCAGACTTTCAGTTTGAGTCTTGGGATAAAGACATTTTTTTTAAAGAATATCTTTCAACGGATCTTTCTCATATCTGGCTAGTGACCGAAAGTTTTCAGAAGTGTGATGTTGAAGCAAGTTTCCGCTCCATTCCAGGCAAACTTCTTTCAATGGTCGATGATAAGGTCTCGATGCGAAGTAAGGGGAAACTCATTGGCCACTTGGTTGAGTTCTCGACTTTTGATTTTATTGCCGGTAATAAAATTATTCCGGGTCTCTATGAGATGGATGTGAAGGCGAGTGGGTGTGAGTGGGATGGTCTGGTACCAAAAATAGGCAATTTGAACACTCCGCCTGATGAGTCTTATGTAGGGCGTACTAAAGTCGTTCTCTTTCCTAAAGGGGCGAGAGACTTTTATCGCATTCTGGAGAAGCTCTCTAAAAAGAAACAGGCCATAGCTCTTAAAACTGAAGGAGCAGAAGAACTTTTTTGGCAGGACATCCAACAAAAATTTCAGACTCTGCTCGCGATTACTCTTCAAATTGAACAGCACTTTCTCGACTTTATTGAAAAAGATGATCGTAAATTTTCAAAAAATCTGAAGCCCATGATTGATGCCTACACTCGCAAGTTTGGGAGCGTCTTGACCAACTTTGTTATTTCTAATGAAAAGTATTTTAAAGAACTACATGAAGCCGATTATAGAAACTTTGGGATTAAAAAGAACTACGAGCCTAAAGTCAGACTCTCATCAAAAAATATTGGCCTTGAATCGATGAAAATTATCGAAAATCTTCAAACGTTAAAAAATCCGAAGCGGGCAAAGCTCAATGAAGTCGAAGCTAATACCAAGAGTGTTTTCAAAAAATTAAAAGAAAATCTCAATCAAACGATAATTCAAGTGTCTGAGGACCGTTCGCGCTAAATTTTTCTGCTGCCAAAGCATCTTCCGGACTTTTAAGAACGACTTTGGCGCCCCAGAAATTCATATCATGCTCAAAAATCATAGTGAGATTTTTTTCTGAGATAAACTTATAAAAACGCATCTTATCCAATGTTGTAATACCCGGTGAAATATCGTAGCCCATGACCCAAGGAACCGGCACATGGTGCGAAGTCGGTACGAGATCGGCCATATAAATAAATTTTTCATCATAGGGATGCACTAGCCAAGGTGTGTGTCCATGAGAGCAACGAAAAAATATTTTATCACTCCCATCAGCCAAAATTTCGCCCTCTTCTGAATCCAGCCAGTGAACTCTTTTTTCGCTGCTGGCCTTTTCGATGAGGGGTTTGAAGTACTGGGCCTGAAAGGATCCACTATCACGTTGTGTCGGATTTAAAGCGTAGTCATAATGTTGACGGTGAAGATGCAGCATGGCTTTTGGGAAAAGCTCTTGGGGAGCACCCGACATACCGCCCAGACCACCCACATGATCAAAATGCAGATGGGTGATAACCATATCTGTAATATCATCAGGATTTAAATCAAAGCCATCTTTTAAAATTTTAATGAGCGGATTTTTTTCACCTTCGATGGCGAAGCGGGAATCAAATTTTTCTCCATGATAATCACCAATTCCGGTATCGATCAGAATATTTCGATTTGCGGTTTGAATTAAGATGACACGCAGACTCAACTGAATGCGATTTAGTTCGTCAGCGGGAATGGCCTTTGACCAAAGGGGTTTAGGAATAATTCCAAACATAGCTCCACCATCAAGTTTAAAGATGGCCGGATGTAGCGCAAAATATTTTTTCATAGGACCACCATGGTAAGTTTGACTTCCTGCGCCTCTATCATGCCTTCCCTATTACGAGTTTTTCAAGACCTTTTGATTGATAGAGCCTGCAAACTGACTATAATGTCCCATATTCTTTACCGTTTTAAGGAGAGCAAATGAATGTTCATGAGTACCAGGCCAAAGTCCTGATGCGACAGTTTAACATCGCCACGTTAAAAGGTGATGTTGCAGATACTCCGGCTGGAGCTGTCGAAGTTGCGAAAAAATTAGACGGAAAAATTTGGGTGGTTAAAGCTCAGATTCACGCTGGTGGTCGCGGTAAGGGTGGAGGAGTTAAGCTCGCTCGCTCTTTAGAAGAAGTAGAAAAATACGCTAAAGAAATTCTTGGCATGCAACTCATCACTCCCCAGACTGGTCCGGAAGGAAAAAAAGTTCTGAAAGTTTTGGTTGAGCAGGGCTGTGACATTGATCATGAATACTACTGTGGGATCGTTCTTGATCGTACAGCAGGTAAAGTGGCGTTCATGGTTTCAACTGAAGGCGGAATGGACATTGAAAAAGTGGCCCATGATACTCCAGAGAAAATCGTTAAAGCTCATATTGATCCAGCTACTGGATTCACTTCAGCTCACGGTCGTAAACTTGGGTACGCTCTCGGTCTTAAAGGTGAGACGTTGAATAAGGCGATCAAGTTTTTCGAAAGCCTCTATCAGCTCTATATTCAAAAAGATTGTTCAATTGCAGAAATTAACCCACTCGTTACAACGAAGACCGGGGATGTTCTTGCTCTTGATGGAAAACTTAACTTCGATGACAACGCTCTTTTCAGACACCCTGAAATCGAAGCGATGAGAGATGTTACAGAAGAATCAGCTCAAGAACTTGAAGCTGGTAAATTTGGTCTTTCATATATCTCTCTTGATGGAAACATCGGCTGTCTGGTTAACGGTGCAGGTCTCGCTATGGCGACTCTTGATATCTTGAAACTTCACGGCGGTACTCCGGCAAACTTCCTTGACGTGGGCGGCGGTGCTACAAAAGAAACTGTTCAAAAAGCATTCACAATCATTCTTCAGGATAAAAACGTTAAAGCTATTCTCGTGAATATCTTCGGCGGTATTATGAAGTGCGACATCATCGCTAACGGTGTGGTTGATGCTGCTAAAGAATTATCGTTAAAAGTACCTTTGGTTGTAAGACTTGAAGGAACAAACGTAGCTCTTGGTAAAAAAATCCTCGCTGAATCAGGCCTCAAAATCACCGCAGCCGGTGATCTTGCTGATGCTGCTGTTAAAGCTGTAGCTGCTGCTAAGGGAGCAAAATAATATGGCCATTTTAATTAATAGAAATACTCGTCTCATCACTATCGGTTTGACAGGTAAACAAGGTACTTTTCATACTCTTCAATCACGCGACTACGGTACTAACGTTGTTGGTGGTGTAACTCCAGGTAAGGGCGGCACGGTTCATGAAGGCATTCCTGTTTTCAACACTTCTTACGAAGCTGTAAAAGAAACAGGCGCTAACGCGGCCATGATTTTCGTTCCACCTCCATACGCTGCTGATTCAATCATCGAGTGTATTGATGCTGAAATTCCTTTGATCATCTGTATCACTGAAGGAATTCCTGTTCTTGATATGGTTAAAGTTAAGTCTGCACTTAAAGGATCGAAGTCTCGCCTGATCGGTCCTAACTGCCCAGGAGTGATCACTCCAGGCGAATGTAAGATCGGAATCATGCCTGGCCATATCCATATGCCAGGAAATGTGGGAGTAATATCTCGCTCTGGAACCCTTACTTACGAAGCGGTTTATCAATTAACTCAAAGAGAGATTGGTCAATCAACTTGCGTTGGTATCGGTGGAGATCCGGTTAACGGAACTAATTTCATTGAAGTTCTCGAACTTTTTGAAAAAGATCCTGAGACTAAAGCTGTGATCATGATCGGTGAGATCGGCGGAACAGCTGAAACAGATGCTGCTCGTTGGATTAAAGCGAATATGACGAAGCCTGTTGTGAGTTTCATCGCTGGTGCCGCTGCTCCAAAAGGAAAACGTATGGGCCACGCTGGTGCGATCATTTCTGGCGAAGATGACTCGGCTGAATCTAAATTTAAAGTACTCCAAGAATGTGGGATAACGATTGCTCGTTCACCTGCTGAACTTGGTCAAAAAATTGCTGAAGTCCTAAAGAAATAAACCCATAAGGAGAAACCAAATGGCCATTGAAAAAACTCTCTCGATCGTAAAACCTAACTCAACTCTCGATAACAATATCGGAAACATCATTGCTGTTTTCGAAAAAAATGGTCTTCGTGTTTCTGCAGCTAAGTTCGCAAAACTTTCTAAAGAAAAAGCTGAAGGCTTTTACATCGAACACAAAGAAAGACCTTTCTTTGGCGAACTCGTTAACTTCATGACTTCTGGTCCAGTGATGTTGATGGTTCTTGAAGGCGAGTCTGCTGTTTCTAAAAACCGCGAGCTCATGGGTGCTACCAATCCAGCAAACGCTGCTGAAGGCACAATTCGTAAGCTCTACGCTAAGTCTGTTGGTGAGAACTCAGTTCACGGTTCAGATTCAGCAACAGCTGCTGAAAGAGAAATCGCTTACTTCTTCGAAAGAAATGATGTGATCAACCGCTTCTAGACTAAACTGCTTTTATAAGGGTCCCGCTTTTTTAAGCGGGGCCCTTTTTTTTTGTCTCTAAATCTGCTTTATCCTAAATTCATTCGCAAGTGCGAGACTTTGACAGCGCTTCCTTCTTATTCTTACGAACAGTAACAACCAAGGGGAAAAAAATGAAAACCATTCTAGCTCTAGCTACGGCCCTGTTCGTAGGAACGGCTTTCGCTCAAGAAACAAAACACATGATTGAATTCAATGCAGATTCAGTCCTTCTAGCGAAGTACGCCTTCAATAAGTCTAAAACTCGAGGTCAGTCAGCTGACAATGATTCCCAGTCCACAATGAGTGCTGGTTATGCCATGAGTATGCCTTCAATGCCCCAACTCCAATTGGGCGGACGAGTTCTTTACAATAAATCCACTGTAACAAATGATGAGGAAAACTACGGTGCTCAAGTCGGAGTGATCTGGAACCATATTCCTGATCTCTCGAACGCACTTTACGCCTCACTCTATCTTGGTATGCAGTGGAACCATACTTACGGAACGGCTGGCTCGGCTGATGAGAACCGTCTTGTCACTCTGGCGCTGGGGAAGCGTTTCGATCTAAAATACTGGGGTATTAATCACCTGACTTACACTCCGGAAATCGCCCTCGTTAACCAAAACTCTACGACGAAAAGTAACATAGAGTACCGTCAGTCAGTCGAGCTGCGTTTAGTTCAATTTTCAGTATTTTTCTAAAACCTCTTAGGACCTCTCATCTTTAGGTTGAGAGGTCCTTGTCCATCTTTGCAAAAATTCAAAATCTGCTAAAATAATTGCATACAAGTTTCTCAAAGGGATTATATGCAAATGTTGATGTTTGGCGGCTTCATTGTCTTTTTCTTGGTCGTGATGGGATTGATCATCATGTTTTTTGGGATTTATAATGCTCTTGTCGCCAGTCGTGAGAACATTAAAAAGGCCTGGGCCAATATCGATGTGATTCTCAAGCAGCGCTATGACGAAATTCCTCAACTCGTTAAGATTTGTGAGCAGTATGTGAAATTTGAGAAATCTCAAATTGATCGCATTATGAGCGCCCGTGAGAAAATGGTAAGTGGTCCAACCATTGATGCCAAAGCTGAAGGGTTTAATCAGGTCACCGCTGGGATTAAAGGTCTCTTGGCCGTAGGGGAAGCTTATCCCGATCTTAAATCAAATACGAACTTTATGCATATTCAGACAAGGCTCACGGCTTTGGAAGAAACACTGGCCGATCGTCGTGAGTTTTATAACGATTCTGTGAATGTATTCAATATTCGCATTCAATCGATTCCAGATGTGTTTCTCGCCCGAATGTTGGGATATATACAGCAGCAGATGTTTGAAGTGAAAGCAGAGGAAAAAGTTCTTCCTAACCTCGACATCAATATGAATACTTAATATGGCAGATGATGGCGCCCTTAAATTAGGCATTTCCCTTATTTGTGTTGGCAGTTACTGCTATTATAAAAGCTTTATTAAACACAAACTTCGTCGTCGCATGGCAGATATTCCGCGTTCAAAAATCGGAACCGCTGCCATTGGATCCAATGTCGAAATCGAAGCCAAAGTTTTAAATATGGCCGAGGATGGAATTAAGTCTCCACTAAGTGGAGTTCAAGGTGCCGCTTTCATCTGGAATCTTGAAAAGCTGGTTAGAAGTGGAAAAAGCTCGAACTGGAAACATCTTTACACTTTTTATTCGACTCCCTATCTCTATATTCATGATGGAGAGGAACATACAGCAGCCATTGATCTTTCATCGTGCGAGTTTCAAGAAAATATCTTCCATCAGTCTGTAAATTTTGACGATACAAGTTTTGATCTTCCCGAAAAGGTTAAAAACATTCTCACTAAATCATCTATGCTTGATACGAATGATAAATCCTCGTTCTTTACTTCATCAAAGTTTCGTCTCCATGAAAGAGTTTTTTCTTATGGCGAACGCATTTATGTTTTAGGAACGGCCATTTCTTGTCCTAACAGAGAAATTCCTATGAATTCGAAACGATCAGCGAAATTCGGTTCACGCGAAATAGGTTACAGGCGAAAAATGTTAGACCTCTTTAAACGAACGAAGTCTGACAGAAATAAAATGTCACAATACGATACAAATAAAAATTTAGTTTTGGATAAATCCGAAGAAGCTGCATTGATGAAGGATATTGAAGCTGAAATTCTTGCCGATCATGGAAAAACCTCGATCAATGAATTTGTTAAAAAGGCCAAGTTACTTTTCACGATTGATGAATCAGCAAGTGGACCCTTCAAATTAGATAAGGTGTATCTTTCAACAAAATCAGAAGCGCACCTAAGCGGAAAGCTGAGAATTGAGGGATTTTTAGGTCTTGTTGGTGGACCTATTATGATTGCGGTTGGAGTGTTTATTCTGGTTACGAAATATTCTTAATCAAAGAATCTATCAGGGCCAAGAGATTCGCAGCCCGTAATCTTTCTTTATCTCTTTCCATCATAATCTGAGTCGCCATACCAATACGATCATGGGCAATTTCAAATTCAATTTGAACTCTATATTCTTCAATAAAGGCAGTTATATTGGCTTGAATATTGTCTTTGGTAGCCTTTAAATCTTCTTTGCTAATATTCTCTATTTCATCTTTACCTAGACAAATTTCAACCCGACCAGCGCGATCACGGCGGGCCAGGGTCAACTGAATCAAATGATCCTCACCACGTAATTCACCTTCATCAAACTGACGGTTAATTCCCTCAATACGGGAATCACTAAGTCTGAGGTCACATTTTGCAGACCAAGCACTTAAAGAAGAGAGAAGGATAATGAGTGAAGCTAAGGTCTTCATAAAACTCCGCTGCCTATTTGTTTAGGGCAATGGTAGGCCAAGGTTGGAGAGTTAAGTGCTTCTATCGGGTCAGTCTTGTAATTTTTACCTGCACTGGGGCCCTCTAAAAGTCTTTAAATAACTGAAAAACATGTAAAAGTTTCAAAGGGGTGGAGGAGTCGAGCGGGGAGCGTTATAACTATGGGGATACCTTTTTTTAGTCCTAAGGAGTTCTCATGTTTAATCTCGGTGACCACGTTGTATGCCCCGGCCATGGTGTTGGGCAGATTTGCAGCGTAGATACGAAAGAATTGAATGGTGAACAGAAGAGTTTCTACATCATCAAAGTCGTTTCTAACGGCATGAAAGTCATGATCCCTGTAGACAGTAAGGATGGCGTTCGCGCGCTGATTCCGTCGACTGACATCAATGGTGTTTTTGAATTGCTCCAAGATCAGAATGTTAAAGTTGATATGTCTACGTGGAACCGTCGTCACCGTGAATATACTCTCAAAGTTAAGACTGGATCTCTCTTAGAAATTGCTGATGTTCTTCGTCAGTTGCTCCTTCTGAAAATGACAAAAAAACTGTCTTTCGGAGAGCGCAAAATGCTGGATCAGTGTAAAGAGCTGATCGTTAAAGAGATCTCACTTTCTTCTGGTGCCCCTGAAGGGTCAGTTTCAGAGAAAATCGACGCTCTTTACCCGTAACCTCGTTCACAAATTTATCCTTCCCGTGTATCGTAATCCTCATCGCAATATGAGGAGTTCCTTTTATGACAGTCAGAGTTAGATTCGCCCCTTCACCAACAGGTTACCTGCACATTGGTGGGGCCCGAACTGCCCTTTACAATTATCTTTATTCAAAAGCCATTGGCGGAACATTTGTTCTTCGTATCGAAGATACCGATCTTGAACGTTCAAAAGCCGAATATGAAAAACTTCAAATCGAAGATCTTCAGTGGTTGGGCATTATCCATGATGAAGGTCCGGATAAACCAGGCAAGTTTGGTCCTTACCGTCAGTCTGAGCGTTTAGAAATTTACGCTAAATATGCTCAAGAGTTGATCGATAAAGATCTCGCGTACTATGATTTTTCTACTGAAGCAGAACTTGAAGCCATGAAAGCGAAAGTGACTGAAGAAGGGGGAGATCCTCGCTACGACGGTAAATGGAAAGATCCTAAATTTAATGCTGAAGCGAAGGCCCGTATTGCTGCTGGCGAAAAAGCGGCGATTCGTTTCCGCGCTCCAGAAAAAGACTACACTCTTAACGATATCGTTAAGGGCAAAGTTGTTTATCCTAAAGACATGGTAGGGGATTTTGTGATCGTGAGATCAACAGGTCTTCCAGTTTATAACTACTGCTGTGTTGTAGATGATATGCTGATGGAAATCACTCATGTTATTCGCGGAGAAGATCATCTTTCAAATACTGTTCGTCAGCTCATGATTTATGAAGCTCTAGGAGCTAAGGTTCCAGAGTTTGCTCACGTCTCCCTTTTAATTGGTGCCGATAGGCAGAAACTTTCAAAACGTCATGGTGCGACTTCTGTGAACTTGTACCGTAATGAAAATTATCTGCCCGAAGCTATGTGTAACTATCTTTGTCTTCTTGGTTGGTCTCACCCGACTGAAAAAGATATTTTTGATAAGTCTGAGCTCAAAGATGTGTTCAGCTTAGAAAGATTCTCAACCAGTCCTGCGATGTATGATCTGGAAAAACTTAAGTGGGTGAATGGTCAGCATATTAAAAAAATGGATAATGCCCACCTGATCACATTGATCGCGGCCCTTCCTGAGACTACGTTTTTTAATAAACAAACTCCCGAATGGAAGAATGCTGCTGTCGAACTTCTTAAAAATGGTCATGCTCACTTTATAAGTGATTTTACAAGACTCATCAATGATATGATTCTGAAAGAGAATCTCGAGATGACGGATGCCTTAAAAGACATTCTCTCTTGGGATACAACTCCAAAGATTATTGAATATATCTCAAGTCAGGTGAATGCCATGACAACCGAGTTCATGACGGAAGTTCAGATGAACGGATGGATGGAACACGTTAAAAAAGAAATGGGAGTGAAGGGAAAACCTTTATTCATGGGAGTTCGTGCAACTCTTACGGGTCAGGATCATGGTCCGGATCTGAAGTTTCTTATTCCGTTAACTCCACTTTCAGTCATTAAGAAAAGAGTTTCTCAACTAAAAGCCTAAGGTAGAAGACAATGGCCCGGGAATTAAAAGTTCACAACAACCTGACTCGTAAGAAAGAAGTTTTTCAAACTGTTGAAGCAGGTAGAGTTAAATTTTATTCTTGCGGACCGACGACTTATGATTTTCTTCACATCGGGAATGCTCGTGCACTGGTTGTGGGAGATCTCTTCAATCGTGTTCTGAAGTCTTTTGGTTATGAAGTGAACTTCGTTCGTAATTATACAGATGTTGATGACAAGATTATTGAACGTGCCAAGCTTAATCAGAGAGACCCTATTGAGCATGCAGCACTTTTTGTCAAAGAGTGTGAAACCGATATGAATTCTCTAGGGATGCTACCTGCGACTCATACTCCGAAGGTTTCCGAGACTATGCCCGAGATTATTAAAATGATCGAAGACATTATTAAGAATGGTTCGGCCTATGTTACTGATGGGGAAGTTTTCTTTGATGTCCCTTCTTTTGCCGATTACGGAAAGCTTTCTAAAAAAGATTTAGATTCTCTCCAACACGGAAACAGAGTTGAAGTTGATCCTCGTAAAAAAGATCCAGCTGATTTTGTTTTATGGAAACCTGCCAAAGCTGGGGAGCCTTCTTGGGAATCTCCCTGGGGCAAGGGGCGACCAGGGTGGCACATCGAATGTTCGGCGATGGCCAAAAAATTTCTGGGCAATACTTTAGATCTTCACCACGGTGGAGTGGATTTGATGTTTCCTCATCATGAAAATGAAATTGCTCAATCGGAAGCTGCTAATAAATGTTCATTCTGTAATGCCTGGGCACATAATGAATTTCTAAACTTTGGTTCTGAGAAAATGAGTAAATCTCTTGGAAACGTGATCACTATCCGTAAGTTTTCGGAAAAGTATGGCGGCCAGGTTTTAAGACATATTCTTCTTACAGTTCACTACCGTGCCAGACTCGAGTGGTCCGAGGAAGTTATTCAGCGAGGAATAGATGAAGTTAAACGCATCCATGATTTCGTTGTTGAGGTTAAAGGCTACTCTGCAAATGCCGCTGCACAAACAGATTCCATCATCGAAGGAACAGTTGAAAAAATGATGGAAGAGCTGGCCAATGATTTCAATTCTGCGGGTGCAATGGGTCACTTCTTCACCTTCATTCGTCATGTAAAAAATCAAAAAGACTCTCTCTCGGCTGCCTCTCTCAAGCATATTCACACGACGATTAGATTTGTTCAGGATTCAATTGGTCTTGTTCATCAAAATCCTGAACTAGTTCTAAATAAACTTCTTGAAAATTCGCAAGATACTGGTGGATCTGATATCGATGCAGCTTGGATTGAGAACCTTATTGAAGAGCGGAAGACCGCTAAGTCTTCAAAAAACTGGGCCCGGGCCGATGAGATACGCAAAGAGTTAACGGCCAAAAAAGTTGAACTCAAAGACAATCCAGATGGCTCGACGACTTGGAAGATTCAGCAGTAAAAAGCGTCAAATTTCAGACTGTTGGCATAGTGTTTGGCACTTGGTACTTTTTTAAGAGTAATAACCCTCTTAAGGAGAACAAATGAAAATGCTAATCGGCCTTCTTTCATTGGCCATTTCTTTCAGCACCCTCGCAAGCTCTGGCGAAACTAAAACATTCATCTACGATGGTTCAACTCCATCTGTTCAAATGATTCTTA
Source organism: Bacteriovoracaceae bacterium (assembly GCA_040399925.1). Taxonomy (GTDB): domain Bacteria; phylum Bdellovibrionota; class Bacteriovoracia; order Bacteriovoracales; family Bacteriovoracaceae; genus Peredibacter. The sequence goes on from JBBARF010000010.1 coordinate 11,187, forward strand.
AAGGTGAAAAAACTCACACTGAATACAGATACGAAGATCGTTGGTCGACTTGTTTCCGCACTGAATTTGCTGGTTATAGAACTATATGTAACGGACCACGCGGACCTCGTGGACCACAAAATTGCTATAGACAACCAATCTACAGACAAGTTGCTTACTCATGCATTGAGCAGGTGAGAATTGGTTACGAAGTTAAAGATTATGATGTTGATGCCAACGTAATGATTGATGTTAGTAAGCTTGCTACAGTAATGACTTCTGCTTCAGAAAAATTTATCGTTTCTCTCTACGGTGATGATCTTTCACTTTCTGTAGTGGGTTCAAAAAATTATTTCGTTGTTCTTAAAAAACAAGATGTCCGTGCTCAAATGAACGGTTCTGTGAAATTCGTTGATGCTCTTTATGCAACAGAGTTGATCGAGGCAGCTCCGGTTCTTAAAGCTCTTACAATGACTAAGATCTCTCTTGAAGATACAGGCCTCACTGTTAAAATGGGTCCAGTTGCTACTCGTGAGAACATCGCTTTCTCATTGAACATTGTTAAAAAACGTAATCTTGCTTCAGACATCACTCTTCTTGATCGCGAGCTTGCGATGAACGAAACTGTTCTTACAACAACTGAAAACAGTGCAACTGCAGTGTTTGATGTAACGAAACTTGGTGTTGATCTTACTGGTGGAAAATTTGGCTTAACCGCCAAAGCTTATTTGAAAGTATCAGGACCGGTTCTTAACAATTCTCAGTTCGGTGACTCTCTAGAAGTGTCTAGAACTCTGATCTATACCAATCGTTAGAATTTTTAATGAGGGCCGCGATCATTTCGTTGATCGCGGCCTTTCTTGTTTTCAAGCAGTTAAAGCTCTGTTTTAAATCCGACCAAACCAGTTCGCAAAGAACTTGATCAATCTTGCCCGCCCCCTTAAATGTTAATAATTTGTTATCATTGAGAGAGAGGTTTCTATGCTCAAACTCAGCCCTTTTCTTAAATTTGTTTTTCCCTTGATGCTGCTCTCATCTTGCTTGCTCAAGAACGAGTCTCCTATAGAAAGCTCTAGTGATAATGCAAACCTCATCCAATCTGGTGATATAGTCGTGGCGAATACGGGTAATGATTCAATTATTCTTCTCAGCAGTAATGGAACATACAAAACGACCCTCTATTATGAAGCAACTTCCGGGAACGTTTTCAATGCTCTCGGGTACGATACACTCAACAATCAGATTCTTTGGACTTACGATCACGGAACTCCTCTTTTTGATGCTGTGAACGCCTTCGCTTTATATGACGGAGCTGTTTCAGTTGTTATGTCCAATAGTAACCTACAAGGTACTCTACCTGGTGTAGCAAGACTTACTGGTGGTCAACTGTCCGTCCTTGAAGGCGCTACGACGCTGGAACAGTTTACTTCTGCTGGAGTTAGAGTTGGGAATCCATTATCTTCAGCACTGATAACAACCACTGTGGATCTTAATCCCTTGCTGACTGGTGGCTTTATTGTTTGTTCAAACGTTACGGCAACTACGGTTAGAACATATTCTGCGGCTGGTGTACTGTCCGCTACGGCGACTTCTGCTACTCCGACTCCAAGCTTAGGAGCACTTACTGCGACTGGATGTATTCAGAATGCTTCTGGTCAGGTGATTGTTGCTTATTCTGGAGCTGCTGATTACGTACGTGTGTACAGTAGTGCTGCAATGACGACTGTTGTCTGGGATTTTATTAATCAAAACGTTCTAACCTCTCCGGGAAAACTTGCAGTTCGTGAGAACGGAAACATTTTGGTTACCGATACAGGACTTAATCAAATTGTAGAAATTAGCTCCGCAGGTGCCCTCGTGCAAGTAATAGGTGGATCAGTTCTCTCAGTTCCTAATTCGATCTTGGTTGTTCCATGAAAATATTTTTAATTTTATCAATTCTTTTTTCAACTGTAGCTTCTGCTGGATCATATTTCGGTCTTAACTACGGTTATACCGGCTATACATCTGATGCTCTGGAAGAATACAAGGTCGGTCCTAAGGGAGCGACTTATGGTGGATTTTTTGGATTTGGAAAAGATGCTCTTGGTTTAGAGTTTATCTATCAAAGTCTTTCGGCCAAGGGTCAGATCAAGCATGACGGTGAAAAGCATGCCATCAATGAAAATGCGACAGCGATGGGTGGGGCCGTAAGATTGAGTTTCAGTTCTTTTTATATTCGAGGTGGACTCGCAAGCTATCAGCTCAATCAAAGTGTGGATGTTAGTAATGCTGCTAGTAGGGCGACTGCGGAGGATGTTTATGATATCCGCAAGAAAGGTGTTCGTCAGAACGGAAGTTTGTACGGCGGTGGAGTTCATACGAAGTGGGGTTCTACGACTCTATTTCTCGATTTTACTCGTTACCAAGTTGGAAACGTCGGCCGCTACGATGCAGTTGCTGTAGGAGTTTCATTTCCAATTTCCGAAAAACTTTTCAATCTAAAGTAACTAGAGCAAGTCCTTGTAGTCCTGACCCTTGTTAATCAATTTCAATTTATTTTTCTTACTGATCAGCACTTCAGCAGGACGACCTCTCAAGTTGTAATTTGAGCCCATGCTATATCCATAGGCGCCAGTATCCTGCAAGACTAGCAAATCGCCACCCTTAAGGGCGGGTAGCTTACGGTCTGAACCGAAGCAGTCAGAAGTTTCGCAGATAGGTCCTACGACATGACAGTTGGTGGTGGCCTTAGCTTCCTTAACGGGAATAACACCGTGATAGGCCCCATAGAGTGAAGGACGCATGAAATCGTTCATCCCACCATCTACGATAACAAAATGATTATCTTCAGAGATTTTGTTTCTCAGCACCTGCATCACAAAAATTCCCGCCTTCGCGACAATCCGGCGGCCAGGTTCAAAAACAACACGCGGTTTAAGATCAGATTTTTTATAGAAATGATCATCGAGGGTTTTAGCCACGAGTTTCATATAAGTTTCGATGGATGGAAGGCGCTGCTTCTCAGAAGGGTGATAATCCACACCCAAACCTCCTCCTGCATCTAAAAACTCCAGAGGAGCTTTTGTTTTAAAGGCCACATCACAGAGAGTGATGAGGGCCTTCTTGGTGGCCTTAAGATCCAGCAGCTGACTGCCAATATGGATTGAAAGACCCACCAGCTTACTGTGACTCCAGTATTTGTTTTTCTTCAGAGAGCCAAGGATGTCTTTTTCAAGCAGTCCAAATTTATGGGTCTTATTTCCAGTCGAGATGTACTTGTGAGTTTTTGGGATAACAACGGGATTTAAGCGAAAGCAGATTCTCGCTAATTTCTTCAGTTTTCTTGCACACTCATTGATGAGTTCGAGTTCTTCCATAGACTCAACATTAAATGAGTAGATGCCATCTTTAGAAAGCTTGAGTGCGTACTCAATTTCTTCTTTGGTTTTTCCAACGCCGGAAAAAACAATTTGATTGGCCGGTATTCCTGCTTCAAGTGCACGTTTGAGTTCTCCACCAGAAACAATATCCGCTCCAGATCCAAGGGCCGCAAGAATCTTCAGCATCTCTAAATTAGGATTAGATTTTAAAGCAAAACATACCAGAGGTTTTTTGATTCCAGCCGCTTTGGCGCCGTCATAAAATTCCTGATAGTTTCTCGTCAGGATTTCTTCTGAATAAAGAAAAAATGGAGTGGGGTGCTTCTTCGCAAGGCTTGCGATATCGATTTTAGAGAATGTGAGATTTTTTTTCTTATAAGTTAAATCGGTCATGGGAATTTTACGCTTTTTTTCCATTCAAGGACATCTTTGAGAGTTTGCTCGTTTAATACCTTATCCTCAAAGGCGACTTGGGCCAGAGAAAAAAACTGGTTAA